>JAPOQV010000454.1 GCA_026710565.1 Spirochaetaceae bacterium | reverse complement strand
GTCCACCTTGTAGTAGTAGGGGTTGCGCTCGAACACGCCGAGCGTGTCGCTCTTGCTGTTCAGCCTCCACGGGTGGATAACCGGCAGGTCGGTGTTGAAGTTGCTCCAGATCAGGTACTCCTTCCAATACGCCATCCAGGTGGTAAAGCCGGCCTCCTTGGCTGCGCTCTCCGCCTTGTCCCGCCCGGCGACGCCGGGATGGAACTGGCCCATGTAGTGCTCGGGCAGAAATGAATCCGGGAACCAGCGCATCATGTTGTTGGGCAGATTCGGGTAGGGGCCGGCGAACTCGAACTGGAAGGTGACGTCGTCGACCACGTTCAGGGTGGCCATCACCCCGCCGACCTTGAGGTTGCCGACGCCGTTCGGGTTGAGCTCGGTGTCCGCGGCGTCGTGGTCGAACCAGAACTGGATGTCCTCGGTGTCGAACGCCTCGCCGTCGCTCCAGCGCAGGCCGTCCCGCAAGCGGATGGTGTACACCGAGGCATCCGCGTTGGGCTCGTACGATGCGAACACGTTGGGCAGCAGCGTTTCGCCGTTCACCGGTATGGTCAGGCCCCACTGACGCATGTACTCGTCGTTGATCCAGCCGGGATCGCCGGGAATCACCAGGGTGCCGCCGTAGACACCGATCTGGTGGGCCGGCGCGATGACGATCGGATCGTTCGGCAGGCGGTCCTCGACCGGCGGCAGGTCGCCTGAGGCCACCAGCGCGGCAAGCACCGGCGCCTCGCCATACTCAAGCGTGCGCCCGGTGGCCGCCTCGAATTCGGCGGGCGAGTTGTAGGACACCGGCACGCCCGATCCGACGAACCAGTCGTCCTCCGCCTGTGCCAGCGTGACCAACAGCGGCAGCGCCGCCGCCAGCAGAATCAGTCTCTTCAGGGATGTTTTCATGGATACCTCCGGCGCCGTAGTCCGGCGAAGCTGCGCCACCTTCTCAGACCGGCCAAGGGGCGTCAACGCCGCGCCAGGCTCACGAATCGCTGCTGCTGCCGGCAACATCCGCGCCGTGGGTGAGCCACTCCAGGTTGAAGCGCGACAGGGTCAGCCGTGCGCAGGGGTCGTTGCCGGCACCGTTCTCGTACAGGCAGCAGACCATCCCGTCGTCCGTCACGGACAGATCGGAGTACGCCGCGGCGCCGTCGTGCAGTACCCGCGCCAGCGGCCAACTGCGGCACCCGTCGTAGCTGAGGCGCACGGTCATGCGGCGCCGGGTGGTCGCCGCGGGGTTGCTGAACAGGATCCGCTGGCGTCCGTCGGCGCCAGGGTAGCGGCACATGCTCGCCTGGCAGATCGGTTCGGGCAGCGCCACGTCGCGCACGATCGGAGAGAACGTCTCGCCGCCGTCGTTGCTCCACGTCACGGCACGATGCTGGCCGCCTTCGGGATGGCGCAGGATGCTCTTGTTGCGGCAGTTGAGGCACAGCCAGCCGTCCTCGGTCTGCACCGCGATCGACTCGTTGGTGCCCTCGTCGGCGCTGCCGCCGATGGTCCAGGTAGCGCCGTGGTCGTCGGAGTAGATGACGTGGGAGTGGTAGGGATCGCGCGCCTCGTAGTGGCGGGCGACGATGTGGTCGCAGGGGATCAGGAGGCGGCCGGAGGCGAGCTGAATGCCGTGGCCGGGACCGGTGGCGTACCAGGTCCAGTCGGGCTGCTTGACCTGTGCCGTAATCTCGACCGGCTCCTCCCAGGTGACGCCGTCGTCGTGGCTGGCGGTGACCCAGACCGTGCGCGGCGCCTGCCCGTGGCAGATCATGCGCTCGTCGCCGTCGCGGCGGTTCTTGCAGAACGGCAGCCAGATGCTTCCGGTATCGCGATCCACCACCGGCGCGGGATTGCCGCATACCCAGTCCGGCTCGGTGGCCACGAGCTGTGGCGGGGCGAAGGTCCTGCCGTGATCGCTGCTGCGCCGGACCAGCAGGTCGATCTGGTCCGAGTCCCCGCCGGTGTACTTGCGGGCTTCGCAGAACGCGAGCACGGTGCCGGCGGCGGTTACCGTGAGAGCGGGTATGCGGTAGCGGAAGTAGCCGTCCTCGCCGCTGATCCAGAGGTGTTGGGTGTCGAGTCGCTGCATGGGCTCCGATTATGCCACCGCTGGTCAAGGCCGCTCGCCCGGGACGTTGCCGGCCCGGCTGTGGAAGTAGTAGAAGGCGACCTGCGGAATGTCGTACCTCACGCAAGAGGCGGGAGCGCCATGCACACGCGAACCTCTCTGACCCGGGACCTGCGCGCGCTCGGCGTGCGCGACGGCGACACGCTGTTCGTCCACTCATCGTTCAAGAGCCTGGGCGAGGTGGCCGGCGGCGCGCAGTCGGTCGTCGATGCCCTGATGGACGCGATCGGCGACGGGCTGCTGCTGATGCCGTCCTTCAACCTGGACGGAGGGCGCGACTGGCGCGCGGCGAGCTGGGACCCGGAGACCGCGCCGTCCTCGGTGGGGTGGCTCACCGAGTTCTTCCGCCGCATGCCGGGGACGGTCCGGTCGGACCACTACTCGCACTCGGTCGCCGCGCGGGGCAGGGAGGCTGCGAGCTTCGTGGACGGCCACCGCCGTGACGAAGGGCTGCCGTCCCCCTGGGACCGTCCGCCGTGGGGCCGGACCTACGGGACGCACTCGCCCATGATCCGGGCCCGCGACCGGGACGGGCGCCTGCTGATGCTGGGCGTGGACTACCACTCGTCGACCTACGTGCACGTGGTGGAGGCGATGTGGTGGGAGGAGCGGCGGCAATCCGATCCGCGAGCGCGGTTCATGGGGCTCGACCGGCCGCGCCTGGGGGCGCTGTGGGACCGCACCGGCCGCGTGCGCCGGGGGCTGGTCGGCGACGCCGGGTGCCGGCTGTTCGGGATCCGCGACTACGTCGACACCCTGCTCGGCGTGGTGCGGGGCTCGGGGACGCGATGGACAACCGGGACCTGATCGTCATCAACGGCGCCGAAGTGCTGGCGCGAGCGGACGATCGCGGCGCGTACTGGCAGCGCATCCGGGCCGGTGGCACGACCGCGTTCGCGGCGACCGCGGTGCGGGCACAGCTCCCGGCGTGGTTCAGGCGCTTCCGCGACGACCACACCCTGCTGCACGTGACCGAGCCGCGGCACGTCCACGAAGCCAAGGCGGACGGACGGCTCGGCGTGATATTCCACGCGCAGAAGCCGCCGCCGGAGCTGGCCGACGATCCGGACGAGGCGTGGAACCTGCAACGGCTCGGCATCCGCATGCTCCAGCTCACCTACAACGATCACAGTCCGTTCGGCGATGGCTGCCTGGAGCCGGCGGACGCGGGGCTGAGCGATGCGGGTGTTCGGGTAGTCCAGGCGGCGAACGAGGCGGGGATCCTGCTCGACGTGTCGCACGCAGGGCACCGGACCGCGATGGAGATCGTGGCGGCATCGTCGGAGCCGATAGTGGCCAGCCACAGCAACGCGGACACGGTCTGCGGTAACCCGCGCAATCTGCGTGACGAGGCGGTTGCGGCGATCGCCGGTTGCGGCGGCGTGATCGGCGTCACCGCCTTTCCGAGCATGGTGCGCTGGCGGAAGCCGACGCTGGAGCGGATGCTCGACCACATCGACCACATCGCCGCGCTGGTGGGGGCCGAGCATGTCGGCTTCGGGCTGGACTTCTGCTCGATCCCGCAGGAGAGCTGGGACTCCGGCCGCTTCAGCCCGGCGGCGTACACGCCGCCTCCCTGGATCTTTCCGCCAGGCATCGCCGGACCGGAGGAGGTGCCCAACCTGACCGACGGCCTCCTGCGGCGCGGTTACGGCGAGGCGGAGGTCCGCGGCATCATGGGCGCGAACCTGCTGCGGCTGTTCGAGACCGTCTGGCGCTGATCTCCGGCGTCGGCGCGGACGGATCAGCCCTTCAGCGACCCCAGCATCACGCCCTTGACGAAGTACTTCTGCAGGAACGGGTAGATGAATACGATGGGTCCGATGGTGAGCAGGACGGTGGCCGCCTGCGCCGCCTTCGGCGGGATGCGCATCAGCTCCCGGAACTGCTCGGACTCGCGCAGCTCCTCGGTCAGCTCGGAGATGAACTGGTCGGTCTGCAGCAGGCTGAGGTCCATCATCAGGTCGCGGATCAGCTCCTGCAGCACGCGCTTGTCGTCGTCGTTGACGTAGATCAGCGGCAGGAAGAAGTCGTTCCAGTGATAAACCGCCGAGAACAGCGCGATGGTCGCCAGCGCCGGCTTCGACAGCGGGATGATGATCTGGAACAGCACGCGCCAGTAGCCGGCGCCGTCGATAACCGCGGATTCCTCCAGCGATTCGTCGATCGTCATCAGGAAGTTGCGGCAGATGATGATGTAGAAGGTGCTCATCGCCGGCAGCAATAACAGGATGAGCCTGGTGTTGATCAGGTCGAGCCGGCGCACGACCAGGTAGGTGGGGATCAGGCCGCCCTGGAAGAACAGGGTGAACACGAACAGGAACGTCAGCAGTGCGCGGCCGGGCAGCAGCCTCTTCGACAGCGCGTAGGCGGCGCTGAAGGTGACCAGCAGGGTCAGTGCCGTGCCCACCACGGTGCGGAAGATGGTGTTGAGGTAGGCCAGCCCGATGGTGTCGTCCTGCAGGACGAATCCCCACGCCTCGAGGTGCCAGGCATCCAGCCAGATCTTCAGCCGCATGCTGTTGACCGCGTCGATGGAGGAGAACGACTGCAGGATCAGCGTCCAGAACGGGTAGGCGATCGACAGCGCGAACAGCGCGAGCAACAGGTAGTTGACGCTGTCGAACGCCTTGCCGGAGATCGAGGTGCGGGTTGCTACGAGAGCCATCTCAGGTCACCAGACACTGAAGTCGCTGTAGCGGCGTGTGATCTGGTTGACGACTACCAGCAGCACCAGGCCCAGCACGTTCTGGAACAATCCGACCGCGGTGGTGTAGTCGAAGTTGCCGTCCTGGATCCCGCCCCGGTAGATGTAGGTCTCCATGATGTCGCCGACCTCGTAGACGACCGGGTTGTACATCATGAACACGTGCTCGAAGCTCTGTTCGAAAAGGTTGCCCAGCCGCAGCAGGAACAGGATGGTGATCACCGGCACCAGAGAGGGGAGCGTGATGTGGAGGGCGTTCTGCCAGCGGCTGGTGCCGTCGATGGCGCCCGCCTCGTAGAGCTGCGGATCGATCCCGGACAGGGCGGCCAGATAGATGATCGAACCCCAGCCCACGCTCTGCCAGATGGCCGTTCCCACCAGCAACGCCCGGAACGTCTCCACGTTGGTGAACCAGTTGACCGGGTCCAGTCCGAGCTGCGTGAACAGCCATCCGGCGAAACCCGTGCTCGGCGACAGGACCTCCCGCAGGATGCCGGACAAGACCACCCATGACATGAAGTGGGGGAGATAGCCGATCGACTGCACGGTGCGCTTGTAGACGGTGTGGCGTACCTCGTTGAGCAGCAGCGCCAGCACGATCGGAGCGGGAAACGTGATCGCAAGGTGCAGCAGGCTGAGGACGACGTTGTTGCGGAAGATGCGGTAGAAGAACGGATCCTGGAACAGGCGGCGGAAGTGGGCGAAGTCGTTCCAGGCGCTGCCCAGGATGCCGTCGTAGAAGTTGAAGTCCAGGAAGGAGATCGACACGCCCCAGATCGGCGCGTACTTGAACACCGCCAACAGCGCGAACGCCATCAGCAGCAGGCCGTAGAACGAGCGCATGCGCCACGCCCTGGCGCGGGTCTCCCGCCGCAGGATGCGCTTGTAGTCGGCCTTCATCTCGGCGGTCGACAGGTGAGGAGCGGTCTGGGGTGCGATGTTGGCCATGTGTGGGGAGGCGCCGGAAGCCGCGCGATTCTACGTCGGCCGGGGCGAACCGGCAAGGCAAAACGCCGCCCCGCCGCCCCGATCCGTCAGGCGGCCCCTAACTGATGAAGTACCCGCTCACCCGCCACGCATCGCCGTCCCAGGAGGCCGTGACGGTCTCCGTCGCCGCCTGCTTGCGCGCGTAGCGGGCGGCGAAGCGCATGACCCAGTAGCGGCCGTCCGGCGCACCGGGCAGCGTCTCGTGGTAGTCGGCGCCGTCCAGCGAGCGCGACTGCGGAGCGCCCATCGGTTCCAGCGCCGAGCGCACCGTCTTGGCGAGCTGGCCCGGGCTCACCGCCGTGCGCATCAGCGACGAGCCGCCCTCCCAGCACGCCTGATACTCGCCTGCGTCCAGCAGGGCCAGCCACTCGCCGGCCGCCGCTGCCGCATCGTCCCGTTCAGCCATCTCCTTGTTCCTCACCAACACGTCTCGACCGGATATCGATCGAGATTTCGATCCGACGTCAACAGGCTCATGCCGGCTGCCACAGCCTGCGCGACGAGCAGACGGTCGAAGGGATCACGATGAATCCACGGCAGGTCGATCAGCCCCTGCAGATGGGTCTTGTCGATGGGCAGCCATTCGATGCGGTTCCGAGTCATCTCGCGGTCGGCGGTCGCTTGCCAGCCGGCGGCGAGCCGCAGCTTGCCGATCGACACCTTGATGCAGACCTCCCAGTAGCTCGCCGCGCTCAGAAACAGGTCGTGCTCGCTCGATTCGAGAAAGGAGCGCGCGTCGACGCTGAGCTTCTGCGGGGCATCCATGCTCCACAGGAAGACCTGCGTGTCGATCAGGACTCGGATGGCGCGTACGCTCCGAAATCGTCGATCTCGGCGTTGAAGTCCTCGGCCATGTACTCCACCAGCCCGGGCGCCCCGCCCAGCCTCCGCGGCTGCGGCGCGCCGTCGACGGCGACCAGCCGCACCACCGGCGTGTCGCCCCGCGCGATGATCACCTCTTCCCCAGCCTGCGCCTGACGGATCAGGCGCGAGAGGTGGGTCTTGGCCTCGTGCACGGTCACCTGTCGCATGGTTGCGTCATGCTGACTTAGTCATAAGACTTAGTCAAGTCCTGCCCGAACGCTCGGACGACCTCGTGCCCGGTGCTGATCAGGAAATGCGGCCGGTGATCAGGCCGCGCGGCTCCTCGCCGCGGGAGATGCGGTCCAGGTTGTCGGCGGCGAAGCGCGCCCGGTTGTCGGTGGTCGACTCCGTGCCGCCGGCGGTGTGCGGCGTGGCGTACACGTTCGGCAGCGAGAACACCGGATGGTTGCTGTCCGGGGGCTCGCTCTCGAACACGTCCAGGCCGGCGCCGCCCAGGTTGCCGGCCAGCAACGCGTTGTAGAGGGCCACTTCGTCGATCAGCGCCCCGCGGGCGACGTTGATCACCCACGCGCTCGGCTTTAGCAGGCCGATGCGGCGCCGGTCGATGATGTGGCGGGTGCTCGCATTCAGATGCAGGTTCACCGACAGGATGTCGCACTCGGCGATCACGTCGTCCATGTCCTCGGGCGATCCCAGGAACTCCAGGGGCACCTGGTCGAGCACCTCGGTGGGAATCATGCGCACGTCGATCGCGGAGACCTTGATCCCGAACGGATGGGCGCGCAGGGCGAGCTGCTGGCCGCTGGCGCCGTAGCCGATGATCGCCAGCTTCTTGCCGTCCAGTCGGATGCCCTCAGGGTGGTAATAGGTGCCGCCGTGGAAGTTGCCGGCCGCCGTCTTGTACTGGGCGGCGAGCAGCAGGATGAACATCATCGCGTTCTGGGCCAGCGCTTCCGCGCTCAGGTAGCCGGGGCAGTGCGAGAGCGCGATCCCCTTGCCCAGGATGTGCTCCACCTCGACGTGGTCCAGGCCGTTGGTCTGCACCTGGAAGTGACGGACACCGGCCGCCGCGGCGAGGTCGATCCTCTCCTTGCTGGCGTTGCCGCCCATGTCGACCACGACCTCGACGCCGTCGAACTGCGCCGCCGCGGGCATCGATTCGTCGAAGGCTCTGGTGTCGTGCCGCTCGCTGACCGCCGCCAGGTGGCGGTAGGTGCGGCCCTCGGAAACCGGTACGCCCGGTTGCGGAAGAAAAAGAACTCGTAGGCGTCGTTCAGCCATGTCGGGCCGCATCATGGACGGTGAACGGCGGGCACTGCTACCCTCCATCCGCCATCGCCCGCACCGGCATCAGTGCCAACCCCCCGACCAGTGCCAGCCACCTGAGCGTGTACGTCGCGCTCAGCGGAGAAGACCGCGTCGCGCGGCTGGCGCTCGACCCCGACGGCGGGACGCTCCGCCCCACCGGCTCGTACGCGCTGGCCGGCGGCCCGGCGCCGATGGCGTTCGCGCCGGGCGAGCGCTTCGTGTACGTCAGCCGGCGGCGCGCCGAGCGCATCAGCACCCTGACGGTCGAGCCGGACGGGAGCCTGACTCCCGTGGGCGAGCTTCAGACCCCGTCGGGCGCCTGTTACGTGTCCACCGACCGCACCGGCCGCTTCCTGCTGTCCGCCTACTACGCGGACGGGGCGGTGGCCGTGCACGCCATCGGCGGTGACGGCGTGGCCGCCGGACCGCCGCTCTGCCTGCTCGACACCGGCGTCGGCGCGCACATCCTGGAGACCGACCGGACCAACCGCTGGGCGTTCTCCTGCACCATCGCCGAACCGGTCGGCTCCAACGCCGTGCACCAGTTCGTGTTCGACGGGCGGACCGGCATGCTGCGGCCCAATACCCCGCCGCGCCTGATCGGCGAGAACGGCTGCGGGCCGCGCCATTTCTGCTTCCACCCGCGACTGCCGCTGCTGTACGTCTCCAACGAGCAGGCCGGGAGCGTCACGGCCTACCGCCTGGACACCGGGGACGGGACCTTGACCCGCTGGCACACCGCCTCCACGCTGCCGCCCGGCTACGACGGTGAGAACACCTGCTCGCAGATACGCATCACCCCCGACGGGGCCAGCCTGTTCGCCCCGAACCGCGGCCACGACAGCATCGCCAACTTCGCGCTCGACGCACGGACCGGCGCGCTGTCGCTGCGCGAGATCGTGCCTACGGAGCCGGTGCCGCGCGCCTGCCAGCTCGACCCCGCCGGCCGGTTGCTGCTGGCCGCCGGGCAGGACTCGGGCCGGATCGCCGCCTACCGGATCGAGCCGGCGGACGGGCGGCTGACGCCGCTGGCGGTGAGCGAGGTGGGGGAATCGCCCATGTGGATACTGTTTCGATCGGACGAGGTTCGAACGGACAAGGAGATGCACGCATGACCGTTGGAGTGAACGACTCCGTTGGAGTTGGCGATTATCGATACCGGCTGGTACCCGACTGGGGCGACCCGGCGATCCGCGCGCAGATCGGCATCGTCACGGCGGTGGCGACCGACGCGAACGACCGCGTGTACGTCGCCGACCGGGAGCCGAACGACGTGATCCGGGTGTTCGAGCGCGACGGCACCTACGTGGAGACCTGGGGCCAGGACTTCCTGAAGCGGCCCCACTCGATCTGGATCGGACCCGACCAGCTCGCCTACATCACCGACATCATCCACCACACCGTGGAGATCTGCCGGCTGGACGGCACCGTCGTGCAGACCATCGGCACCCGAGGCCGGCCCGGTGAGCCCGGCGCGCCGTTCAACATGCCGACCTGGGCGGTGCGGGCGCCGTGGGGCGACCTGTACGTCTCCGACGGCTACGGCCAGGAGCGCATGCACCGCTTCACGCCGGAGGGCGAGCTGGTGCGTTCCTGGGGAGCCGAGGGCACCGGCCCGGGCCAGTTCCAGCTTCCGCACTGCGTGAAGGTAGATCCGCGCGGGCGGTTGCTGGTCATCGACCGCACCAACGCCCGCATCCAGGTGTTCGACCGCGAGGGCGATTTCATCGAGGAGTGGACGGACGTGAAGGCAGCCAACGACCTGGTGGTCGACGACCGGGACGTCGTTCACCTTGCCGAGGCGGACGGGACGGTGGCGCTGGTCGACCTGGACGGCCGCATCATCGGCCGCTGGGGCCAGAAGGGGGACGAGCCCGGCCGGTTCAAGGGCGCACCGCACGGCATCTGGGAGGACTCGCACGGCGACATCTACGTCTGCGAGGTCCCGTTCGACCGCGACCGCCTGCAGAAGTTCGAGCGGGTCTGATCATGTATGGCGTCGCCCTGATCGGCACCGGCCGCGTCGGCTATCAGTTCACGTTCAGCGACCTGCCCGACAACCACGCCGCCGCCGTGGCCGCCAGCGACCGCTGCCGTCTGGTGGCGGGAGTCAACCGCGGACGCGAGAAGCTGGTCGAGTTCGGCGAGCGCTTCGGCGTCGAGGCGCTGTATCACGACTACCGGCAGATGCTCGCCGAGTCGGCGCCCGAGATCTGCATCGTCGGCACCCATCCGGAACTGCACTGCACGATGGTCGAGGACTGCGCGGCAGCGCCGTCCACGCGCGCGATCATCTGCGAGAAGCCGATGGCGCTCTCGCTCGGCGAGTGCGACCGCATGATCGCAGCCTGCGAGCGCGCCGGTGTGCTGCTGCAGATCAACCACAACCGGCGCTGGCACCCGGAGTGGGTCCTGGCCAGCGAGCTGGTCTCCGCCGGCGCGATCGGCGATCTGAATTACATCGACTGCTCCATGGACGGCGGCAAGCCGACTCCGTCCTGGCGCAGCGAGAACGAGGGACCGCTGCTGCACGACTTCAGCCACTACTTCGACCAGATGGACGTGTTCGCCGGCGACGTGGAGTGGCTCTGCGGCATTGCCGAGCAGCGCTCCCGGCCGTGGGCGGTGGAGGACTTCAGCGCCGCGTTCATGAAGTTCGCTTCCGGCGTGACCGGCGTCGTGCACGGCGCGGAGCTCTCCGACTACGAGAACCACTCCTTCCTGCTGAGCGGCTCGACCGGCGTGATCCGCATGCAGGGCGAGCAGGTGCACCTGTTCCGGTCGCACCCGGGCGACGTCGAGCCCGACAGCGGCTTCGCGTGGCGGGAGCTGGCCGAGACTCCAGTCGAGCGGCCGGCCCCGGCATCCACCTACTGCGCCGCCCTCGACGAGCTGCTGGACGCGCTGGACGGCACGGGGACGCTGCGCAGCGACGGGCGCGTCGGGCGCCGGTCACTGGAGGTGATCATGGCGATCTACCAGTCGCAGCTTCAGGGCAACCGCCCGGTGAACTTCCCGGTCACCATGGCCGAGTCCGGGGTGGAGGCGCTGCGTGGCGCCGGCCACTTTGTCGACCGGACCGGCGACGGGTGAGGAGCAGGGATGGCCATGACCGAATCGGAACGGTTCCACTTCGACCTGGCCGGGTTCATGGTGCGGCCCGCGATCCTGGCGGCGGACGAGATCGGGGCGATCGTCGACCAGATCGACCGCATCAAGCACGATCCCGAGTCGCTGCCCCCGGCGCATCGGGCGGTGCCCGGCGGGCCGTCGAGCGTGCTCATCGACCACCCGAAGGTCATCGACGTGCTGCACGACGTGATCGGCCCCGACATCCGCCTGGAGTCGAGCTTCTGCGTGTGGCGGACGAAGGGAGAGGCGCACGGCGACCTGCATGGCGGCGGACCGCAGCAGGGGGACCCGATCTTCGGCTACCGGGTCCACAACGGCCGCATCCACGCGGGCATGGTGCGCGTGGTGTTCGAGCTCACCGACGTGGCCAAGGGGGACGGCGGCACCCACTTCATCGCCGGCAGCCACAAGAGCAACTTCCCCATGCACCCCGACCACATGTCGCTGGAGCCGGGCAAGCGCAGCCCGTTCCTGACGACCTACGAGTGCCCGGCCGGCAGCGCCATCTTCTTCACAGAGAACCTCTGTCACGCGGGGCCGGAGTGGCGCCGCGGTACGCCGCGCGTGGCGGTGCTCAACGCCTACGCGCACCTCGCCACCCACTGGCACCGGCTGACCCTGCCCTCGGAAGTGCTGGAGTCGCTGCCGCGGGAGAAGCAGGCCTACTTCCGCCCGCCGTGGATCGCCGACTTCCGCACCCAGCCGGCGACCCACAACACCATCGAGCGTTTCGTCGGCAACGACGAGGGGATGGTGAGCGTCGACCATCAGCCCTGAATGCTGAGCGAAGCGGAGCGGTCCCACCTCGACGAGCGCGGCTTCGTGGTCCTGGAGGACGCGATCCCGGCCGACCAGGTGGAGGCCCTGCGCGACCGCGCGACGGTCTTGGCGCGCCAGGAGCGCACGGCGTCGGGCGAGCACGTGTACCTGGGCGAGAGAGCGCAGCGGGTCTGGAACCTGGTCGACAAGGGCGCGGTGTTCGAGCGGGCGATACAGCATCCGCGCGTCCTGGGCGCGATGGCCCATCTGCTCGGCCCCGACTGCACGCTGAGCTCGTTCACGGTCAACGTGATCGGCCCCGGCGCACCGGACGGCGACCTGCACATCGACCACCCGCTGGGGACCCTGCCGACGCCCCGTCCGGCGTTTCCGTTGTCGGCGAACAGCATCTGGTTCCTCGACGACTTCACGGCCCAGAATGGCGCCACGCGCTGCGTTCCCGGCAGCCACCGGCGGCTCGAAGCGCTGCCGGAGCCGGGCGAGCGATACGACGACGAGCTGCAGGTGACCGGGCCGAAGGGCTCCGTGATGATCATCAACGGCGCGCTGTGGCACGCGTCGTCGGCGAACCGCACCGACCGCGAGCGCGTGTGCCTGCTCGGCTTCTACTGCCGCGCGTTCCTGAAGCCGCAGCAGGATCAGATCAGGATCGTCTCCGACGAGGTGGTCGCGCGCGCCACGCCGACCCTGAAGCGCCTGCTCGGCTTCGACTCCCGGCCGAACACGCTCGCCTGAGCGGTCATGTCCAGCGCTCCAGGCGCAACCCGCCGATGCGGGCGAAGTGGCGGGAGTTACCGGTGACCAGCAGCGAGCCGTGCACCAGCGTGGTGGCGGCGATGAACAAGTCCGCGTCCGGCAGCAGCACCGAGTCTCGCCACAGATCGGTCTTGAGTTGACCGAATCGCTGCGCGATCGCGCGATCCGATTCGACCACGAGGACCGACAGCAGCAGGACGTCCACCGCATGCCGGTTCCGGGCCGGCTTCGCCGAACGCTCCACGCCGTAGTACAGCTCCGCCACCGACATGAAGGACACGCCGATCGCTTCGTCGGTCAGCGCGCGCTGCTCCATGACGCGCTCGTTCCCGCGCAGCAGTTCCACGCGGGTGTCGGTGTCGAGGATGATCACAGGCTGACGTCGCGTCCCGGAGTCCGGTGGTCGTGGATGTCGGCGATGATCCGCTCGGTGGAGCGATCGTCCTCCCACCACCCCGCGATGCTGCGCCACATCCTCAGTTGGGTCTCCTTGGACACGGCGGCTGCGCGCCGGCTCTGTTCGGCATGCTCCACCTGGAGGGCACGGTCGATCAGCGTCAGCAGCTCGCCGTTTACGCTGCGACGCTCGGTCTGGGCGAGCGCCCGGATGCGCTGCAGGACGTGCTCGTCCAGACCTCGGATGGTGATGCTCGGCATAATGAAACCATTTTAGTTTCAATGTGCAACTATATCAACCGCAGAGCGTCGCGCGGCGCAAGGGATCCGTAGCGCGGCAGCCGAGGTGCCGACGCGGTGCGGAAGAATGGGGTACCTTCACGGGCGGAGCTAACGGTGAGCGACAACGGGATCGATCGCGGAGCGGGCGGCTGCTGCATATGCGGGCTGCAGTTCGGGGACGAGGGCAAGGGCCAGATCGTCGACTACCTGGCTGAGAACTTCGACGTGGTGGTCCGCTACAACGGCGGCGCCAACGCCGGCCACTCCGTGTGGATCGGCGACCGGCGCAAGGCGTTTCACCTGATGCCGTCCGGGATCCTCCGCGACGGCGTGCTCAACGTGATCGGCAACGGCACCGCCCTGGACCCGGCGCAGCTCCTCAAGGAGATGGACGAGCTGCAGGCGGAGGGCTATGCGGTCGACCCCGATCGACTGGCGATCAGCGATCGCGCGCACGTGGTGATGCCGTACCACAAGATCGAGGACGAGCTGATGGACCGCGCCTTCGCGTCCGGGGAGAACGGCGAGATCGGCACGACGCGCCGCGGGATCGGCCCGTGCTACGCGGACAAGGCGCACCGCGTCACCGCGGTGCGCATGGCCGACATCAAGGACCAGCCCTATCTCAGCTCGCGCCTTCCCCGCCTGGTGTCGCTCAAGAACAGCCTGCTCGGCGCGCTGGCCGGCGAATCCGGCCGGGACTTCCGTCAGCTCGCGTGCGAGCCGATCGTGGAGCAATGCGCGGAGTGGGGGAGCCGGCTGGCCCCGTACATCACGGACACCGCGCACGTGCTGGACGACGCCCGGAGGAGCGGCAAGAACATCCTGTTCGAGGGGGCGCACGCGGCGCTGCTGGACGTGGACTTCGGCACCTACCCGTACTGCACGTCGAGCGTCTGCTCGCCGGGCGGGGCACTGGCCGGGACCGGGCTGGCAGCCCGATCACTGGGCGAGGTGGTCGGCGTCGCCAAGTTGTACATGAGCCGCGTGGGAGAGGGGCCATTTCCGACGGAGATCCCTGGCGACGCGGGGGATCGGATCAGGGAGGCCGGCAACGAGTACGGCACCTCCACCGGACGGCCGCGGCGCGTGGGCTGGCTGGACCTCGTGGCACTCAGGCACACCGCCCGGGTGACCGGGGTGACCGCGCTGGCCGTGACCGGTCTGGGTGTCCTGTCGACGCTCTCCGAGCTGCGCGTCTGCAGCGGCTACTCGATCGGCGCGGAGCGGGTCGACCGTGTGCCCGCCAATGTGCGGCGTCTCGGCGACGTCCAGCCTCACTACGAGGAGATGGAGCCCGTGGGCGGTCCGCTCGACGGCATCCGCCGGCGCGCCGACCTTCCGAGCGGGGCGCGGCGGCTGATCGAGCGCGTGGAGTCCTTCGTGAATGTCCCGGTCCGCTACATCTGCGTCAGCAAGGGCCGCGCCGGAGTGATCGCCGTCTGACAGCGGCGCCACGCGCACGCGATCCTGCTATCTTAGGGCCCATGAACGACGAACGATGGACTGACATCTTCCCGGCGACGTGCCTTCCGCTGCACGACGACTACTCCGTGAACGAAGGGGAGTTGCGCCGCTACGTGCGCTGGCTGGCCGGCTTCGACGAGATCCGGGGGCTGGTCTGCAACGGCCACACGGGCGAGATCACCTCTCTGTCGCCCACCGAGCGCCGGCGCGTCACCGAGGTGATCGCCAGCGAGGTCTCTGGCGAGGCGCTGGTGATCTCCGGCGTGTCGGCCGAGGGAACGCTGGAGGCGATCGAGCACGCGCAGGCTGCCCAGGACGCCGGCGCCGACGGCATCCTGCTGATGCCGCCGCACAACTGGCTGCGGTTCGGGATGAAGCCGGAGACGCCGGTGCGGTTCTTTCAGCGCGTGGCCGAGGCGATCGACATCGGCATCGTCATCCACCTGTACCCGTTCGCCACCAAGGCGTTCTATCCCGCGGAGACCGTCATCGAGATGGCCGGGATCCCCAACGTGAAGGCGCTCAAGACCGGCACCCGCCACATGGCGCTGTATGAGCGCGACTGCCGCCTGTTCCGCCGCCACGCGCCGGACCTGTCGCTTCTGACCTGCCACGACGAGTCGCTGCTGTCGTCGATGTACGTGGGCGTCGACGGCGCCCTGATCGGCTTCGCCGGCTGCATCCCGGAGGTGATCTGCGAGGCGTGGACGGCGATGAAGGCAGGCGACTTCGCGCGCACGCGCGAGCTGCAGGACCACATCTTCCCGATGGCGGAGGCGATCTACGGTATCGGCCAGCCTTCGGGCGAGGCGCACGCCCGCATGAACGAGGCGCTGTACCAGCGCGGCGTGTTCTCGTCGCCGCTGATGCGCGAGCCGGTGCTGCCGCTCGACGATGCGGAGAAGGCGCAGGTGCGCGCGGCGCTGCAGGTGGCGCCGGTGGCGCCGGTCGCTCGGGAGCAGGCGCAGCCGGCGTAGGACGCGCGATGGCCGAGCCAGGGCCGAACGCCGGCGACTTCCCGCGGCCGTTCCCGGCGCTGACCCCCGAGCAGCGCCTCCACCTGGAGATCTACGGTTACGTCGTCGTTCCGGGGACGCTGTCGGAGGAGGAGACCGGGCGCATCCTGGAGGCCCTGCAGCGGCTCAGGCGCGAGTTGCACGCCGCGCGCGACCGCACCGGTGACCCGTCGGTGAGGGTGCGCGGCGCCAACCTGCTCAAGGACGAGCCGCACCACGTGTACATGGGCGCGATCGTGGAGGCCGATCCGGCCATCGCCGGATACGCCATCCACCCGCGGTTGGTGGGCATGGCCGAGGAGCTGATGGGAAGCGAGGCGCGCATCGTCGAGGTCAACGCCCATGTCAACCGCCGCAACCCGGACGACGACCTGTCGGCGCCCGCCGCCTACGGCTTCCACCGCGGCACCGACGTGCCGTTCGGGACGCACCGCGACGGCGGCCTGTTCCACTGCAACTTCGTCAAGACTCTGACCAACCTCACCGAGCTGGGGCCGGACGACGGCGGCACCACCGTCATCGCCGGCAGCCACAAGCTCGCGCAGCCGCCGGAGGAGCTGATCGCCTGCGCCTACCGCGACCGCTCGCTGATCCACCAGGTGGTGGCGCCCGCCGGATCGACCCTGCTGTTCGGAGAGACCCTCATCCACGCCACCGGCCAGGTGCGCAGCGACCGGGAGCGGGCCATCGTCATCTGCGGCTACGCCCCCACCATGTACCAGAGCTGGGAGGACGGTGAGCTCTCGGACGCCTTCGTCGCGGACCTGCCCGAGCGCTACCGGCCGCTGTTCCTGGGCCGCAGGCACTGGCTGCGCGGCGCGCGGCGCCGCTCCCTGGCCGACCCGGTAGGGGCGGGCACCTTTACGCTCCCCGAGTGGCCGGCGCGCTCAGGAAGATCCGTTTGACCGTGCGCACGTTCAACACCGCCGGTCCCGTGGTGGCCCCGGACCACTACTGCATCCCGCCACTGGAACGGATCGATCTCGAAGCCGTGCTCGACCTGGTCCGCGACAAGAGGTACTTCGTGCTGCACGCGCCGCGGCAGACCGGCAAGACATCGGCGCTGCTGGCGTTGCGCGACCTTCTGAACGGCGGCGCCGAGGGCGATTACCGCTGCGTGTACGCCAACGTCGAGGCCGGCCAGGCGATGCGCGAGAACGTGGCCGACGGCATGCGGACCGTCTTGTCCCAGTTTGCGCTCAGGGCAAGCCTGACGCTGGGCGACGACTCGGTGGAGTGCATCTGCCGCGATGCCATCGACAGCGCCGGACCGGGTGGCGCGTTGAGCGTGGCATTGAGTCGCTGGGCCGCTGCCGACCGGACGCCGCTGGTGCTGCTGATCGACGAGATCGACGCGCTGGTGGGCGATACGCTGCTGTCGGTGCTGCGGCAACTGCGTAGCGGCTACGACCAGCGTCCGGACGCCTTTCCGCACAGCATCCTCCTGTGCGGGGTGCGTGACGTGCGCGACTACCGCCTCCACTCGAGCGCCGAGAACCGGCTGGGGCTCGGCCGCGGCGGCGTC
>JAPOQV010000453.1 GCA_026710565.1 Spirochaetaceae bacterium | reverse complement strand
TTTCGTATCGGGGGGCGGCGTGCGCGGGGTGAGGGAGGCGATGTCCGACGGCGCCCGCGGGGGCAGGCGGGCGAACGACTGTCGCGAGCCGCCGGTGCCCAGGATGGGATAGTCGTCCAGCGGCTCCAGCAGGTCCAGGTCCGGCGAGATGCGCCGCAGCAGCGCGCGCAGGTTGTAGTACTGGCGGAAGAAGGCGTGGAAGCCCCGGTCCATCTGCACCGTTTCGCCGGTGGCAAGCCGGACCGGGAACGCCCCGGCGCGCCCGCCCAGGCCGGGCTCGCGTTCCAGCACGGTGACGCGGATGCCGCGCTCGGCCAGCACGACGGCCGCCGCCATGCCGGCGATGCCGCCGCCCACCACCGCGACCCGCGGCGCGTCGCCGCCGGTCACCGGGAACCTTCCGGGCGGCGGGCCAGGAACGAGTGGACGATGCCGCGTTGCCAGCCGCCGGCCGGCAGAGTCCTGATGTCGGTGAACCCGGCCCGCTGCAGGCGCTGCCCGAAGCTCTCCACGCTGTCGAAGGCCAGTACGCTGTCGCGCAGGTAGCGGAACAGCCCGTCGTCGCCGGTCACCACGCGCGCGGCGGGGATGATGATCAGCGCGGTCACCGCCTTCCACACGGCGGTTTGGAACGGCGAACCGGTTACGGAGTACTCGTGGAAGCACACCGGCGCTCCGGGAGCCAGCAGGTTGCGCACCCTTTGCAGGCACGCGTCGGCGTCGGGCACGTTGCGGATCCCGTAGGCCATCAGGATGCCGTCGAACGGTCCGTCGATGCCGGCGGCGGCCGGATCCATGGCATCGCCGTGGACGAACTCGACGCCCGCGAGCTGCGGGCGGTTGCGCGCCACCCGCAGCATCTCCGCCGACGCGTCCAGGCCGCAGAGCTTGGCGCGCGGATGCGCGGCCCGCAGCGCCAGCGTCGACTGTCCGGTGCCGCAGCAGAGGTCCAGGATGCGGGCATCGCCGGCCAGCGCCAGCCGCTCCGCGCTCCGGCGCAGGTGCCTGCGGTAGCCGGGGTTGAGCCCGACCAGCAGGTCGTAGGATGCGGCGACGCGATCGAAGTCGGCGGCGACGCGGCCTCCCGGCCCATCCGGCGTGCCGGCGGGGTGAGCGGTCATCCGTTGCCCGCTGCCTGCGTGAGGCGGCCGCCGTGGCGGGCCGGAATCGACAGGCCGGCGGGGGGCCGGCCGCCCAGGATGCGCGCCTTGTCGACCGGGCGCAGCCGCATCGCGTAGTAGCGGGCGATCGTGGCCTCGGGGAGTCGGTAGAAGCGCTCGAAGATGCCGCGCCGCGCCTCCGGCGGGTACCACCGGAACAGCAGCCGGTTGAGCCGGTGGCAGAACCGGGCGCGCCGCCGCCGCTCGCTCGCCGCGGCGGCCACCGCGGCGGCAAGGTCGTCCGCCGGGGGGGCCGCGATCAGCTCGGCGAGCTCGGCGGCCAGCGGCAGGGAGTAGCCGGTGCCGGGATGGAACCAGCCGCCGCGGTAGCCGCCAGGCAGCACGGCGGGACCGGCGGGGGGCGATCGACGGGGTACGGGATCCTCCGGCGCCTCGGCCATCGGCATCGGCAGCACGCCGCGCTCGCTGCGCTCGACCCGCAGCGCCTCCCAGCCGTGCTCCCGGAGCCACTCGGCGATCCGCCGGCGGCGCTCGTCCTCGTCCAGCTCCGGGCCGTCGGAGAAGGAGGTGTCCTCGACCAGCGCGCGCTCAGGCGTGAGGGGCAGGACGTACATGAAGCGGTATCCGTCGCGCTGCGGGACCGTGGCGTCCATCACGATCGGCCGGCTCAGTCCGTGCTCACGCCGCAGCGTAAGCTCCTCGCCGTAGAACTTCTGCCAGCCGCACGGCACCGCCGGGTCGCCGGCGCCACGCGCGTCGATCACCGTCCGCGCGGCAAGCGTCCGGCCGTCCGCCAGCCGCACGCTGCCGGCGCCGTCCACCTCGGCCGGCACGTGCTCGGACGCCGTCGACCCGCCGCGATCGGCCAGCATGCGCAGGGTCTCCGACCGCAGGCGCTCGCTCGAGATCATCGCGTACGGGGTTTCGAGCACCCGCCGGTAGCCGGGGAAGCGCACCTCGTAGGAGCTCCACCGATACGCCACGAACGACTCGACGTGGCGCCGCATGGCCGGCGACAGGTCCCCGGCGTGGAAGCACCAGGTGTGGTTGCCGCCGATCCGCTCCCGTTCGGCCAGCGTCACGGTGCCGGCAGAGCCCGATCCGCACACGGCGGCGACGATCAGCCCGCTCTGCAGGCCGCCGCCGCACAGCGCCAGGTCCACGTCCGTCACGATCGCAGCCATGCGCGCCGAGCATCATCCGTCGCGGTGCGCGCGGGCAAGCGCGGCGCTCCGGCCGCGGCCGGGCTACCGTTTGAACAAATCCCGGCCGGCCGGCACCATCGCCGCATGAATCCGCTGGAGCTGCACCGCGACGCGCTGGTCATCGACAGCCACAACGACTCCATCGTCGCCGGCGTGTCGAGCGGCAGGGGACTCGGTGGCGCGCCGACCCGTCATGCCTCAAGCGGCACCATCGCCCAACTCCGGGGAGCCCTCCACGGACCTCCCGAGGGGGCGCGCACGCAGCTCGACCTGCAGCGCATGCGCGAAGGCGGCATCGACGCGGCGTTTTTCGCCGTCTGCGTGACGAAGGCATGGAACAACCACGCCGCCTACGCCCTGGACGGCTTCGGCATCCTGATGGCCGAGATGGCCGAGGATGACGGCTTCCGGATCGCGCGCACCGCCGCGGACCTCACGCAGGCGAAGGAGGACGGCGCGGTGGCGGCGATCCTGGCGCTGGAGGACTCCAACGGACTGGAACGGAGCCTCAACATCCTCTCCGCGCTGCATGCGCTCGGCCTGCGGTCGGTCGGCATCACGCACAACCCCGTGTCCTGGGCGGCCGCCGGCGCGCACGAGCCCGCCTCGGGCGGGCTGACCAGCCACGGCGTCGCGCTCGTGCACGAGTTGAACCGGCTCGGGATCCTGGTCGACGTGTCGCACCTCAACGACGCGGGATTCTGGGACGTGGTAGCGGAGACCGATCAGCCGCTGATCGCCTCGCACAGCAACTGCCGCGCCCTGTGCAGCCAGCCGCGCAACCTGGACGACCGCCAGATCGAGGCGGTGGCCGCCACCGGCGGAGTGGTGGCGGCCACCTTCGTGCCCAAGTTCGTCTCCGCGACGGAGCCGGACCTGGAACGCCTGCTCGACCACGTCGATCACGCGATCGAGGTGGCCGGCGCGGAGCACGTGGGACTGGGATCGGACTTCGACGGCGGCGGCACGGTCATCCCGCACGCGGGCGAGTATCCCACCGTGACCGCCGGGATGGCCGCCCGCGGACACGACGAGCAGGTGATCCGCGGCGTGCTGGGGCTCAACTACCTGCGCGTGTTCCGCGCGGTGTGCGGGTAGCGGGATGACCCGGCCGCTGACCCTGTGGGGGATCATCGAGTCCGACGGCGCAGCCCACTACGTCGATCGCGCGGTCGATGCCGGCGTTACCCGCCTGATCGGTCCGAACGCGCCGGAGGTCGTCGAGCTGGCGCGCAGCCGCGGCCTGGAGGTCCATCCCTACGTGGCGTGCACGCCGCTGCCGACGCACGGCCAGCGGCCGGTCTCCTACACGTGGTCGCTCAACTACGGCGTGGACCCGCAGGCTCCGGATGCGCGCGCGATCCTGGATCGCCACCGGCCGATCCTGGTCGGACCCCACCGCGGCGAGGCGAGCATCGGCCCGTTCGCAGCCGTGCATCCCGAGTACCGGTCCCGGACCGCCGACGGCTCCGACACGCTCAGCTATTGCGACCGGCTGGGCCTCAGTCCCGCGTTCCCCGAGGTGCGCGAGCGGCAGGCGGCGGAAATCGCGCAGGGGCTGGCCGACTCGGGCGGCGACGGCGTGCAGGTCGAGTTCGTGAACGGCATGGAGGACGCCGGCGGGCTGGTGCCGGCCGGATACGAGGAGCGGACGCTCCAGGAGTACCGGCAAGCGTCCGGCCGCGACGCGCGCGCGCTGCGCGCGGACGACCCGGAGTGGCTGGCGTTCCGCGCCGGCTACGTGACCGAGATGCTCGCCGAGGCGCGCCAGCGGGTGAAGGCGGTCTCCGAGAAGGCGGTGTTCTCCGCCACCATCATCGCCCGCGAGCCCGAGCGCTCCCTGCACGGGCTGCACGACTGGGCGTCGTGGACGGAGCGGGGCGTGCTCGACGAGCTGTACGTGTGGTTCCGCACGGAAAGCGAGCCGGACGCGGTGGAACGGCGCGTCGGCCACGCGGCCCGCGTGGTGGCGGGGCGCATCCCGCTGCACGCCGAGCTCTCCTGCTATCACCCCGGAAGCTTCCAGGAGCCGGAGCTGCTGATGGAAGGTGCTCGCCGTGCGCTGGCGGCGGGCGCGGACGCCGTCGGGGGGTACCGGCCCCACGCGGGCGAGCAGCTCCACCTGCGGGGGGCGCGGCCGCCGTCGGGGTGTACCGGCACCCCGCGGTCGAGCAGCTCGCCCTGTGGGGGACGCTGGCCGCGATCGGCCGCCTGTAGCGGTCGCGACAGCCCCCCGACGGATGACAGCGCGCGGCCTGCGCGCATAGAATCGCCCACATGCCGAGCCGGCCGTCCGGCCGGACATTCCACACGAGGAGCGACGATGAGAAAGCTTACGATAGTAATGCTCGGATTGCTGCTGCTGCCGACGGCAGGGCTGTTCGCAGCCGGCGAGGGGGAGATGGCCGCGGCCGATGCGCCGATGCCCATCACCTGGGCCGGTGTGGGCGGCGCCAACGTCGGCGAGAACACGGTGATCGAGCAGCTTCTGGAAGAGAAGTTCAACGTCGAGATCGACACGATCCGCTACCACCAGAACGACCGCGAGAAGCACAACCTGCTGGTGGCGTCGGGCGAGCATCCGGACGCGTGGTACGTCTGGAACTTCCACGATCAGAAGTTCATGGAAGGCGCCTACCGCACCATCCCGCGCAGCATGATCGAAGAGGAGATGCCGTTCTACGTCGACTCCATGAACGAGATCGGTACGGCCGGCTGGGCCTACTTCCTGGCCCCCGGATCGACCGACGAGTACTGGGCGATCCCGCGCTTCCAGCAGCAGTTCGGGAAGGAGGGTAACGGCGCCCAGCATTACCTGCGCTACGACTGGCTGGAACGGGTCGGCATGACCGACTTCTTCGACGCCGTCGACCAGAGCCCGGAGAACAAGCCCGACACCTTCTACTGGGAACCCGCGGTCCACGACATCGACGAGTTCGAGTCCGTGCTGGCGGCGTTCCGCGACAAGCTGGACTTCGGTGACGGCCAGGTGCGCATCCCGTACGGGTTCACCGGCGACCAGACGCAGGCGTTCATGTTCCGCGCTTCGCTGGTCCTCTACGCCTACGGTCTGAACAACAAGCCCAGCTACGACTACGACGGCGACACGGTGCCCCCGTACGGCGGCGAGCTGGTCATGGACGGCAACTGCCCCTGCTTCCGGGACGCCGCCAAGCGGCTGCAGAAGTGGTACTCGGAAGGCTACATCGATCCGGAGCTGCCGGCTGTCGGCTTTGAGCAGTGGAAGGACCGCATCGCCTCGGGCGTCTACGGCATCTGCACCACCTGCGGCGTCACCGGCTGGGACTGGGACCGGCGCGACGGTGCCGGCCAGGGACAGGGATGGACGGCGGTGCGCGAAGACGGCGCCAAGTGGATGGCATTCACCGGCCTCAGCCACAACGGCACGTACCGCACCAAGTACAACAACCAGGCGCTGCCGTTCGGCAGCCGCGTGGTCGCCTACACCGTCAACCGCAGCGTGTCGGACGAGAAGCTGCGGCGCCTGCTGCAGATCTACGACTACGTGAACTTCGACCCGCTCGGCCGGATCATGGCCGGCAGCCCCGGCGGACTGGAGGGCGTGCACTGGGACTGGGACGGCGAGCCCGATCGCTCCAGTGACATCGCGCTGTCCAACTCGCCCCGCAAGGCGCTCGAGGGCTGGACCTTCGAGAACGTCGGCGGCCACTACTTCACGCACCAGACGTTCCCGGCCCGGTACGCGGTCGCGCGCGCGTGGAATGACGACCACCGCCACCAGGCGTGGATCGACCACTACTTCACCGGCCCCGGCCAGCAGTTCTCGCTGCCGCCGTACAAGGAAGACGTCTTCAACCAGACCGACTACGCGGCGATCGCCGGCGAGGTGACCGCCGCGCTCTGGACGATCCGCGACGAGTTCTACTTCAAGGCGATGACCAACGCCGACTTCGACGTGGACGCCGAATGGGACGCCTACCTGGAGAAGTACCTGAACGCCGGCGCGCAGCGTCTGCTGGATGAGCTGGGCAAGCTCACCTACAACGTTCCCGACTTCAAGTCCGGGAAGATCTCGGTCGAGGAGGCCCTGGGGCAGTAACGCGCCTCACCGGCCGCACGATCGGCCACACGATCGGATCGAGAAAGAGCCGGCGGAAATCCGCCGGCTCTTTCGTCTTCACGCTTCAGACCGCCGGAATGATCAGGTTCCAGTTGGGGTAGATCAGGTCGGGGTTCTGGATCAGGTCGCGATTGCGCCGCCAGATCCTCGGCCACAGGAACGGATCCGAGTACCAGCGGTCGTACTCCGCGATGCGCCACAGACTCTCGCGTCGCTCCGGAATCAGTTGCACGGTATGGATGCCGAGCACCGCGTGCAGCCTGTAGCGCTCCAGGTAGCTGCGGGCGTCCTCGAAGCGCTGGATGGACTGACCGTACTTGCGGTCATCGAACGCCACCACGCCATCGATCCAGAGCTCCCGAGCCTTGAGAAGATCGTTCGGATCTTCACGCTGGATCCCGTCCAGGATCGCCCTGCGACTCGCCCCGCCTGCGCGCAGCGCGTCCAGCACCGGCCGGCCCGACCATGGCCGCGGCATGATGGCGTCACCCTCCTCGGTCACCACCGTGAGCTTCGACGCCTCCTCTATCTCCTCCATCACCGCCCGCAGCAGCGCGGAGGCCCGCTCCATGTGCTCGGTGTAGGCCTCGTCGGCCACGGCCATCAACCCGCGGCACACCTCGATCGCGGCGCCGAACGCCTCTTCAGCGTCGGCCAACCGGTAGGACTGGATGGCCTCAAGGCCGGTCAGGTACAGCGCGTTGAGACGCCGGTACAGGGACCGCAGCTCTTGCAGCCTCGTCGCGGCCCAGCCGCTTGTGTCGAGTTGCTGGACGGCGGCCAGACAGCGCTCCGCCTCGATCCGAGTGCCGTACAGCAGCTCCAGCCGATCGAGGAGCGAATCGCGCAGGGCCAGCATGTCGTCGGCGGTGGCCACGGCCAGCCGATGCGCTCCGAAGTAGTCGCCCGACCGGTAGAGATCCTCCGCACGCCGGACGGCGTCGACCAATTCCTGGAACGAGACCGGCATCCAGAGATCGGCCTGGATTCCCCGCAGCTCGTCAAGTCGGTCCTGCAGCAGGTTGCGCAGCCGCTCCGCGGCCAGCCGCACCGAGTTCTCGAATGCCTCGACGGCCCGCGCTTCCGCGCCGCTCAGCATTGCGCGTGATCCGCCGGGGTCGACGCCGCGGAGCCGTTCGGTGGTACGCAGGGCCTTGCGAGCCCCGATCAGGTTCTGCGGGTCGTAGAAAGGTGCGCCCACTTCCTCGGCGCGCGCGATGAGCACGCGCACCCGGTCGAGGTCGGCGTCAGTCGGCGGCCGAATGATCGTCGGACCGGCGGCGCGCGCCGGCTGCGGATGGGACAAGGGGAGGGGCCGTGCCGCGTTCATGGCGGGATGTGGCGGCCGCTGCGGCTCCACCCGTGAGCCCACGGCGGGGACCGCACCGGAGGCGGCCCCTGCAGGCGTCACGATCGAACCCGGCATGACCGGTTGCGGCACCCTCCGCACCGGATGCTGCGGGCGCTCCGGCATGGTGTGCTCGCCGGGCCCCGGCGTCCCCTCGGCTCCGGCACCTGCCGGCCTCCCGGGGACTCCGATCTCGTCCATGGGTGCCGACGCCAGCAGCTCGGATCGTCCGGGATGCGGCGGCCGTTCCGGCTCGATGTGTGCCGCGACGTTCGCCGCGCCGCCAGCGCCGAGGAGGCCGGCATCGATCGCCGGCTCGGCCACGTGCGGGACGGCCGCGAATTCGATCAGCGGCGGCGGGGGCATCGCCGGTTCGTCCAATTGGGCGGACGGGAGCGCGGTCACCGACGGTGGTGCGATGTGAAGACCCAGGTCGAAGGGAATGGTGACCGGCTGTGTGGCACAGACCGTGAGCACCAGCGGCATGGCGGCTGCGATCGCGAGGTGACACCACCTGGTCGCCGACTGCCTGGTCGCCGACTGCCTGGTCACCGCCTGCGTGGTAATTGACTTTGCCCCCACCATCGTCTTATCGGCTGCGCGGGACGTTGCCCGCAGTCCGAATGAGCGCCGCCCTGGCACTTCACAAGAATTCCGGGTTCAGGCAGGCGCGGGGACTACGGCAGGGCGCCGAGAGGCCTCCTGAGCGCTACGCGGGCGGGCTGAGCACTTCCGGGCTGAGCACTTCCGGGCTGAGCACTTCCGGGTTGAGTACTTCCGGGTTGAGAATGGTCGGCGGCGTGCTGCCGTCCAGGCAGGCAAGCACGTTCTGGCAGGCGACTTCGACGGCGCGCACCATGGTGCGCTCGGTGTCGCCGCCCATGTGCGGGGAGAGCACCACCTGCTCCAGGGACAGCAGCGGGTTGCCGGGATCGGGAGGCTCGTCGGCCAGCACGTCCAGACCGGCGCCGGCCACGTGGCCGGAGGCGAGCGCGTCGATGAGCGCCGGCTCGTCCACCACCCTCCCGCGGCAGGTGTTGATCAGGTAGGCGCCGCGACGCATGGCAGCGAGCTGCGAGGCGCCGATCAGGCCTCGGGTCTGCTCCGTCAACGGAACATGCAGGCTGACGATGTCCGACTCGGAGAGCACCCGCTCGAACGGGGCGGCGGTGACGCCGTGGCGGGCGGCCGCTGAGGCGGTAAGCGAACGGCTGTGGGCCATCACGCGCATCCCGCAGGGCAGGGCGCGGCGGGCGACGCCCTTACCGATCATGCCGAAGCCGATCAGGCCCAGCGTCCGGCCGTCCAGCCCGGGATTCAGAAACCGCCCCCGGTCGGTCCAGTGGCCGGCGCGCACGGCGCGGTCGCACGTGAGCAGCTTGCGGACCACCGCGAACATCAGCCCGAGGGTCATGGTGGCGGTCGCCTCGTGCACGACCGGGGCGTTGGTGACCGCGACGCCGCGCCGCGTCGCCTCCGTGACGTCGATCCCGTTGTAGCCCGCTCCCTCGCGGGCGATGATGCGCAAGCGCGGGGCGGCGTCCAGGATCGAGGCGTCGTAGCGCTCGTCGGCCGCGATCACGCCGACAGCGCCGGAGAGGGCCTCGACGAGCTCCGATGCATGCAGGTTGCGGCCTACCGGCGGGCCGTAGCGGACATCCGCCCGCGCGCGTAGCGGGGCAAGCGCGGGCTCGATCAGGTCCCGGTCATAGTAGGTGGTGACGGCGACACGCGGCTTCACGTCCCGAGCGGTCGCGGTTACTGCACGCCCTTGAGGCTCAGTTCCTTGGCGAAGTGGCAGGCGGCGAAGTGGTTTGGCGTCACTTCCTCCCAGGCCGGCTCCTCCGAACGGCACCGGTCCTGGGCGTACAGGCAGCGCGGATGGAAGTAGCACCCTGACGGTGGGTCGGCCGGATTGGCTACCTCGCCCGGCAGGATGATGCGGTCCATGTGCGTCTCCGGATCGGGCTGCGGCACCGCGGACAGCAGCGCCTCCGTGTACGGATGCTTGGGATTGCCGAACAGGTCCTCGGTCTCGGCCAGTTCGACCATCTTGCCGACGTACATCACGCCCACCCGGTCGGAGATGTGCTCGATGACGCTGAGGTCGTGGGCGATAAACAGGTACGTGAGGTTGAACTCGGACTGCAGGTCCTCCAGCAGGTTGAGGATCTGCGCCTGGATGGACACGTCCAGCGCGGACACCGCCTCGTCGCAGCAGATGAACTCCGGCTTCGGCGCGAGCGCCCGGGCGATGCCGATGCGCTGCCGCTGGCCGCCGGAGAAGGCGTGCGGATAGCG
>JAPOQV010000452.1 GCA_026710565.1 Spirochaetaceae bacterium | reverse complement strand
TAACCGCCTCTTCACAATATCGGCTTCGCTGGCCGCCGAGCTGAAAACAACACGCCTGTTGTCCATGATGAGTACACTGGCTAATCAGCTTACGGAGGCAATAAACGGCCCATCTGAAAGCACGCAGCGCGCCGTCCAATCCACAAGAGAAGACCTCGCGACGAAGCTTCGTGACTCCGAAAGTAATTCGATGAGTCCTGGAATGCGGGTAGATCTTGGCGAGTTGACAGTAAATGAGCGAACGCCGGTTTCAGACCTCATCGGAGTCGGTTTACTACGTCGTCTCGATGCAGCGTTCGACAGCGGCGGTTATACCTCAGTTGCCTCGCTCGATCAGATCAATCGGATCTTGGAAGACCTACAAGGGCTGCAGGCCGCACTTGAGCACCTCAACAGTGGAGCCAAGGGGCTTGCGCTTCGCTCGGAACGACTCGAGCCAGGCGAATCAGTGGTCGGTTTCACAATTCCACGAGAGGCGGTTGCCGAAGAGCTTGACCGCCTTCAGAAGGAGGTCCTGTTCTTCGGCCGCTTCGTCTCCATGGTCTCCGAAATCATTGACGGTCCATCGGGTCACCCGGTCAGGGTTCGCAGCCTGCAGTCGAGTGATTTTGCCATCGAATTAGCGACAAACATCTCGATCGCCGCCGGCGTAGCCAACGCAGTCCAGTACCTGGTGCGCGGCCTGAAGAAACTTAACGAGATTCGTGCAGTCAAGGATGAGATGCAGAAACTCGGTTTCGAGCAGAAGCTCCTCGACACAGTGGATAACAAAGGAGAATCAGCCATCGACGCAGAAATCGAGGAGGTCAATGCAAATATCTTTCAAGACCACAAGGTCAACGATGAAGGGCGGGTCAACGAACTTAAAACAGGCATCACTCTCCGCCTCAAAGGTCTAGCAGCCTGAGGTGGAAGTCTCTAGGTTCACACGTACGGGCGGAATCGGTGATGGCGCAATGGCGAACCGGTTTTGGCCGAAATCGGCATGGAGAACGTCGAGAGACGCCTCAGAGGGCGCCACAGGTCACCCCACCACCCGATTAGAGCGCAGAATAGGGCCGCAGCCCGACCCTGAAGGCTCCGCGGCGTGCCCACACCGATCACCTGCCGCAACAGCAGCCCCAGGTTGCAGCCGGCGACGTGTACGAGCAGCCGCTTGAGGATGTTCGGATGCCCTCGAAGATGGACCCGCCGCATCCCGCCGGTCTCGCACACGTGCGCGAACGGTCGTTCCAACAGTTCTCCTCGACACCGCAGTAGCCGCCGGCCGCGCGCGCCCCGAATCCGCCGCCGGTTGCCATACACCGCATCACGAACCGTCAGCTTGCCCTTCCAGCACCGACGGCCCCGGTCCGGCTCCGAGATGTAGCTTCTCAGACCCAGCGCCTTCAGGTCAGTCAGTGTCTGATTGCTGTGGTAGCCCTTGTCGCCGACCACCTCTTCGATGCCAGGCCCCTCCGGCTGAACCGCCTCGAGCTGCTCGGCCGCCACGATCAGCGTCTCAACCATCGACGTCGTGTCGCCCGTATCGGCTGCCTGCACCGTAACGCCCACCACCGCGCCGCTCTCCAGGTCCACGGTGTGCTCGGCCTTGTGGGCCAGGTGGGTCCGACCGTCCTTCATCTTCGTGATCCGCGCATCCGGATCATGCGGATGAGTCCAGTCGGCGTTTGATGTCTTCTTCCTCTTCTTGCGGGACTTATCGAACCGCGCCAGGTCGGCTCGAGTCGGCGTCGCGATACCCGACGCTTCGGCCAGCCGCGTCAGGAACGCCGTGTAGTCCTCACCCGTGTCGCGACGAACGATGCTGCGCAAAGCCGCGTTCGCCTCCAGCGTCGTCGCGTCAACTCCCACCGTCTTGCCCCGCAGCAGACCCGCGTCGGCGAGTCGCTGCAACACCCAGGTGAAGACCGCCTCATGCGCCTCGACGCTCAGCAACCGCCGCGTCCGCGAGATCGTCGAGTGGTCGGGCGGCGAGGCCGGCGGTGCCAGACGCAGAAACGACCGCAGGCTCAGCGAATCGGACGCCCGCCAAGCGATAGCTCGCTCCGAATCCAGGCCCTCGAAATAGCCCACCAGCAGCAGCCGGAAGTAGCGACCCGGCGCCAGACTTGGCCGCCCCATACGCGCGTAGAACGGTGCGCACAGCTCTTCGACGAACGCATCGAAGCCGCCCGCGCGCAGGATCTGGTTCAGGCGCTCATAGAACGGATGCCCGCCGCCCTGGGGCAGGTCCGAAGTCACCACCCACATCGACTGTTGTGACCCACCGTCCCGGGTCGTCCCCATCGCCATTCTGGCCAGTGTACGGACGGACGGACGGACGGACCCATGGGAGCGGCAGTATACTCGATTCTCAATGGAGCCTCTTGCGAAAAGCGTGTTCGGCCGAGCTTTTGCCCGAGGCAACGGGGCGAGGGAAGGACAGCAAGGGCTACAAGTCCACCTGGGTCGGCTACAAGAGAAGACTGTCGAACGCCGAGTGGACCCATCCGCACGACCCGGATGCGCGGGGCACGAAGATGAAGGACGGCCGGATTCACTTGGCCCACAAGGCCGAGCACGCCGTGGACCTGGACAGTGGCGCGGTCGTCGGCGTCACGGTGCAGGCCGCCGACACGGGCGACACGACGTCGATGGTCGAAACGCTGATCGTGGCGGCCGAGCAGGTTGAGGCGGTTCAGCCGGATGGATCGGGCATCACGGAAGTGGTGGGCGACAAGGGCTACCACAGCAACCGGACAATGACCGACCTGAAGGCGCTGGGTCTGAGAAGCTACAGCTCGGAGCCGGACCGGGGCCGTCGGTGCTGGAAGGGCAAGCTGACGGTTCGTGATGCGGTGTATG
>JAPOQV010000451.1 GCA_026710565.1 Spirochaetaceae bacterium | reverse complement strand
TCCCGCCGGTGGTCGACGCCGTGGCCGGCCGGGCGGCCGTGATCTGCGACGGCGGCGTCCGTCGCGGCGGCGACATCGTCAAGGCGATTGCCCTGGGGGCCGACGCCTGCATGGCCGGCCGCTTCTACCTGTACGGCCTGGGCGCCGGCGGCGAGGCAGGCGTCGACTACGCCATCGAGCTGCTGGCGGAGGAGGTGCGCCGCACGATGACGCTCATCGGCTGCACGGCCGTCCACGATATCGGCCCCGATTGCCTTGCTCACAACACTATCGAGGGGCCCGTCCTTGACACGGAGGAACGAGATCCATCGAGCCGCCCGTGACGCGGAAGGTGGGGATGGGCCCATAGCGGAGCCGAAGGCGACGGTATTGGGGGCGCTATACGGCCAGGTATGCGGCCATGCGGTCGAGTTGATGGAGAAACAAGCCCGTCGTCCACGAATCGAGGCCTCGCTGCTCGCTCAGCGGCAGAAACCGTCGAACATCGTCTCGCGCCAGCTTCCAGTCGACGCGTTCGATCTTCGCCCGCAAGGCCTGCAACAGCCACTCGCTCGACATCGCGAAGCGTTCGCCCTGCCACGGACCCTGCTGAGACAGTGCGTTGCCGAGCAGCGCCAGGTCGGGTGGCGTGCGGCGTGCGACGTACCAGAGGAAGTCGTACCAGTCGCGTCCCTTGACGTAGCGGCGGCATAGCAGGGCGTGCACCTTGGTTCCGAACCCCGATGACAGCGTCTGCGTCGTGATCGGCGCCGTGGTCGGGAACGACAGATACGAGGTCTCGAAGGAGGATCCCCGCGGCGGGTTGACGTCGATCTCCAGCCTGATGCGGACCTTCTTCGAGCTGACGCGCTCGAACGGGAGGTCCACGGTCACGACGCTGCCGATGGAGTCCGTCTTGACGAACGCCTTGCGCACGGCGCCCGCGGCCCGGTTCTTGTCCTGGATCTCGATCCGCAGTCCTTCGGCTTCGCAATCGGTTGCGATGGCATGCAGGTGAGGTTCCCACGCGAACCGGCCATCCGGCTGCTTCAGCAGAAAATCGAGATCTTCCGAAAACCGGTTCATGCCGTGACAGATGCGCAGGCAGGTGCCGCCGTGAAACATGGCCGTGGAGAACAGCCCTGACCGCGAAAGGCTCGCCAATACGTAGTGCTGCATCAACTCCGCAAGCATGTTCTCCTGCTCGATGGCGTTCGCCGGGGCGTACTCGCGGACGCGCGCCTGCAGGACGTCACTCAGCAAGAGGTGCCTCTCTCGCCAGATTCTCCAGATAGGCGACAACCCTTCGGTCTCGAATGCTGTCGCTGATCGCGGGCAGCGCCGCGATCGACACGCCGCTCAGATCCTCCGGCTCGATGCGCAGCGATTCCAGAACATACCCGAGACCGTCGTGCCGCCACGACACCGCCTTGTTGAGGTAGAGCATGTCCGCCAAGGCGCGCAACGGCGTGGCCACGAACGCCCACGAGTTGGCGCCGAGCTTGACCGCCTCCACGCCGGCCCGTGGTTGCCGTGCGGGAACACGTTGAAACGAGAACACTCCGACGTCCGTCGCGAATGATCGACTTCTCCGTACCGTTACGCTGCTGGTCTGCTGAACCGCCTCCGGAATGAGCTCGTGATGGGCAAGCGCGGACTCCAGACTGACATGTGACGGCGATTGCAGGAACGCGGCGACGACGTACGGATGCACTTCCGTCCTGCGGTACTCCGCACGCAACACGAACAGCCCCGGCATGAGACGAATGATCTCACCGCTCGCGGCGGCCCGGTGCACCAACTGCTTGCGAGCGCCGGCGGACGCGTGGGGAAAGAGGTTCCCCACAACCGTCATGTTGAACAGCCCGCCCGGAGGGGCGAGCTTCATCACCGCTTCCGTCAGCGACTGCATCGTGCTCACAGGTTACGAAAAACGTAACCTGTGAGCAAATCACTCAGCAAGCGGCCCGACGTCTTGAACTGCGGATGGTCACGTCGACGTGGGTGGCTCCCGTGGCTGCGCAATACGGCAGGCTCCCCGGCAGGGCCGCTCAAGCCTCCCCGCTCCCCCCCCCGGCGCCGGGGGCGGGGGCGGCGCCACGCGCC
>JAPOQV010000450.1 GCA_026710565.1 Spirochaetaceae bacterium | reverse complement strand
TCCCGTCCATCTCGGGCAGCAGCAGCTGAACGGCGGTCTTCACGCGCCCTCCGGCGCTCACCAGATGTCGGGCGGCCATTCGCTCGCGGCTGAGGGGGCGCCCCAGCTCGCGAGCTGGTCTTCGGGTTCCGGGGGCTGGCCGCCGCCCGCTCGTCAGAGTGGATTCATCTCGTTCGTGAGCAAGCTCTTCAAGACAACCATCACTGCCTGTGTGGTCATGGCCCCACCGAGGCTCATGATTCTCTGAGTTGCCTTTTTCCAACGTGTATCGTTCCGGGCGTACTCCAAGAAATCATGACCCCTGTACGTGAGGCAGCTTGGCCAGTATTGGTGAACCGCATCTCCGTCACCGGTCACTTCGTGCCCCTCGATCAGTCCCTCGTCGGCGAGCAACCACGCGTTGTAGCCAATCTCGTCCGCTGTGTACCCGTCAATTTCCACCCTGGTTGGCGCGAGCGTCGTCTCCCATTGCTCAACCTCGAACAGAATCCGCCGGCAAAGATCCATGTCCCGCTTCATCGTCGCATCGACCCCTGGCGGGCAGGGTAGCACCGGGGCCGGCGTCGCCCCGGCGCGCCCTTGCCCGCCCGGCGTACAATCCTGGTGACAGCAGCGGTCTTCAGCGGTGCAATTCGCGCGGTCGACGCGGCTTGCCAGTCGCTGCCATCGTGGACATCGTACCCGCCTTCGGAATGTGTCCACGAATTCGGATCAAGGGCACACACTGGGGAAGAACCGTAGCAGGGTGGCGGTCTCAGCGGCGGTGAGGGAGTAGGTCCCGCATGAATGCCTCGTTCCGCATGCTGTCCAGTTCGCTATCGATCTGGCCTGGGCTTGGCGTGTTGTGACCTCGCAATGCGAGGCGTTTGCGCGCTTCGGCGACAAGCTCCGCGTAGGTTGGCTCCGGTTCAGGTTCCGCTTCGATGAGCCACCCGCTGGTGCCCGACTGCGCCGCCTGCAGGCGCCCGATCTCCGCTTCAATACGGTCGAACCTGGCATCCATCAGCCAGCCGACGGCGATGGCGACGGCGATGGTCACGACAACAGCGATGGATCTCCGATGGCGCGCCGCGGTGCTGACGATTCGGGTCCGCATGCGGGCAGCATAGCACGCTGGCTCGGGCGCTACGTGTCGAACTAAGGCAGTGTACGAGCGGGTGCGATGCAAGCTGCCCAGGGGTTCACTTTTCGGAAAGGCGGTGGCAGCGGCGGCGGCAGCGTCAGCGGTCTGGGAGGATTGATCCCGCAGAAAAAGCCGTCCAGACGTGAACGGTATAGAAAAGCGTACTGCTAGTGGTGTGTCCGCGAAATGGCCTTACATCGCTGTCCGTGGCCGACAACACCGCGAAACCCGCCGATTGTCGGGCACCGATTGGGGGTCGTTGTGTCGCACGCGCGGAAGCTGAAGTGTCAAAGTGTTCTAGTGACACACCACTAGGCGACGGCAGTACCGCGCCTCTCGTCAGCACCGAACGTCTCGTTCCAGATGATGGTCCGAATCTCCTTGTCTTATACTTCTCCTCGTCCAATGAGCCGAGTCTAGCCAGCACAGTGCACCGGCAATCCGGCTAGGGGAGTTGCTGGTGCATCGCCATGTCCTGCGGCGTGAACTGATGGTCCTGATTCTCACGGCAGACCCACAGTTCGATCTTGAGAGGGGCAGGCAGCAGGCCGCCGGCGGCAGTCGGACCAACCGTAGAAATCCTCGTCTCCAGTGAGCAGCGGCCGGGGCAGCCCTCCTCCAAGCACTCGAGTTCGGTCGCGCCATCCTCTGCCATCTACGCCTCCGCGAGAATTCTACACGTCCGGACGCGACGACTGCGGTTGAGCCACGGCGTGCGCGAGCCCGGGACGCGCGGTTCAGGCAGAGGAGGGCCAGGCCTGGGCGTCGTGTCCGGGTCTTCGAGTCTTGTCTCGTTTGATTCGCCGTCCTTCCGCTCTGGGCCTTCGCCGTTTCGCGGCGCCTCACAAGCGGGGCATGTGGGTTGAGGTCCGGCTGCGGCTCGTCCGGAGCCAAGAGCCAGCGATCCTCCGACGTGTCTTCGTCCATCGTCAGGTAGTCGACCAAGCTGGTCGCGCGTTGGTCGGTCCCATGCCTGATCGTGGTCTTGGTCGGCACGTCGCCGTACGCGGACTCTCCGAGCTGGATCAGCAACTCGAGGTCTATCCGCTTCCGGCCTCAGGGCGGCGCTGCAAAATCCCTTGTCCGACGGGCAATTCCGGGCCTCCGGCCGCCCGATCTTCAGGGTCCAATAAGCCATCTTACGTCAACCCTGCGGAGCACGGGACCATAACGATTGACAACGTGGCGAAGGAGCGCGAGCGCGTGGCGACCCAGGGCCCGTCGAACGGCCGCGCCAGCAGGTAGCGCTCGGCGATCGACCGCTTCTCGTCCTCGCGGTAGCCGGGCAGCTCGATCCCCGTTAGTCGCTGCCGCACCGGCTCGGCGATCGCGTCGGGCTCGGTCGCCGTCACGAGCCACACGGCGCCGCTCAGGTCGAACGGCGTATCGACGTACCGGTCCCGGAACGTGGTCCGGCGCGCGGGGTCCAGCACGTCGAGCACGGCCGGGACGGCCGGTCGAGGTTCTGGCCGTCTCCTCGCGGTCAGGTAGGCGGCGACGTGGACGCCCGCGGCCGGCAGGGCCTTGTGCTTGATAGGTCGAGGATCCGTTGTTCCAATAACAACTTTCCAGATCGCAGCTCCGCCGCATCTACGGAGTCGCCCAGAAGGCATTCCAGAAGGGCGGCGAGGTGCACGTCGATCTCCTTCAATTGCGACGGAATCTCCGGTCGCGACAACGGGAACGTTCCGTGCTTCAGCAGGACCGCCCTCGCAACGTGGCTGGTTCCAAAGAGCAACTCCTCCGACGCTGCTTCGACGTCTCCTACGTCGAGAAGTCTGGTCGCCATCCTGATACGTTTCCTGGCTGGACTGACCTTCGCTTGCCAGTCCGGCCAATGGGGATTCGCGGCTTCCGCAGCAGCATGCTTTGCCCACCATTCATCCGGATCACGCACTGGGATCCCTAGGCGAAGCGCCCAGCCCGGATAGTCGTCGCCGTCCTCCAGGCGCTGCAGGAACCTCGAACGGCCGTCCTGTTGAAGATGGATGTCGCCCGGACGCCTTAGCCGAATACGTCGGCCATCGCAGTGAAGAACGAGGACGTCGATGTCGCTGCGCGCGTGCATCCTACCTCGTGCGGCTGAGCCCACCAGGACTACGGTTGCGGTGTCGGCCACGCCGGACTCCGCGAGAGCGTCCAGCACAGGCTTCATTCGTGCCTTGAGTTCTCGTACTCTAATCATCTGGATCCATCAGCGAGGCGATCTCGTCTATGAACCCTTCGAGGTCGACCTCCAGAGCGTCAAGGTCTGTCTCCTGGAGTTCCGGCCCCGGCTCGTCGTACGCCACATCCATTCTCAGTCTGTTCAGTTCCTCCAGCGTGTCCCTGACGTCTCGCGAAACCAAGCCATAGGCCTACAAGCGTCGAGCCAGCTCGGCCTTCTCACGGTGGTTCTTCTTCCACTTGCGGTCATGCATCTCCGCGAGAGCCACAACGCAATTCTCGTAGGCGTAGAATGCCCACGTTACGGCTTCCTCGGCGTCTACTGGATCCCATGCTGCGACCTGTACCCGTTCCAACTGTCGGCGCGCGCGCACGATGTGTGGTTTGGCCTCGGCAACACCCATGAGCTGGTACGCTACCTTTTTCCGCGGTGGGGGCTCAAGGCCTCGCCGCCGCCCGAGGGTGCCGGGGGGGGGGGGG
>JAPOQV010000449.1 GCA_026710565.1 Spirochaetaceae bacterium | reverse complement strand
TTAACAACCGGAAACGGAAAACACCCGCCTCCGCCTGCACAGCCCACCTTCCCCCTCCTGTCGCGTGCTCCCTCGGCCCACGCCGCTTCCCGCAATCTCTCGCCACGACGGCACTACCCGGCAAACCCCGAGCCTCCTGCCGTCGAAACACTCCGGGATTTCCATGACGAAGCTATCTGGGATTCAACAGCTGGGACGAACGGGACCGTGTCCCTGCCGAGCGCCCGATCTCCCTGAGGTTACGGCTGCGGGACACCGAGCTTTACAGCTTCCGTCCACAAGACTTACCCCGGCGCCGCCTCGCCGCGGCATCGTGCGTTCATCGGACCTCTACGTAGTAGGCAGACAGGTTGCGGTACGCCCTTGAACTAGCAGGTCGATCTCGAAGAACCCCGGCTCCTACTCGTTCCAGTCGGCAAAGGTGCGGATCGGGATCTGGTGCTTGAGCACGGGCCGCCTTTGTGTGCGCGCGCCTTCCACCGCAGCCGCGCGCGGTCGCGCGGCCCTGAGGGGATCTCGCCGAACGAATCGAGGCCGGGGATGGCGCTCGTCCTGCTCGATCTTCGCGGAGACGGCTCCACGCGCATCGGCGCGCCGACCTATGCGGTCCATGCCCAGGACCACTCCGACGGCGCGTTCGTTCAGCAGGCCAACGCGGTCGCCTACACGCAACTGCTCGAAACATGACGCGGGTTACGCGACAACCCATACCTGCTGGTCGCTCGCCGGGGACCGCGACCATGATGCTTGTCGCACCGGGAGGCCGAGTTGCTGCGGCGCAACCGCATTCACCCAGCGGATCGCCGGCCGACGTCCCCTGCGCCACAAGCTACGCCGTGGCGACAGCTTGCTGCGCCCGGTGTCCGACGAGGATCCGCCGCCGTCGGAACCGCGTCAGGTCGAGGATCCCGACGAGCACGCGCTGCGTGCGTGGAGATTCGCAGAGCAGTACGGCCGGCCGCTGTCTTAGAAGCGCCAGATCCACCAGTCGTCGGCCCCTAATATACGCTGCGCCGTCTCCATCACGTTCCACAACAACGCTGGGTGTGCCGGCTCTTCACCTGTAAGGCACTGGCAGGTAAAGAAATGGCAGTTGTGGTCGATCACGTCATACTTTCGTTCGTCGCCCACTGCACGTTTGGCACGGCAGGCAACCTCGCGATCTCCGACCGCGGTATCGCCTTTGCAAGAGACTCGGATGTTCAGAGAGTCCAACGGTGAAGTTCCGGCCATCACCGCCCCGGTGAACGCGGAAAGGGGTGACGCAACCGCCAAGGCACCGGCTCGCAACGCCAACATGGCCCACGTCCGTCCTCTCCGCACGAATTGCGAAGGACCGACCTCGCGAACTATGCCGTTCCCTGCCAGCTCCACGATCTTCCCACCGCCGATGTACACACCACTGTGGTTGACCCCTCGAACCGCAAGCCCGCAATAGACCACGCTCCCGATTTTCGGCGAGCCATTCAGAGGCCGCCCAAGGTTCAGAACCCCCGCGAAGGTCTCTCGGACCAGCAGCCGGTGCATCTAAGCCACCGTGCTTAGCTCGATCAACGTAACGATCAGGCATCGTTTCATCATGCACAAACCGTCACGTTTTCCCCGAGGCTGTGTCAACCTACACCTTGATGATCCAGTTGATACAGAGGTACGCGGCATGTTCTCGTGCGGGACCGTTGTGCCCGCCGTCGGCGTCGTCGGTCCACACCGGTCCCAAACCCGTCATGGACCTAACCATGGCTATAGCTATAGCTAAGCTATGGCTATGGCTCGGTGGCGTTGTCCGGAATGTAATGACTCTCGCAGACTATCGCTAGACGATGTTCGCTCTTGCAATAATTCGGGCCAACCCACGGCTCCATGCACCGAAATTTCCTTAGATGATCTGGCAATTCCATGGGCTCTTTACCCCTCCCTTACGGCCGCGTCCCGTTTACTCTGGTCCGCGCTCTATCTCGCTTCGGTGAACGCCCTGCCGCTCCCTTCTCCACCACGACGATCTCGCCTGCCGGAACCTTGCCCAGCGGCGACTCGTCCGTCTGCAACTCGACTCGACCCAACCAGCCCAGCCGGGCCGTGCGGGCCGCCTGACGCATGCAATCAGATCAGGGCAGTTCGGGTTGTAGTACAGGGAGATCGAACTCCGGGACGAAGCGCTATGGATACTCGTAGTCCGGCGTGCCGTAGACCTCCGGCATGTCCAGGAGCTCCAGCGTGGGCCCGATCTGCGCATCCGCCTCGAAGTAGTCGAAGCGGCCGTTGCGGTCGATGCCGAGGATCGGGCCGCCCTGGATCTGCGGGTACCCGAGGCCCTCCAGGTAGCGGTAGGCCGCGTCGTACTCGTCCGCGGCCAGGTATGCGCCGATGTGGTGGAGGCCGCCGGCCGGCTGCCGCGCCAGGTACTCGCCGTAGATGGTCCTGCCGCCGCCGGGGATGGGCACGATGATCTCCACGTCCCAGGTCCCGGTCGCCATGCAGACCTCGAGCGCGTACCGCTCGGCGGGGGCGCCCCGGTAGTTGACCCCTTCCCAGTCGCCGCTGTCGACGCGATAGACCTTGAACGGCCCGAAGCCGACGGCGCTCAGCCGATCCATCATCGCCCTCGCGTCCGGAGCGACGAAGCCGAGTTGCTTCCAGTTGCCCAGCGACGCGATGCCGGAGTCAAGCGGGACCATGCGTTACCTCCTCAGGGTCGCATCAGGTCATGCCCGGCAGCAGCGCGCCGACGCACGGGCAGGAGATCAGGTTGGCCGAGGGGAACTTGCTGAGCTGCCGGACGCCGTCGCCGGTAATCACGAACTGCTCCTCGATGCGGGCGGCGTCGTTGCCCCGGCCGCAGTAGGTCTCGAACGCCATCACCATGTTCTCCTCGAGCACCTCGGGATGGTCGAAGGAGAAGAAACGGCTGATCACCGGCTTGCCCCAGTGGGTGATGCCGATCCCGTGCGCGACCTGCAGGGCGAACGCCTCGGCCTCGCTCGACAGCCCCAGGTCCTCGTGCGAGGGCCACACCTCGGCTATCTCCGCCG
>JAPOQV010000448.1 GCA_026710565.1 Spirochaetaceae bacterium | reverse complement strand
CGTCGGCGTCAAGCCGCGGCTTCGCTGCTGGCTGGAACTGAACGAGGGCTGAACCGATGCCGACCGACCACCGCGAACGCCTCGCCCGCATCCGCCGCTTCGACCAGCTCGTCGCCTACCTGCGCGACGAGCTCGGCTGGCCGATCGACTCGGCCGACTTCGAGGATCTTACCTTCGAGTACACCCCGGAGGAGCTCGGCATCGACGCGAAGAACGCGGCCAAGATCCAGGAGATCAAGCGCCTGCGCCCGCTGGTCCCGGGCCAGCCCTGGGGCATCTTCTTCGTCAAATTCGAACCGAAGCGCCTGCCCGTGGTGGCGCTGCGCCGCATCCTCAGCCAGGTGGCGCTCAAAAAGCGCGCCTCGGCCAACAAGTCCGAGCGCCAGGCTTGGGCCGCCGACGACCTGCTCTTCGTCTCCAACTACGGCGAGGGCGAGGAACGCCGGATCGCATTCGCCCACTTCTCGAAGCCCCAGGACGGCCACGACCTGCCCACCCTCAAGGTGCTCGGATGGGACAACCTCGACACCCCGCTCCACCTCGACGCCGTCGCCCGCGAGCTGAGCGCGCACCTCGCCTGGCCCGACGACGAGGACGACCCCGACGCCTGGCGCGAGCGCTGGCGTGCTGCCTTCACACTGCGCTACCGCGAGGTCATAACGACCTCGAAAGAGCTCTCCGAGCGTCTGGCCGAGCTGGCCCGCTCGATCCGCGACCGTATCCGGACGGCGCTCGCCATAGAGACCGAGGCCGGCCCGCTCACCAAGCTCATGAAGGCGTTCCAGACCGCACTCGTCCACGACCTGGACGAGGCCCGCTTCGCCGATATGTACGCCCAGACCATAGCCTACGGTCTGCTCTCGGCCCGCATCACCGACCCCGCGCGGCGCACCGCCGACGACTTCGCCGCCCACATGCGGACGAACCCGTTCCTTCGAGAGCTGATGGAGACCTTCCTGCGCGTGGGCGGACACCACGGCAAAGCCGGCGGGCAAAGCATCGACTTCGACGAGGTGGGCGTCTCCGAGGTCGTGGATCTCCTCGACCAGGCCAAGATGGAGGACGTCGTCCGCGACTTCGGCGACCGGAATCCCCAAGAAGACCCGGTCATTCACTTCTACGAGCACTTCCTTGCCGCCTACGACAAGAAGCAGAAGGTGAGCCGGGGCGTCTTCTACACCCCGCGCCCGGTGGTTTCCTACATCGTGCGTTCGGTGGACGAGCTCTTGCGGAACGATTTCCGCCTCAGCGACGGCCTTGCCGACACCACCACCTGGGGCGAGATGGCGAAGCGCCACAAGGAACTGAAGATCCCGGAGGGGACTCCGCCGGGGCAGGCCTTCGTCCAAATCCTCGACCCGGCTACCGGCACCGGCACTTTCCTCGTCGAGGTGATCGACCTGATTTACAACACGATGGTCGAGAAGTGGAAGGCCCAAGGCCACGGCGAGAAGCAGATCGAGGCGCTCTGGAACGACTACGTCCCGAGGGACTTGCTGCCGCGCTTGCACGGCTACGAGCTCTTGATGGCGCCCTATGCCATCGCGCACCTCAAGATCGGCCTCAAGCTCTACGAGACCGGCTACCTCTTCGAGAGCGACGAGCGCGCGCAGGTGTACCTGACGAATGCGCTTGAGCCGCCGGGCGACGGGCAGCTCATGCTCGACTTCCTACCCGCGCTGGCGCACGAGGCCAAGGCGGTCAACGAGATCAAGCGAAAGCAACGGTTCACGGTGGTGATCGGAAATCCGCCTTATTCCGGCCTTTCTTCGAACATGGGGCCGTGGATCGACGGGCTCTTGAAGGGGCGGCTTCCCGACGGGACGGCGACGGCGAGCTATTACCACGTTGACGGCGAGCCGCTCGGCGAGCGCAAGGTGTGGCTCCAGGATGACTACGTGAAGTTCATCCGCCTCTCGCAGTGGCTCCTCGATGGCACGGGTGTCGGCGTCCACGGCTACATCAGCAACCACGGCTACCTCGATAACCCCACGTTTCGCGGGATGCGCTGGTCGCTCATGCAGTCCTTCCGCCGGATCCGTGTGCTCGACCTTCACGGGAACCTCAAGAAAAAGGAGGCTCCGCCGGGGGGCGGCCGCGATGACAACGTGTTCGACATCCAGCAGGGCGTGGCCATCGGGCTCTTCACGAAGGCTGCCGCAGCCAGATCTGTCCGCCACGCCGATCTCTGGGGCGAACGGGACAGCAAGTACGGATGGCTATTGGAGCAAGTATCCTTAGCCACCGAATGGGCGCAACTGCAACCAGCTCCACCGTTCTATCTGTTCGAGCCCTTCGACGATGCTGGAACGGGCGCCTACTACGACGCGCCTGCAATCAACCAGATCATGCCCGTGAACGTCACCGGGATCGTTACGGCACGAGACGACTTCGTGATCGATTTCGACCGAGGGCGCCTCCGAAGCCGGATCGCCGACCTACGCTCGAAGTTATTGTCCGACGATGCAATCCGGAGGAAGTACTTCGTCGGGAAGGGCTCGAAGAAGTATCCGCCCGGGGACTCGCGCGGATGGAAGCTCCCTGCGGCCCGGCTGAAGATCCGTGAAGACGATCGGTGGGATGAGCGGTACGCACCTGTGCTGTATCGCCCGTTCGACATCCGGGAAATGTACTACGTCCCGTGGATGGTCGACTGGCCTCGGACCGAAGCCATGCCGCATCTGCTCGCGGGAGAGAATGTTACACTCATTGCGTGCAGGCAGCAGGCGCGAGGCGATGATGAGTGGGCGCAAGTATTCGCCACTTCCCAGATCGCAGAGAGCTGCGCAATCTCGAACATAACCCGCGAGATCAACTACCTGTTCCCGCTTTACCTCTATCCCGGAGTCGGCAAGGCCGACGGGTCGCTGTTCAGCCGCTGGGTCAAGGGCAAGGCCGGTCGCACGCCGAACCTGGACTCGGGGTTCGTCGAGCAAATGGCAGCTGCCATCGAACTACGATTCGTCAGCGACGGACGCGGCGATCTCCGCGAGGCCTTCGGCGCGGAGGACGTCTTCGCCTACATCTACACGGTGTTCCACAGCCCCGGCTACCGCGGCCACTACAAGGCGCAGCTCAAGCTCGACTTCCCCCGCGTGCCGCTGCCCGGCAGCGGCGACCTCTTCCGAAAGCTGGCGGAGGCCGGCCATGACCTGCTGGCCCTCCACCTGCTCGAATCCCCGAAGCTCGGTAAGCTTGTCACCGCCTACACCGGCCCCAGGAACCCGGAAGTCGGCCGTGTCGGCTGGTCGGACGGCACGGTCTGGCTCGACGCCGGCAAGACCAACGCCCGCGCGGGCCACCGCGCGACGAAACCCGGCACCATCGGGTTCCAAGGCGTGCCCGAGGAGGTCTGGGATGTCCTCATCGGTGGCTACCAAGTCTGCCACAAGTGGCTCAAGGACCGGAAGGACCGCACGCTCTCGGACGAGGACATCGCCCACTACCAGAAGATCGTCGTCGCCCTCAGTGAGACCATCCGCATCATGGCCGAGATCGACGAGGTCATCGAAGCCGACGGCGGCTGGCCGGACGCGTTCCAGACCGGGTCCGAGGCGGATGCGGCATCGGAGGGGACGGCGAAGGTGGTTCCGTTCCGGCCGCGCACGGTCGAGCCTGCGCCCGAGGACCGTTACGTCACCTGCGTGCCCCTCGTCCCGCTTAAGGCGGCCGCTGGCGGCTTCAGCGATCTGCAGCACATCGAAGACGAGGACTTCGAGTGGGTCGCTGTCGAGTCCCGCCATCGTCTGCGTAACGGCCTGTTCGTCGCCCAGGTCGTCGGAAAGTCCATGGAGCCTGCCATCGCCGACGGCGCTTGGTGCCTCTTTCGCGCTCCGGTCGAGGGCACGCGCCAGAGTAAGACCGTCCTCGTCCAGCTCCGCGACGCCACCGACCCGGAGACCGGACAGCGCTACACCGTCAAGCGCTACAAGAGCGACAAGGCAAGGGAGGACGACTCCTGGCGCCACGAGAAGATCACCCTCGAGCCCGTCAACCCGGACTTCGAGCCGATCGTGCTCACCGGCGCGGACGAAGGCGAGCTCCAGGTGATCGCGGAGCTGGTCGAGGTGCTGGGGGGCTGACGCATGGTTCCGTCCCGTCCGGGGAAGTCGCGGTCGAGTCGATTTCGGAGGCGGCAGGGAAGCGTGTCTACGTCGTCCACGCAGATCTTAGCTGTCCTACGACCGCGTGCGCCTGGAGCTGCGGTTCGCCGTCGTCGATCCGCTCAGGCGTTCGTGTCGCTCAGACATGGGGCGTCGTCAACACCCGGCGCGGCCACTCGGCCTCTGCCGCCCTGCAGGAGCGTCGCATTGACCACGTAGGCGGCGGGGGCGATCACGATCATGGCCCGCAGCTTGGTGGCGTACCATCACGGCCGGTCGACCTTGAGCCCGCTGAGAACTACGGCTGCGCTCGCTTCCTCGAGGCAGTTCTTGCGTCGTTGATCGCAGCTTGGACTTCGCGAAGATTGGCGAGTCTGATTTGAGCACGCGCCGGCTCTAGGTCGTCGAGGTCGAGACTCATGCGCTTGATGAAGTAGTACGCCAGCGACAGGCGTATCTCGATTTCTCGAACGCCTCCCCGCATGTCGTAGTCATGTTGGACCGCCAGGCTCTGTTCGTCGGTCAGGCCTGGATGGGGGCACAGCCGCAATCTGGCCGTGCGACTCCATTCAAGATCGTGCTCTGGGTCAAGGGTGACGGGCTTCAGCTTGCCCAAACGCTCAATGCGTGTCAGCAGGAAGTCTCGGAACTCGTGACGCTCACAGCACCATGCGCGGGCGTGCCATCGATGGCCATCGAAAGCGATCGCATGGGGTGCGATGTCTCGCCAGCGTGAGCTGGTGAGCGATTGGTAACGCACTGACAGAGCCCGTCGAGTCCGGATGGCGTCCAGCACTCTTCGCAGCACTTCGGCACGAACGTCCCTGCCGATCTCGGGTGCAACATCTGTCGCCGGTATCTCGCTGAACCACAGGTCGTCACGTCGCAGCACGCCGCTGGCCCACGCGCGAAGCTGAAGCAGCAGGCGATTGGCGGAGACTCGAAGGAGCCGCGGCCTCATATCCTTCGAGGCGACATACCGCTTCTGAGTAGCATCGTACTCGATGTTCGCGCCGGCGAGCTCTTTGTAGTGCCTGAGGTCCACCGAGGCCTGTGGGGTCGATACGCCGAACCGTTGTTCGAGATCGCTCCGATTGATGTGCCCCTCCCAGAACAGGCGCCATTCGATGAACTGCAATCGCGGCGCGAGGTTTCGACCGGGAGGCTCGATGGGATCGGGCATGGGACGATCCTTATTGGTTCTTGACAGGTATAGAGACTATACCCTACAATGTCTGTATGATTGATGAGCATCGCGGATTTCGCGCCCCGGGTCAAGACAATGCCGCAGCCATCCGCGGTATCTGGAGGCCGAAATGAGTCGAGACCATGTATCGCATCGGGAAATTGCTCAGTTCGCCGAGGATCGCGTGAATCTGCCGAAGGCCAAGGCGAACGAATACCGAGCTCAGGCACGCCGGCTGCGGGAGAAACTCGAAACCTACCTCGAGGAGCACCCCGACTTCACCCTTCGAAAGATGCTGTTGTCTGGGAGTCTGGCGAAGGGAACCGCAGTTCGGTCTTTGAACGATATTGACGTCGCCTGCTATGTGAGCGGGGCCGAGGTGCCCACGGACGTCGACGCGCTCCTGAACTACATCGCGGAACGCCTCCGCAAGGCGTTCCCCAATTTTTCGCCGGATCAGGTGCAGCCGCAGACCTACTCCGTGACCGTCTCGTTCAAGGGAAGTGGGCTGGATGTCGACGTCGTTCCGATCCTCTACAAGGGTGATCCCCAGTGGTACGGCGACTTGGTGAGCCAGGACGACGGGTCATTCCTCAAGACCAGCATCCCGTTGCATCTCGAGTTCGCTGGAAAACGCAAGAAGGCGCAAGAGAAACACTTCGCCCAGGTCGTACGTATCGTGAAGTTCTGGGCGCGTCGCATGAAGCTCGAGCAGGAAGACTTCCGCTTCAAGTCGTTCATGATCGAGATGATCCTCGCCAAGCTCTGCGACGACGGCCTGGACTTCAGCGACTATCCGGAAGCTCTGCAGCACTTCTTCACTTTCGTCGCCCGCACCGATCTGCGCGAACGCATCGTGTTTTCCGACTACTACAAGCCCTCTGCGGTGGGTAGCTTTGACGACGAGGTCCAAATCATCGATCCGGTGAACGCCGAGAACAATGTTGCCCGTCTCTACACGGCGGAAGACGCAGATGCGATCGTGGATGCCGCCCTCGATGCCGGTGACGCCGTCGACGCGGCCCTCCGCGCCCCTACCAAGCAGCTGACCGTCGCCTACTGGCAGAAGGTCTTCGGCTCCGCATTCCAAGTCTGAGATCGACCTATGTCCTACAGCTCCACCTTCACTGAGAGTTCGACCTTCACGGTCACGCATGCGCGCCACATGGCCGCCAAAGTCGCCACGGACCTGGTGCGCGTGCAGCGCTTCTACAGTTCTCCCAGCGACGCAGACATTGACGCCTACGAGGAAGAAGTGATCGCGTTGCTGAAAGCCGGCTACCTCGGACGGGTGTGGTACGGCTTCCAACGCGACGGAAGCTGGATCGAGCCGACGATCAAGTACACGGCTCGTGACCTGTACAACGGATCAGCAGCCGACGATGACCCCGGGAGAATCCGTCCGGGCGCCGACATTTCGAGGGCCAGCTTCTATAGCTTCGTGACCTACAGCGCCGCCTGGGGCGATCTGACGCCGAGCGAGAAGGACGCGTTCAAGAAGAGCTTGCCGTTCTATCGCCGCAGTGCAACTGAACCGCCGGTCTACGGCTATCTACTGCCTGACCACACCTACTCCTCGGGTGGCCGAGCGCTCGATCGCGCCAGTGTACGGAGCTACTGATGGACCTCAAACCGACTGTTGACGAGCTTTTCGAACGCCGGATGACCTATCCCGATTTGGACCCTAGGGAGCGACTTTCCCGCCTTGTCGGTCTCGATGAGCACAAGTGCCGGCTGGCGAAGATCCTCGGGTTTCTCGTCAACCCGGATGCCCTTCAGGATTGGGCGCGACAGCATCAACCCGGTGCGGAGGCCTTGCTCGACACGGTCCTCCGGCGGCCGCCCCTCGTCGTGCTTGCCGGAGACGTGGGTTCGGGCAAGACCGAACTCGCGGAGACGATCGGCGACGCGGTGGCCCGTCAAGAGAAGATTGGTATCACGCTTCTGCCGTTGAGCTTGTCGACTCGTGGCCAGGGGCGCGTCGGCGAGATGACCCAGCTTCTCTCAGCGGCTTTCGAGTACACCGTCGACGAGGCGGCCAAGCTGAAGTCCAAATCCGGACGTGCAAGAGGCGCCGTTATCCTTCTTGTCGATGAGGCCGATGCGCTCGCGCAGTCGCGCGAGGCGGCACAGATGCATCACGAGGACCGCGCCGGCGTCAACGCGTTCATCCGCGGGATCGACCGAATCGCCAACGCCATGCTGCCCGCGGCAGTCATCATGTGTACGAACCGCCTCAACGCCCTCGATCCAGCCGTGCGGCGGCGTGCGGCGGACGTCCTTTCGTTCTCGAGACCGAACGACGAGCACCGCGCATTCGTTCTGTCGACCAAGCTCAAGGCGGTCGGTTTGGCAGGGCAGCATATCGACGCACTTGTCAGAGCGACCGGGCCGATCAGCGGCACGCGCGAACACGGCTTCACCTTCTCCGATCTCGTGCAGCGTCTGCTGCCGACGATCGTTCTCGATGCCTATCCCACGCGTCCGATCAATGGTGCGCGCGCCGTCGAAATCGCGCGTGCAATGCAACCAACGCCACCGTTCGAGGACGGGAGTGCGGCGGTATGAGGAAAGCGCAATGACGCAGGCCGTCGCCGTCCGCCGTGACGGAGATACGTTCCAGGCGCGACAGTTCTGGCTCCGCGCTGCACGTCTCCTAGACCCCAAGAGTCCCGTCACGCGTGTCGGGTTCGAAATCGGTCCGAAGAGCTTCGACGACATATGGGTCGAGTACGAGCCGGGCCGTGAGCCCAACGCTCATGACGGGGCGGCTCTGCGACGCGAACACCTGCAGTGCAAGTGGCATGTCGCGCCAGGGACATATGGGTACACTGATCTGATCAAGCCGGAGTTTATCAATGCCAACGCACGTTCGCTGCTTCAGCGGGCGCATGATGCGCAGCTGAAATATGCACCGGAGGGAACGGGCGCTCGCTTCAAGCTCGTCACGAACTGGCAACTCGATCGCGGCGACCCGCTCGGTCCAATGATAAACAACCGGTCAGGCTGCATTCGCCTGGAGCGTCTCTACGGTTCGAAAACCGACAAGAGCAAGGAGGGGGCTGTCCGAATGGCGTGGCGCGAGCACCTCGGGATCGACGAGGATGAACTACGAGTGTTGGCGCATACACTTGCCTTCGGCCATGTTTCAGAGACGCTCGACGACCTTCGCGAACGCCTCGACGAGGTATTTGGCGTGGTTGGCTTGCTTCGCGTCCGGTCGAACCAGAACACGCTGATCTACGACGACGTCGTTTTCCAGTGGATGGCGCAGGGTCGCCTCGAATTCGACGATAAGACATTTCGAGAGGCATGCGCGCGGGAAGGTCTGCTCGGTAAATCCGAAGATCGCCCGTGCGTCTATGGCGTGAAGTCATTTGAACATGCCTTCGATCGCCTCGAAGAGCGCTGCGATGACGTTCTCGACCTCGTCCCGGTCTTCGACGAGCGGTACATTCGGAATGACGCTGATTGGGAAGCGGAGCTTTATCCGGAGCTCCAAGCATTCTTGGGAATGGCGGCACGAGAACAGCCGCGCTTGCGGCTCGCGCTCGACGCACACGCTACTCTCGCGTTTGCGGCAGGTTCTGTTCTGAACATAAAATCAGGCCGTGATGTCGAGCTGGAACAGCGAACGCTCGGACGGCACGTTTGGGCTGCCGACGACGTGCCGCCAGATCCCGACTGGCCGACGCTGCGCGAATCCATACAAGACATCGGGGCGGATCGGGTCGATCTCGCCGTCGCTCTTGGCATCACGCACGATATCTCAGAAGAGGTCCGACGGTATGTCGATGCGCATCTGCATAGCGTTGGAAGACTGCTCAACCTGCAGCCGACGACCGGACCAAGCGCTCAGGTTGTTGCTGCCGGTCGTCACGCATTCGATCTGGTTCAAGCCGCCAAAGATGCTGTTCGTCGGGCGAAACTGTGGACCGCGCAACCCGGAACAACGCATATTTTCGTCGCGGCGCCGAACGCGCTCACGTTCTTCCTGGGTCAACAACAGCCCGTTCTTGGCCGCGTCCGTCTTTACGAATTCGACTTCGAAGGCGGGCGTGGAGGCTCGTACAGCGCCTCGCTGACGCTTCCAGTACCACGACCCTAAGGATAGGTGGAGCGGCTCGTCGAGTGCCGCACGATCATTCGCCGCGAGGTGCTCGGCCGGAAGAAAGGGCAGCCGCATGCGGGCGATCTGGACTGGTACGGGCTCCTGGGCGCGGGGCCCGATGCGCCGCTGCCCGCGGATCCGAAAGAGCGCGTGCTGGAGGAGCGCGCGCGGCGCGAGAAGTCGGCGGCGCTCGATCAACTCTTCTGCTTGCGGTTCTCCGTGCTCATTGGTCCGGCGGGGAGGGGCAAGACGACGCTGCTACGGATGCTGTGCTCGCTTCCCGGGCTCGCGGAGAAGGGGCTGCTGCTTCTTGTATCCACGGGCAGGGCGCGTGCCTGGAGGATCAGACCGGCATGCGGGGCTCCGGTCAGACGCTGACGCAGTTTCTGATCCGGCAGCAGCGCTACGACGGGGGGACCCGCGCCCACTTTCCCAAGCCCAGGGCACGTCGCTGTGGCGACTACCGGACCGTGATAGTGGACGAGTGCTCGATGCTGACCGCAGAGCAGCCCGCGGCGCTGATCGACTCGCTCAGCAACGTCGAGCGGCTCGTGCTCGGCGGGACCCGCGCCCTTTCCCGCCGAGCGGTGCCCGTCGCCCGTTCGTGGACATCGGTCGAGAGCTCGTGCCAGAGAACATCAAGACGGTCTTTTCGCGCTGCGGGCCGGGCTATGCCGAGCTCACGGTCCCGCGACGCCAGCAGGGCGAGGCCAGGGCCGAGGTGCTCCCGGCGTCGCGCTTCAGCGGACGGCCGCCCGATCCTGGCGCAGACGCGGTTCCAGGCGAAGGCGCGCGAGCTTTCCGAGACGGAGGGCTGGAGCCGTAGGTCCCGCGTCCCGTCGGCCCGCGATGCCCCTCTACGGGGACAAGGTCATCAACGTCATCAATCAGCGCCGGCGCGACGTCTGGCCGGAGCCCGCTGGGGAGGCCTACCTCGCCAACGGCGACATCGGCATCGTCGTCGGGCAGTACAAGACGTAGAAGTCTAGGGGCCTGCCGCGGAAGCTCGAGGTCGAGTTCGCCGGGCAACTGGGCCCCAAGTACGGGTTCTCCCCCGGCAAGTTCGGAGACGAAGGCCGCAACACGCTCGAGCTGGCTTACTGCCTGACGGTGCACAAGACCCAGGGCAGCGAGTGCGGCGTCACCTTCGTCGTGCTCACCAACCCCTGCTGGCTGGTCTCCCGCGAGCTCTTGTACACGGCGCTGACCCGCCACCAGCACCGGCTGGTCATTCTGCACCAAGGCCCGCTTGTCGAGTATCGCCACTATGCGGGCGACGAGCACTCGGAGATCGCCCGGCGTATGACGAACCTCTTTGCGGATCCGTTGCCGCGGGAAGTAACCGTCAACGCCCAGCAACGCTTCCTCGAGGAAGGGCTCATTCATCGAACCGAGCGTGGCGACCTCGTGCGCTCGAAGTCCGAACTGGTGATCGCGGGCAACCTCCACGCGCGCGCGATCGACTACGCCTACGAGCAGCCGCTCGTGTTACCGAACGGACACACCCGCTACCCGGATTTCACGATCGCGAATCACGCACGGGGCGTGACCTTCTACTGCGAGCATCTCGGCATGCTCGACGATCCGGGGTACAGGTCCCGATGGGAGCGGAAGCGTGCCGAGTAGCTGGAGTGCGGAATCGGGCCTCACGAGGAGGAAGGAGGCCCGGAAGGCACGCTGATCGAAACCCGCGACGAGCCGGGCGGGAGGCTGGATGCAGCGGCGATCGCATCGGTGATCGACGCGGTCTCCAGCACCAGGTGACGGCGGTCGCCGACCGGCGGCGCAGCGCCTCGAAGTCGCCGTCGAAGGCGATGCGGCCCCGGTCGATTATCACGATACGCTCGGCGAGCTGCTCCAGCTCGTCCATGTCGTGGCTGGTGATCATCACGGTGCCCCCTTTCTCGCGGTTGAGGTCCTTGACGAACTGCAGGATGTTGCGTTTCGCCAGCACGTCGACGCCGATGGTCGGCTCGTCCAGAAACAGGATCTCCGGTTCGTGCATGAGCATGAGCGCCAGGTCGGCGCGCATCTTCTCGCCCAGACTGAGCTGCCGCGCCAGAGTGTTGAAGAACTCGCCGATGCCGAGGAGCTCCTTGACGAAGGCGAGCATGGACTCGTAGCGGTCGCGGGGGATGTTCCAGACCACCCGCTTCCACTCGAAGCTGGCCGCGACCGGCTGGTCCCACCAGAGCTCGGTCCGTTGCCCGAAGACCACGCCGATGCGTCCGACGTAGCGGACCCGGTCCTTCATCGGGTCCATGCCCAGGCAGCAGACCGTGCCGGCGGTCGGCGCCAGCACGCTGGAAAGAAGCTTGACCGTCGTCGACTTGCCCGCGCCGTTGGGACCGGCGTAGGCGACGATCTCGCCATGGCGGATGGGACAGGGCGTCGATCTCGCGGATAACCTCCCGTGGGCCGATGCGCTGAGTGCTCCATGTGCGCGATCGCGTGGAGTGGAGCAACCGTCGGGTGTAGACGACCGTAAATCGAGATTGTGACGACGTTGGCCAGGTTAATGATCAGGACTACAGGCAGAATCAGCTCGTCTGCGAATTCCCTTCCCACCCGCTTGGCTGTGTTTTCATAAGTCCATTGAGAGATGAAACTTGCGTGATTGTCAACAGCTCCAGAACCGAGATAGAGGGGTCTTTTGAACCCGCTTCCTCAGTCGCCTACCTTACCCGCATGATCTTGAACACTCCGAAGTGCGGCGGGTCGTGCCGCAATGTCACGCTGCTAGCGAACGTCGTAACATCCAGGTTGGCTCGCTCAGTGCAGTTCCGGGCACCGTAGTCTTCCGCCCAGCTCTGCGCATTCAGACCGCGGCGATCGTTCGCACCCCCGCACGGCGTCAGGTTGTGCAGATGCCCGAGGTCCAGATCCTCTTCCAGGAAGCCGCCGAGCAAGCCCAGTCCGTCATACCCGACACCCTTGGTGAACATCCCCCGGAGGTCCGGGACCTGGAATCCTGGTGCCGGATTCTTGTCGAACGACAACAGGCTCTCGTCATAGTCGCCGACAGCGAGCGTGGCTCCATTGCAGACCACCCAATGCCCATGGCCCTCAACCCACACCTTCTCCGCGTTCGTCAGCTTCTCCACGGTGCCCACGATGTCGTCCTCGGCGGAGGCTATGGGACCGACGTAGTCGATGATCGAGCCAACCGGAAGATCGATGCCCACTTCCCGGATATCGTCGATCGCGTCTTCCTTGGCTTCCTCGATCGCAGCAAGATCGATTGCTTCGACCTTGGCAGCGAGCCGACCGATGAATACGGCCGCTCCGATGGCTGACACGAGCAGGAGTGCCAAGGCTCCTTGCTCAATCCGTCTCATCCTGTGTTATCCTTATGAAGGCTACCCCACTCCCCGGAGCCGACGAACCGAGTGGAGCGGTCATGCTATAAGATAGGCGCGGGCGGGCGGCCTTGGATAGAGGCACTCTGGCCGATCATCGATATGCGCGGGCCGTCTCCCGCGGGGCGATCTTGCCCGAATGAGTCGTGCTCGAGCTGATTTGCACAGAAGTGTACCGCGTTCCGAAGGGAGGCTCGGGAAAGTTGTGTGGTCGAAGTGTATATCCCTCCGGTTCGAGGATTGTGGGCAAGGAGTGAGTCTACAAACTGCCGTCTCAGCTTATTGAGGTCGTCCATCGCAAGCCTCGGAGGTGTAGTGAGCGGGTCGCCGTAACGCCGAGTGGTTCTATTCTACTCATGACAGCGAGTCTGGCGTGCGGAGCGACGCAAAGGGACGACGCGTCGTGCCTCGTGGTTCGCGGGAATCGGCGTGGTGAAAGCGCGCACAGCCTGGGACCAGAGACCGCTCGCACGGCCGCCTGCGTGGGCGTTCGCATTCGCGAAGCGGCAAGCGGAATGGTTGGTGGCACTTGTTGGTGAGAGGCGGGGGGCGGCCGCTGAGGCTGGCTGTCGCATTCCGTGGCCGAGCCGATCTTTATCGGAGAGAGAGCGAGCGATAGGTGTGTCGTCTGCGGCGCTCCGAGCCGCGGCTGATCAGGCTGACTCGCGTCCGCGACAGCACCTCCTCCGGTCCGGGCTCGGGCACCGGCACCTGCTCCAGGAAGACATTGCCTACGCCCTCACCCTTCGCCGCTCGCCACATCGTCTCCGCCATCGCCGTCACCTCCCTTGTCGGAATCCCAATGTTCATACATATCCGCGATCACGTCATCGATGCGCGAGCGGTGCGTCTCCACGTCGCGGATGGTGGTCTGGCCGGCCGCCTGCTGCAGGAGCGCCGGGATCGGCGTCCGCGCGGCGTCGAACGTGAAGTGGTGCCGGTTGCCTTCGCTGTGGACGTGGCGCACGCCGGCGAGCCGCGGCGGCGCGGTGTCGGCGGTCTCCAGGACCAGGTGGCGGCGGTCGCCAAACCGGCGGCGCAACGTCCCGAAGTCGCCGTCGAAGGAGATGCGGCCCTTGTCGATCATGACGATGCGCCCGGCGAGCTGCTCCAGCTCGTCCATGTCGTGGCTGGTGATCATCACGGTGACCCCTTTCTCGCGGTTGAGGTCCTTGACGAACTG
>JAPOQV010000447.1 GCA_026710565.1 Spirochaetaceae bacterium | reverse complement strand
CCGGCGGTCTTGCGGGCGTGAGCGAGGCGGCGCCCGCGCCGTCCTGCTGCACTTGGTCCACCCGTTCGGCCAGTTCGCGGCGGGCCGCCGGCAGCGGGAACAGCTCCGTCAGCGCCGGGAACGACCCGCCGTCGGTCTCGCCGAGTGAGAGCCTCCCCTCGGGAGCCATCGCCGCGCACACCCTGCGCAGCGCGGCCTCCTGGTCGTCGAGCCGGGCCAGCACGCTCCGGCCGACCGCGGCATCGAAACGCACCTCCCCATCCCCGGTCTCCGCCAGCAGCTCGCCCAGCCGCGGGAGGCCGCCGGCGAGCAGCACGGGGCGCTCGTCTTCCGGCACGGCCTCGACCATCTGCCGCGCCATCGCCAGGTGGTCGGCCGACGGCGACAGCGCGTAGACGCCGCCCTCCGGCGCGCGGCGCAGCAGCTCCCAGGTCAGCAGTCCCGTGCCCATCGCCAAGTCCAGCACGACGTGGTGGCGCCGGATCCGCGCGCCGTCAAGCACGCGGTCGCGGATCGAAGCCAGCGCCGTGGAGCGGCCGCCGGCGATGCGGGCGAGCCAGCGCTCGCGCTCGTCCGCGACCGTTGCGCCTGCCGAGGTGAGCCCTTCGACCGGCCCGTCGTCGTCGAGCATGGCGGCGAGTTGCTCCTCGCGGCGGCGCGCCACCTGCAGCGCCAGTTCCCCCTCGTATCCCATCTGCGACGGCTGGTAGAACACGCGGCCGGCCAGCGCACCCGGCAGGTAGCGCTGCGCCACCCAGTGGTCGCGGAACGCGTGCGGATAGGCGTAGCCGGCGCCGTGGCCGAATCCCTCGGCGTCGCGGCTGGCGTCGCGCAGGTGGGTCGGCACGTCGCCCGGCGCCTCGCTGCCGACGGCGTTGAGGGCGTCGAAGAAGCCCATGGCCGAGTTGCTCTTCGGAGCGGTCGCCAGGTAGAGGGTGGCCTCCGCCAGGTGGAAACGGCCCTCCGGCATACCGACGTAGTCGAACGCCTGCGCGCAGCCGGCGATCACGCCGACCGCCCGCGGATCGGCCAGTCCCACGTCCTCGGCGGCCAGGATCAGCATGCGCCGGAACAGGAAGCGCGGGTCCTCGCCGGCGTAGACCATGCGCGCCAGCCAGTACAGCGCGGCGTCGGGGTCGGAGCCGCGCACGCTCTTGATGAAGGCGCTGATGGTGTCGTAGTGGGCGTCGCCGTCCTTGTCGTACAGCACCGCACGCCGCTGGATCGACTCTTCGGCCACCGCCAGGTCGATGACGACCGGCCCGCCGGCCGGGTCGGTGGTCTCCACCGCCAGCTCCAGGGCGTTGAGCAGGCTGCGGGCGTCGCCCGAGGCGACGTCCACCAGGTGCTCCAGCGCATCGGGCCGCAGGTCGACCTGCAGGCGGCCGTAGCCGCGCTCGGCGTCCTCCAGGGCGCGCTGAGCGAGCGTGTGCAGGTCCCCGGCTTCCAGCGCCAGGAGCTGGAAGATGCGGCTGCGGCTCACCAGCGGCTTGATGACCTCGAAGTAGGGGTTTTCGGTGGTGGCGCCGATCAGGATCACCGTGCCCGCTTCCACCCACGGCAGCAGCGCGTCCTGCTGCGCCTTGTTCCAGCGGTGCACCTCGTCCACGAACAGGATGGTGCGGCGGCCGTACCGGTCGGCGTGCTGGCCGGCCTCCTTGATCGCCTCGCGCAGGTCCTTGACCCCCGCCAGCACGGCGTTGATGGCGATGAAGTGCGCGCGGGTGGTGTTGGCGATGACCCGCGCCAGCGTGGTCTTGCCGGTTCCCGGGGGGCCGTAGAGGATGATCGAGGAGAGCTGGTCGGCCTCGATCGCGCGGCGCAGCAGCCGCCCCGGTCCGATGATGTGCTGCTGGCCGGCCACCTCGTCCAGGGTGCGCGGGCGCATGCGCGCCGCCAGCGGCTGCGCGCGGTCGAAGCCGTCCAGCACGGGCGCGTCGCTTCGATCGGCCTCACTTCGATTGGAGGGCATCGCTCGGGTAGACTCGCAGACTATGAGCCATTCCGCACGCCGTGATCTTGCGATTCAGACCTACTGCCTGCGCGGCTATACCGACTCCCGCGTGGTGGCGCAGAAGGTCGCCGACCTGGGGCTGGCGCACGTCGAGCTCCACGCCGGCGACCCCGACGTGTTCCTGGAGGCCGGCATCGGCATCGTCAGCACGGGGGTGACCACCCTGTCCGGCGACGCCGACGCGATGCGCGCGAGCCTGGAGATCCCCCGGCGGCTGGGCGTCGGCCTGGTCAGCGCCGACTTCCGGCCGGCGTTCTCACCCGACGCATTCCGCACCGCCGAGCGGGTGGCGGGCGAGTCGGGGTTGCGGCTGGCGCTGCACAACCACGGTGGCGGCCACTGGCTGGGGTCGGAGGCCATGCTGGAGCTGCTGCTGCGGTCCACGGGACCGGAGATCGGCGTGATGCTCGACACCGCCTGGGCCATCGACGCCCGCGCCGACCCGGTCGGGCTGGCGCGGCTGGCCGGCGACCGTCTGTACGGCGTGCACGTCAAGGACTTCGTCTACCGGGAGGGGCGCGAACCCATCGACGTGGTGGTCGGCACCGGCAACCTGGACATGCCGGCGCTGGCGTCCGCCCTGGACGAGATCGGCTTCGACGGCCCGCTGATCCTGGAGTACGAGGGCGAGGTCGACAATCCGATGCCGGCGCTCACAAGCTGCGTGCAGGAGATGCGGACCGTCTGGTAGGGGACGGGGCGGCTACGGCACGGCTTCATCGCATGGCGCCCTCCGCATCGCCGTCCGTTTCGAGACAGCGTACGCCTTCGCGAGAGCAAAGTTCGGCGATCCTCGGATCGGGGATGCGGTCGGTGACCAGCAGGTGGACCTCGGGAAGCCGACCCAACAGGACCGGAGCGGTCTGTCCGAACTTCGAGGAGTCGACGGGAACGATCACCTGCCGCGCCGTCTCGATGACCGCTCGGACGATCGGCGCTTCGCTGAGCCGGTAGCCGAGAAGCTCGCCGTCCGGTCCGATGGCGGCGGCGCTGACCACCGCGTGGCTCACGCGAAACTGCCGGATGAAGTCCGCGACCGTTTCACCGACGACGGCGCCTTCGGCCCTGCGCACGTAGCCGCCGACGATCAGCACCTCGCAGCCGGGATAGTGCCGGACGATGTCGGCGGTGGCGACGTTGTCCAGAATCACCGTCAGCCCCACGTGGTCCGACAGCGCGTGGGCCGCTATCTCGGTCGTGGTGCCGCTCTTGATGAATACCGTGGAGTGGTTGGGGATGAGGCGGGCCACCGCGACGCCGATCGCGCGCTTCTCGCGCTGCGCGATGAGACGGCGCTGTGAGTACCAGGAATACTCCTCTCCGCCACCGATCACGACTGCTCCATGTACTCTCCGGACAAGCCCGGACTGTGCGAGGGTGTTGAGATCCTTGCGTATGGACTGCTGGGAGATCCCGAAGTGCTGCGCCAGGGCGCCGACGCGCATCGTCCCTTCCGTGCGCAGCATCGTGAGGATCGCGGACTGTCTCGCCGCCTTCTCTCGACCGGACATACGTCAACCGGCAGCTAACGATCGAGGAAGATCGGGTTCGACAACGCGAGCATGGCACCATCGCGGCCACGCACTTCCACGACATACCAGTCCGCATCGGCGGGCGCCGCGCTGACCGTCCACGTCCGTGTGCCGGAGGCCGGGATGGAGAGCGTGTCCCGCGCCTGGCCACCTGCGATCAGCCGCAGGCTGGCAGATTCGGGGACCCCGTCCCAGCTCGCAGCGAGCGACACCGACGCCGAACCGCCGGGAGCCGGCAGGGAGTCGCCCATCATGCCGCGAGCGCCCGACTGATGGTGCGCTGCAAAGCGGAGACTCGGCCCGGCGGTGAGGTAGACATGACCGGCTGCCACGCCCTGCAGGATGGCCGACTCGGAGAGCCGGTCTGCATGGACCGCGTTGAACCCGGCGTCCGGGCTGCGATACTGGCGATCGGGACCGTGTACGTCCGTGCCGGCAGTGGCGACCAGACGGTGCCCGCGGTTGAGCCACCCGTACCAGAGGCGCAGGGCCGCTTCGTTCCGGTCGCGTAGATCGTCTCCACGTCCGAACCAGTCCCCGTTCCACACCTCCACCAGCTTGGCGGTGCCCGGCATCATCCATGTATAGAGCCAGCGGCAGCCGGTGCAGTGAGGGTCGCCCGCCGTCCTGGGATGGGCGATGACGTAGAGTCCGCCGCCAGCGTAGATCGCTTCTGCGAGGGCGGCCATCTCCGGTCCCTCCCGCGTGAGCCCGCGCCAGTCCTGCCAGGAGCGGCTTCCCAGGCACAGGGCGTGCCCCCAGTAGGTCGTCAGTTCCTGCCCGCCCATGGTCAGCAATCCGGGTCCGCCGCAACGGGCCATTTCCGCCAGGCCGCCGGTCGTGTTGTGATCGGTCAGCGTGACGAAATCGAGACCGCGGGCACGCGCCGCGGCCACCAGGTCGGCCACCTCCCAGGCGCCGTCGGAATGCACCGTATGCGCATGCAGGTCACCCAGATACCAACCGGAGCGATGGTCGGCCACGCGGTCGAAACGCGGCGCCGGCGGCGTTTCGGCCGCGGCCGGCGGTCCCGCTCCATGGTCGATGGCGACCGCGATCCGGTACGTGCACGCTGTCCCCGGCATCACCATATGGGTCTCCAGTTGCACCACCCAGTCACCGGCGGGCAGGGATCCCGGCAGGAAGCCGGGAGTCGCCGAGTCGTGGCATATCACGGCCGTGTGTCGGTTGCCATGCCGGTGGCGGGCGCCTCGAAAGGTGCGGGGATCGTAGAGGGAGAGACAGATCATGTTGCGATGACCGGACACGATCGCGGGGTCGAATCCGAGCGTCGCCTCCACGCGGGTAGCCCCCTCGGGGACGTGGAACGCGTGAGGGATGTGGCGCTTGACGTCCGCAGCCGACAGTGTGCCGCGGAACGTGCGCTCAGTCCGGCCCTGCATAGTCGTACGGGTCGTTGCCGGTCAGGTGATTTCCTGGATTCGCCACCAGGGGAATCGCGTTCTCGATGGGGCAGCCCGCGAACACCGGCGCGCACGCCTCCTCCAGTTCGAAGCGGCGGGTGCGCCGATACCACGCCACGCTGTGGATCATGGCGATCATGAAACGGGTCCCAGCGCTGCGGTTGGGGGTGCCACGGTGCCAGAGCCGCATGTCCCGAATCAACATCGACCCCTTGCTTGTGGAACCCTGAACCGGGCCACGAACCGCTCGTCGTGCGGCGACCTGCTCCTTCGGAACCTTGGTGTCGGTGCCGATCGCCATGCTCGTGTCGAGATGCGTGCCCGGCCACAGCTCGATGGCGCCGTTCTCAGCCGTGGTGTCGCCGAGCGCAACGTTCACCACGAGCCGTGCCGGCGGATGTGCCATCTGCAGGTCCGGCCAGAGTTGCCCGTCGTCGACGTGCACCGGCTGCAGGCCGCTTCCGGGGATGTTGGTGTTGCCGCTCAGGTAGTCGTTGAATGCGCCGGGACCCAGCAGCTCGCGGGTGATCTGGCAGACGAAGGGGTTGGCCACCACGTCGCGAAACACCAGGCCCGCATCCGGTGGCGGGTTCTGCTGGATGTTGCCCCACACGAAATTGTGCGGCACCGCCGGCAGCCCGCGGATCGTGTCGAGGTCGCCGGTCATGCGTTCTCGCAGCCGGTCGAGGTGATCGTGTTCGACGATGTCGTTGATCACCAGGAATCCGTCTTTGCGAAGGGCGGCGATCGCATGCTGAACGGCCGCGGCTTCGAAGCGCCCGGCGGCGTGTTCGGCCGCACTCGGAGTGATTTCGCTCATCGTCAGCTCAGGTAGATGGGATTGGACAGCGCGCGTACCAGCCGCTGTGGTGACGCCGTTCCGCGCTCGATCGCGCGCGGCGGCGGTTCGTGCGCGTTACACCAATGTTGATGCGCAGCCTCGAGGCGCGCTGCGCTTGCCGCGGCGATGATCTCCGCACGGACGAACCCGCGCGCACCAGGAACCTCCAGCGCAAAGTGCGTTGCGTCGATGACGGTTTCGGCAACCGGCCCGTCGGGTCCGACCAGCAGGAGGATGTCTCCCGCAGCGCCGCGCACGTCCACGTCGACGACAAGACGGTTCGGGGCCCGTACCACCCCGCCCATCGGGACGCCGTGCGCGCGGATCTCCAGGTGCGGTCCGCGGGGACTCTCCGTGACATAGACGCAGCCTCGGGCGAGTCCGGCGATGAGGGCGGCGATGCTCAACTCTTCCAGCCATACGACGGTGGTGGGGCACCCCAGGCCGAACGGGTCTTCAGCAAGCGGCCGTGCCGGGGTGTGGTAGTCGCTGCCGCCGATCAAGGTGATCCGCCGGCCCTGGCGAATGCGTGCGTCGAATCGGGCCAGGGAAGCCTCATTGCCCGTCCACCAGTGGCGCTGCCACACCTCCATGCACGCCATGTCCGGTTCCGGAAGGGTCCAGCGCATCGGCGGCTTGTCGTGGTTCACCGACAGCAACGCGTTGCGCCGCCGGACCTCCGCAGCGAGTTGTGTCAGGTCGTCCTCCGTCCGGATGCGAAAGTCGATCCAGTCGCGCACGCCCAGTACGTTTGCGTGGCCCCGGTACGTGGTGATCTCGACGCCCGGAACGAACACCAGCTCCGGGGAGCTCGCGGCGGTGAAGTAGTCCCACGCCGTGACCGTGTTGTGATCGGTGACGGCCAGGTAGTCCAGACCGAGCGCGGAGGCCAGGCGGTGCAGAACCTGCGGGCTGCCCTCGGCATCGCTATGGAACGTGTGGGCGTGCAGATCCCCGCGGTACCAACCCGCCCCGCGGCGGACAGGGTCGGGCTGCTCGGGCGGCCCGCAGGTGGCGCGGGCGCCGTCGCTCTTCGAGTGAGGTTCGCTCCGTTCACTTGCCCGTACCGTGAGCCGTACGGTGGCGCCGCCGTCGGGTATGACGTAGCAGCCCAGGATGATGCGCCAGGTACCGCCGGGAACTGCGCCTGCCACGTAGCCCGGCGTGCTGCTGTCGGTGGCTACGTGGAAGCGGTTGCGTGCGCTGCCGCTCCAGCCTCGGAATCCGCTGCGCGTCGGGAACGCCGTGGCGCTCGGATCGAACAGACCAAGGTCGATGTACGCCCGGCCGCGGCACTCCGTTTCGCAGGTGACATCCAGGCGCGTGGTTCCTGCCGGAACGTGAAACGGCACGTAGCGGTAGGGATCGGACACCTGTGACGGTATCTGCACTGCAATGTCGGCGGTCGTGCCGAGGGTCAGGCGGGTGATCACTCAGCCTCCGTGCCGCGCAACGCCAACCGATCCGCATGGTGGCACGACACGTGCCGGTCCCGCCCGGCGTCCGCCAGGACCGGCAGCTCGCCCTCGCACCGATCCGTCGCGTACGGGCACCGGCCGGCGAATGCGCAGCCGTCCGGCAACCGGGAAAGGTCGGGAACGGTCCCGCGCAGCCGGATGCGCTCGCTACGTCGCCGACGGGGGTCCGGCGACAGGACCGCACTCAACAGCGCTTCGGTGTACGGGTGTTGCGGCGTCTCGAACAGCGCTCTCGCCGGCGCCAGCTCGACGATCTTGCCCGCGTACATCACCGCGACCCGATCGCTGAGATTGGCCACCACGCCGAGGTCGTGGGAGATCAGCAGGTAGGTCAGGTCGAGCGAAGCCTGGAGGTCCCGCAGAAGGTTCAGAATCTGCGCCTGAACCGAAACGTCCAACGCCGATACCGGTTCGTCGGCGACGATCAGCCGCGGTCGCGACGCCAGCGCACGTGCGATGCCGATGCGTTGCCGCTGGCCGCCCGAGAACGCGTGCGGGTAGCGCTTCAGGAACGAGTCGGGCAACCCGGCCTGGGCAAACGCCTGGCGCACGCGGCCCTCGATGACCGATCGGTCATGCCCGGCCACCCGCAGCACCTCCGCAACGATGTCGAAGGCGGTCATGCGCGGATTCAACGAACCGAACGGATCCTGAAAGACGAGCCGGACTTCCGACCAGCGCGTGCGCAGGCTGCCGGTCCGAGCTGTCAGGTCCTGATCCCCGTAGCGGATCGTGCCTGCGGTCGGAGGGGTAAGGCCGACCACCGTGTGTGCCAGCGTGGTCTTTCCGCAGCCGGACTCGCCCACCAGTCCCATCGTCTCACCCGGCCAGAGATCGAAGCTCACTTCGTTGACCGCCCGCACCGTGCGCACGGTCCGGTTCAGCATGCCGGTGCGGATCGGGAAGTGCGTCGAAAGCTCCCGCACCGAGAGCAGGGGCCGCGTCGAGCGATCCACGCTGTGCGGCGATGCCGGCGGGGTCGACCCGGCGAGGGTGCGCGTGACGGTGATTCCCTCGGCGTGCAGGTGGCAGCTCGCGTGGCGACCGCCGCCCAGCTCCGTGGCGGCAGGGGGCGAGGATTCGCACAGCGTTTCGATCGCCTGGGGGCAGCGAGTCACGAACGGGCACCCGGCGGGGCGCTCCTCCAGGTTCGGCACGGTCCCTGGTATGGCCGGCAGGGAGCCGCCGGCGCTGAGCGTGAGGCTTGGTACGGAAGCCAGGAGACCCGCGGTGTACGGATGCTGGGGATCGGTAAGGACCAGGTCGACCGGACCCTGCTCGGCGACCCGCCCAAGGTAGAGGATCGCCAACCGGTCGGCGATCTCGGCGACGACGCCGAGGTCGTGGGTGATGAAGAGCATCGACATCCCGCGCTCCGTCTGCAGATCGCGCAGGAGGTCGAGGATCACGGCCTGCGTGGTGACGTCCAGCGCCGTGGTCGGTTCATCCGCGATGAGCAGCCGCGGCTCGCACACCAGCGCCTGAGCGATCATGGCCCGCTGCCGCAGGCCGCCGGAAAGCTCGAACGTGTAGGCGTCGAAGCGGCGTTCCGGCTCGGGTATGCCGACGCTGCCCAACGTGGCGATGGCGGCGCGCCGCGCCGCCGCCCGGCCGTAGCGTCGATGGCGTATCAGGACTTCCGCTATCTGGTTGCCGATGGTGTACATCGACGACATGGCGCTCATCGGCTCCTGGTAGATCATGGAAATCTCGTTGCCGCGAATCGACCGCAGGCGGCGGTCGCGTTCCGGCAGCGCCGCCAGGTCGAGGCAGCTTCCGTCGGCGCGACGGTAGTCGATCATGCCGGCTTCGATGAACGCGTTCTGGCCGAGCACGCGCAATATCGTCTTGGCGGTGACGGTCTTGCCGCACCCGGACTCCCCCACCAGGCACACCGTCTCTCCCCGGCCGATGTCGACGCTCATGCCGTCCAGCGCCCGCTGCCTCCCGGAGTCGCCGCCGAACGCGACCGCCAAGTCGCGTATGCCCAGCAGCGTGTCAGGCGCGGTAGGGATCTGCTGCATCGCGCAACCCGTCGCCGAGAAAGTTCAGTGCCAACACCGCTGCCACGACCGCGACACTCGGCGTGAACAGCCACGGCGCCGCCGCGATCGAGCGGATGTTCTGCGCCTCCTGCAGCAGCACGCCCCAGCTCACGACCGGCTGGCGCAAGCCGATGCCCAGGAAGCTGAGGGACGTCTCCGCCACGATCATGCCAGGGATCGCCAGGGTGACGACCGCGATGATGTGGCTCAGGAAGCTGGGCACCATGTGTCGCAGGAGGATGCGGCCGACGCCACAGCCGTCGAGCCGGGCGGCGCGCACGAAGTCCTCGTTCTTCAGCGCGAGGAACCTGCCGCGCACGACCCGCGCCAGCCCGGTCCAGCCGATGACCGACAGGATGATGGTGATGAGGAAGTAGGAGCGGACCGGCGGCGTGGTCGGAGGGATGGCGGCCGCGAGCCCGATCCACAGGGGGATCGACGGCAGCGACTGCAGGAACTCGATGAGGCGCTGGATCATCGCGTCGGTCCAGCCGCCGAAGAACCCGGAGATACCGCCCAGTGCCACCCCTATCACGAGCGAGAAAGCCACGCCCAGCAGACCGATCGTCATCGAGACTCTGGTTGCGTGAATCGCGCGGCTGAGAACGTCACGGCCCAGTCGGTCCGCCCCCAGGAAGTAGACCCGCTTGGCGGGATCGACGGGACCGATCAGGTGGACGCTCGCCGGAATGATGCCGAGCAGCCGGTACTGATAGCCCTGCACGAAGAGGCCGAGGTCGATCGGGTCATCCGGGTTTTCCGCGAAGTTCCGTCGCCCGGACTCGTAGTCGATCGTGCTGGTCGTCCCCACCACGTGGGGACGAAGGGCGCGGCTTCCGTCGGGCCTGTCCTGGAACAGCCGTATGGACTGCGGCGGGGCATAGGGGTGACGCGCCGAGTAGCTCTCCGCGTCGTGCGGGGCCAGAAACTCCGGGAACGCGGCGACCAGGTAGAACAGCAGTGCCACGCATCCTCCCACCATCCCCAGCCGGTGGCGGCGGAACCGGCGCCAGATCAGTCTCCACTGGCCGGCACTCTCCACGACCATGGCGCTACAGAGCCTCTCCACGCTGGATCTGCTTGCGGATGCGCGGATCGAGCCAGGCCAGCATGATGTCGGAAAACAGCGTGCCCATGACCGCGAGAAAGCTGAGAAACATGATGAGCGTCGCCGCCAGGAACATGTCCTGTCCCTTGAGCGCATTGAGCAGGAGCGGACCGGTGGTCTGCAGCCCAAGCACGACGGCGACGATGGTCTCGCCGGACACGATGGTGACGAAGATCTCATTGAGGCCGCTGACGAACGGATTCATCGCATGCCGTACCGGGTACTTGAGCAGCGCCCGGCCCGGCAGCAGGCCCTTGGCGCGGGCCGCCAGATAGTAGGGAGCGTACAGCTCGTCAAGCAGATTCGCGCGGACGATGCGGATGACGCTGGCCGTGCCGGCCGTACCGAGAACGATCATCGGAATCCAAAGGTGGCTGATCAGGTCCAGGACCTTGGCCAACGACCAGGGGGCGTTGACGAACTCGGGAGAGAAGAGCCCTCCCACGCTCTGGCCGAAGTATCTGAACGACACGTACAGCAGGACCAGCGCCAGCAGGAAGTTGGGTATGGCCAGGCCGATGAAGCCGAAGAACGTCGCGACGTAGTCGCCGAGGGAGTACTTGCGTACCGCCGAGTAGATGCCGACCGGGATCGCTACCGTCCAGATGAAGACGAGCGTGGCGGTGGACAGCAGTGCGGTCAGTCCCAGGCGCTCGCCGATCAGGTCGGCCACCGGCATGTCCCACTGGAACGAGGTGCCGAGGTCGCCGCGGAGCAGGATGTTGCCTGCCCATCTGACGTACTGCTCCAGCAACGACCGGTCGAGGTGGTAGACGGTGCGCAACGCCGCGATCTCGGCGTCGGTGAGCTGGTCGCCCTGCTTCATCGCTTCCAGGACCAGGCGGTCCACGAAGTCGCCCGGGGGCAACGCGATGATGACGAACGCCACGATGGAGATCCCGATCAGGGACGGGAGCACCATCAACACCCGGCGGCCGATGAAGGGCAGCACGGACTACTCGGCTTTGGAGAGCGGACGGCTCGCTATGGCGGTGGGGTCCCCCGGAGCGCCGTATGCGATGCTCCGCGGGACCCCGCCGGTCGAGTGCGTTCTTGCTGGCCGGCGCTTACCGCGTCGGATCAATGTAGAAGGTCGAGAAGTTGGCGGGCGAGATGCCGGGGTAGAGCCAGCCCTCGATCAATGTCTCCGGCACGTTGCGCAGGCGGTTGCGTACCGCACGGAAGTTGCCCGCCGGCAGGTTGATGCCGATCGTCGGGAACACGTCCTTGACGACGTCCAGGAACTCCACCATCAGGGCGTCCTGCGCGGCCCCCGCGGTTGTGGGGAGCTGCTCGGCAAGCGCAAACATCCGTTGCACGTTCTCGGGCGGTTCCTCGGCCGGCACGTCGAGCGCGATGTTGCTGCCGAACAGCACGAGTTGGCCGCGTTGCTCGGCGTACCAGCGTTCCCACGCCGACCAGTTGCCCAGGTGTCCGGGCCCGCCCATGAACACCGTGGGACTGATCAGCGGCAGCTTGCCGGCGCCGTTCTCGGCCAGCCACAGGGCGATGTCGAAGTCGGGCTCGGAGCGGCGCGCGTTGTGCAGCTCGTCGGAAACCACGTCGACGATCGTATCGACGCCCACCGCCTCCCAGTACCGTTCGATCAACAACATCATGTCGACCCAGTCGGCCTTGAATTGCTGATTGACCGACACGATCACCTGGAAGCGTTCGCCATCCGCGCGCAGACGGAACCCGTCCGCGTCCTTGTCGGGCAGGACCTTGTCGAGGAAGCTGCTGGCCAGCGCCGGGTCGTACTCCGTGTACTGCTTGGCCAACTCGTCGTCGTAGTAGGGCGATCCGGGGCGCGGCGCCACCTGGAACGGCTCGCCCTGACCGAGAAACACCAGGTCGATCAGCTCTTCGCGATTGATCGCGTGACTGAGACCGATGCGGAAGTTCTTGTCCTGGTAGACCTCCGCCTTGATGCGGTCCGGATGATTCATCGGGAACATGAAGAACGCCACGTTCATGTCGGCGCTCGCCGCGTTGATCAGGCGGTAGTCACCCAGCTCCTGATTCTCGAAGAACACCCCTCGGTTGTTCGGGGTGGAGATGTTGACACGGGAAATGTCGATCTCGCCGGACAGCGACTTGGCGAGCTGAACCTCGGGATCGGTAGTCAGGACCCAGGTGCGGCGATCGATATAGGGAAGCTGGTTGCACTCGGTGTCCACCTTGAAGTAGTAGGGGTTTCGCTCGAAGGTGAAGCGCTCCTGGCTCTCTACCGGCGCGGACGGCAGGTGAGCGTGAACGTGCGGTCGCGGGTTGAAGTACTCGGCATTCTGGCCGTAGGTGCCGACTGTCGACTTCCACCAGGACCCGTAGTCTTCGGCGTTGGCGTCAGCCATCATCTCGGCGACGCCGTCGGGGTTGCTCTCGAGATCGAACTGCTCGGCATGGTGCTTGGCGAACTGCACGACGCGTTGGCCATAGGGGGATGCCAGGTCCAGAAGGAAGACGCCGTTGGGCTTGGACCATGAGAAGCGAACCGTATAGTCGTCGATCGCTTCCACCGTGGCGTGTTCGCCGTCGACGACGAAGAGACCGCGCGGCCCCGACGAGTTGATCGCGGTATTGGTCTCGATGCGCTCCCACCAGAAGAGGATGTCCGCGGAAGTGAGCGGCATGCCGTCGGACCACTTCATGCCCTCGCGAAGCTTGAAGGTGTAGGTGGTTGCGTCCTCGCTGATGTCCCAGCTCTCGGCCACGTTGGGGACGACCTCCGAGCCGTCCACCGACCAGCGGACGAGTGGCTCGTAACCGTAGTGACGCATCTCGCCGATGCGCTGGCCTCCGTACGAGTCGATCATCTCGCCCCCGTAGACGCCGATCTGCTCGGCGGGTTCCACGACCAGCGGGTTGAGCGGCAATCGGTCTTCGACGGGCGGCAAGGTTCCGGCCGCCACCATGGCAGCCAGCTCGGGCGCCTCGCTGTAGGCATCGCACTGATTGGCGAACAGCGGCGTGGTTGCCAGGGTCAGCATCGATGCGGCGAGCGCGGCGCGAAAAATCAAGGTACGCATCAGGGGGCCTCCTCCTCAAGGTAGGTCTGCCGCTGGCAGGACGCCGTCGGCGGCAGGGGATGAGCGCAACGGTCTGCTCAAGTTGCGAACGATGATGGAAACGGAACCCGGCGTCAACAGATCGCGAGGAGGACTCTGAGGAGCCTGCGCCACTCGCCGATTCAGCGGCCGCGCGCCGGGTCCCAGCGTGCGGACTCCAGGTGCGCCAGCAGATCGCGGCGGGCGGCCGGCGTATCCAACCGCCGCAGCCCGAGAACCGCGTAGCCGCGCACGTAGTGGCTCTGGTCGGCGAGCGCCGCGGCGAGCGCGGCGGCGGCCCGGTCGGCAGCCTCTCCGGCGCCGGCGCCGACGCGCGCCAGGGACAGCGCCGTGTTGCGGCGCACCACTTCGCTGTCATCCTCGACCGCGGCGGCCAGCGCGGCCGCCGCGGTCGCCGCCCGCTCGGCGCCGCCATGGATGATGCCGAGGGCGTCGGCGGCGTGCGCGCGCACCGCTACCACGTCGTCGCGCAGAGCCGAGATGAGAGCCGGCCCGGCGGCCTGCGCCGGCGGGCCTACGTCGCCCAGCGCGTCGGCGGCGCGCGCGCGCACCGCGCCATCTCCATCCGTCAACAGATCGCCGAGCGCAGGCACCGCGGCGGCGCCAAGCGGCGCGAAGCCGTACGCGGCGTTGCGCCGCAGCCGCTCGTCGCCGCTGCGCAGCGCCTCCGCGAGGGGAACGGCTGCCGGGGCCCCACCGGCGCCCAGCGCATGGGCCGCCTCCAGCGCGGACGGTTCATCCTCCGTCCGGAGCCGATCGGCCAGACGCCCCAGGCTGCCGCTCGCGGCCACCGGCGTGCCGTTCGCGGCCGCGCCGAGATGCCAGCGCCACTGATGCGCCCAGACCCCCGGCAGCGCAGGCCGCACACCGCCGGAGGCCTCCGCTCCGGGGCTCGGCCAGCGCGGAGCACCGCCGGCCGCGTCGTGCCGCCAGCTTGGCCGCCGCGGGTCCGCCATGCGGGTGAACAGGAACTTCACCATGTAGCGCACCTGGTCGCCGCTCACGTATGCGGTGGCGCGGTGCCAGAGGTCGTAGTGGACGAGGACGACGGTGCCGGCCGGGCCGGCGAGCGCAATCTCATCGGCATCCCGCTGCGGCTGGTTGAGGTACTGGCTGCGCGGCACGACCGCGGTGGGGCCCATCAACTCGTCCGTGTCCTGCGGATAGTAGAGCGCCATGGCCCAGCGCACGTGATGGTGGCGGCGGGTGCCATCCACCGCGTACCGGCTGTTGTGCAGGCTGTCCTGATGCATGTCCTGCGCCTCGGTGCCGGCTGTCCGGTCGTGGCAGCGACGGTGCAGATGCAGGTAGTAGCCGTCGCCGAGGATGCTGGCCAGAGCGCCGGTCACTTCCGGATGGCAGAACACCTGCCCCAGCTCGGGCACCTCCGGCAGGAGGTTGTTGTAGGGATTGCCGGTCTGTTCCATCACCGCGGCGATCCGCTCGTACACGCGGCGGTGGAACCCGTCGGGCAGGTTCGGGCGCAGGACCAGGTAGCCGTCGACGAGGAACCGCTGCAGTTGGGCGTCGGTCAGACGATGGCCGGCATCATCCATGGTGGCCTCCACTGCTCGCCTGAGTGGATCGATGTGGCATGACCGTCTTGCGAACGATAGAATAAACGAAACCATGCGTCAACGTGTGCGCCGCGGGTCGCGCCGGCACGGCGTTGACCCGGGGTGAGAGCGACCCGTAGGCTGTCGATTGCCATGGCGACCACGGCGGCCGCTTCGATGACGGACGACTCATTCCTCGCCACCTACCAGCGGGACGGCTACGCGGTACGGCGCGGCATCCTGCCGGCCGCCGATCTGGACCCGGTGCGCGCGTTCCTGTCGGCCGAGGTGGATGCCTACGCCCGCCGGATGCTGGCCGAAGGGAAGATCCGCTCGCTGCACACCGAGCAGCCGTTCGAGCGCCGTTTCGCGGCCATATGCCGGGAGATGGACGCCTCGCCGCGGAGCTGGATCGGGAGCACATTCGATCGGGTCTTCTACGAGCTGTACCGGAATCCGGCCATCCTGCGGGTGCTGGGCGAGATGCTTGGCCCGGAGGTGGTGCAACTCGGCGCGCTGAACATCCGCACCAAGCTGCCGGAGGCGGAGATCACCTCGTTCCCGTGGCACCAGGACAGCCACTATTACAACGAGCCGTCGCGCGGAAAGCGGGTGGGCTCCACCGAAGAGGCGCACATCGTCACCGTCTGGGTGCCGCTGGTGGACGCGAACGTGGAGAACGGCTGCGTGTGGGTGCTTCCCGGCAGCCACCGCTGGGGCCTCATCGACGCGGCGCGCGGCGAGGACCTGAACGTGCGCGCCACCGAGGACGTCGAGCGGCGCGGCACCCCCACCCCGGTGGAGATGCGGGTGGGTGATGTCCTGTTCCTGACCAACCTCACCTTCCATGCCAGCAAGATGAACCGGACCGACGCATCGCGCTGGAGTGTCGACTTCCGCTATCACGCCGCGCCCGCCGCGCTGAGCGGCCGGCCGCGCGCCGCGCTTGAGGCGCTGCACGACCGCTTTCGGGCCTCCGGCCGCGAGTCGCTGACGGTGTTGAGCGAGGGCCCCACGCCCACCTGGGAGGAGTGGCAGGACGCCACCAACCGGGCCCGCGAGCAGGCGGCGTCCGCCGGCCGTTGACCGGACGGCGGACGCCGGATCAGGTGAACGACGTCTCGTCGGTGTCCATCGGATCGTCGGGCGCCAGGCTGAAGCTCCCGTCCGGTTGCTCCTGCCACTGGCAGACGTCCGGCTCGCCCGCGCGGTTGGCGACCGGCCCGCGGAGCACGGGGTCGCCGGTGGCGCGCAAGTGCTGGTCCAGGCGTTCCCGCAGTTGCGCCTCCACGTCGGCCAGAGCCGGATCGCCGGCTAGGTCGCGCAACTCGAACGGATCCTCGGCCAGGTCGAAGAGCTGGGTGTCCGGCAGCGGAGAGCCGTACCAGCGCTCCACCGTCTCCCGGTCGCCGGCGAAACGCGCGAGCCAGCCGTTGTCGACGAAGATGGGGACGCGGCGGTAGCTGCGGATCAGCTTGTAGCGGGAGCTTCGGATGGAGCGGGCCGGGGTGTAGTACCAGCGTCCGCTGCGCCTGCCCCAGTTGAGCTGGCTGAATGCCCAGCGGCGCAACGGCGCGGCCGGCTCGTCGGCCCCGAGTTGCGCCGCCCAGCTCATTCCCTGGATCCCCTGCGGCTGCGCCACCCCGCAGAGATCGGCCAGGGTGGGCAGCAGGTCGACGTTGCTCGACAGCTCGTCGACGGTCCTGCCCGGCGCTATCGCGCCCGGCAGCCGCATCAACAGCGCCGTGCGCAGACCGGAGTCGTAGATGGTGTGCTTGGCGCGCGCCACGGCCGGGCCGTGTTCGGTCGTGAACACGACCACGGTGCGCTCGCGGAGGCCCGCACGGTCGACGGCGGCCAGGATGCGGCCGATCCGGGCGTCCAGGTCGCGGATCTGCCACGCCAGGGTGGCCAGGTCGCGGCGTGTGGCGCCGGTTTCGGGAAGGTACGGGGGCACGGCGATCCGGTCCGGCACCTCCGGGTCGAACGCCGCCCCGAACGGGCGATGGCACTGCGTGAAGGACACCTGCAGCAGGAACGGCGCGTCCTCGCCACGCTGCCCCTCGATGAACGCCGCCGCCGCGGCCGCTTGCTCTTCCGGGACGGTCGCGATCTGCCGCTCGAACCCCACCCAGTGCGGGTCGTTCGGAACCATCAGCCGGCCGCACAGCACGGTCCGGTACCCGGCGCGGCGGAACCGCGCCGCCATGCAGATCGTCCCCGGGGCGAGCGGCTCCTGGCCGATGACGCCCACCTCGTGCGGGAGCGATCCCGTGTACATGGACGAGCGGCTCGGGATGCAGATCGGCGCCGTGGCGATGTGCCTCCCGAAGCGCGCGCCGGCGGCGGCCAGTCCGTCGAGGTTGGGGGTTTCCAGATCGGGCCGGCCGTAGCAGCCGAGCCAGTCCCCCAGGTCGTGGCAGTCGATGTAGACGACGTTCGGTCGAGGCATCCTGTTGACGAGACACAGGTTAGCACGCTCGCGCCGCAAGTTCGAACGGATGCGGGCGGAGCGGGAGGCCATCTCCGCGGTCCGCAGCAGCTCTGCTACAGTGGGTCGGCATGGCGGCACGTCACGGAGACTGGCTTCGGCAGGCGGACGCGGATCTCCGCCACGCCCGCAACGCGCGCGGCGATGATACGCACGAGTGGGCGTGTTTCGCCTCACAGCAAGCTGCGGAGAAGTCACTCAAGGCGGTGCTCCTGAGCCGCGGCGAGGATGCCTGGGGACACACCGTTACGGCTCTCCTTGGTCTGGTGACTACCGCAGAGCAGGCCGGCGAAGAACTGATCACCTGCGCCAAGAGCCTTGACAAGCACTACATCCCGACCCGCTATCCGAACGGATTCGACGCCGGCGCGCCGGTCGATTTCTATACGAAGAAGGACTCCGAGGATGCCATTCGCTGTGCCGAAACGATCATCACCTTCGCTCGTGGTCAAATCGAACAATCAGGCGATCGTTGAAGCGGCCGTCCGCGGCTGGGCCCGTCACATAGCGGCGCAGCGACCCGAGGTACAGCGGATCATCTGGTTCGGCTCGCGGGTCACCGGTGTTCCCGCCCCAAGTAGCGATGTCGACGTGTGCGTGGTGATCTCGGGGTCGCGCCGGCCGGTCCGTGACCGAATCGGCGATTACCTCCCATTCGGATTCCCGGTCGGCATCGACCTGTTTCCCTACACGGAATCGGAACTGCAACGACTCGAGACCGAACACCCGTCATGGTATGCGGCGATCGCTTCCGGCATCGACCTCATCACTACTTCGCCTGAGAACTCAGCGAACTAGTGTCCTGGCGCAAGAGACATTGACCAGTAGCTGCGAGGGTCCTATCGTTGACGTACCCTGGAAGGGGACGACGATGGCGAATCATCACATCGACAGATTCCGGATCTTTCGGAGGCTAACCGGCAGGAACTGCAACGCTGCATGAGACGGTCCAAGACAGCTCAAGCGCTGGTCTGGCGGGCGCGGATAGTGCTGGAAACCGCAGACGGCAAGAGCGACATGGCGGTAGCCGCCGAACTGGGCACGACACGGGCGACCGTCGGCAAGTGGCGGCGGCGGTTCCTGCTCGACGGCTACGACGGCTTGCTGGACGAGCCGCGGCCCGGGGCGCCGCGCACGATTGGGGACGAGGACGTGGAGCGCGTGGTGGTGCATTCTAAGATCCTTGATGGTGGAAGAGATAAAGCACAACGGTTCAGTGCGCGACAATGCGCACCGGATCATGGCGAACGAACACCTGCCTCAAACTCTTCCCACACGGTCCCAGAATGAGCGACGCGCCTCCGCTGAATTGAACGGCGTCGGAAATCAGCGCGGCTCCGGCGCGAAGCTCGACGACGTCGACGGGCCGGTATTCGGCGCCGACGCCTGCGTGAAGCGTTGGCCATGCCGCCAAGGTGTCGCCAAACCGGTAATGGAAGTCGCCGGAGATCGTCAGTTCGTCCACGGCTCGGTACGCCGCACCGATCCGGGCAGACGGAACGAGCGGCTGCGGAAGCTTCGACTTCAGGTCAGCCGGTGCCTCTTCGAACGGCCGCTCGTCAAGGTCTCCGGACAATACGGCAAGATACGTGAGCTTCGATCTATCCCACGTGAAGGTGGCAGGCAGGTTCTGGACCGAAACGCCGAACGACCATCGATCTCGTGTCGCCATGACGCCCGCGTCGACGCCGATTCCGGAGCCGATGACCTGCGAGACCTCGACGCCATAGATTGCGTCAACGCTCAATTCGTCGATGCCCAATCCATCCGTACTGTTCGACGCTGCTCGGCGTGCAGATCCGTCGGCGATCGCCACCAAATGGCCCAGGCTGTACTTCACGGTGGCTCCGACCGCCACGGTGTCCAGATGCTCCGTCAGGATGGGAAGCGGCCGCGCGGCGCCGAGGCCAACCGTCGTCACCAGGTAGCCGTCGGCGTCGAGGTCCACGGGGTTCTCCGCGTTCACTGCCGCGATGTCCGCACCGAACGATGCCGCGGCTCCGGCCTGCAGCCCGATCGAGACCTGCTCCACTACGTCTCCGAGGGTCAGGGCGAATGCGGTCAGGTCCGCCCGCACGCGAACCCGCGCTCCCCGGTCGAGCAGGGTCTCGCTCAAGTCCTTGAAGCCTTCTGCACGGCTACTCCCGCTCCCAGTGATGGCCCCGGCTGCGTCCCGCAACTGTTCAACCCGTATCTCACCGAAATCGGCCGATACGCCCACCGGAATGATGGCCAAGCTGAAACCGGAATCAGGCATGGCGAGCCCGGCGGGGGTAGCGCTGATCGCGCCGACCCCGCGTGCCATAGCAGTGTCACTGCCGGACAATCCGAGCGATCTGACGCTCGCCGAGGGAAGCTGCGCCGAGGCCCGAGGGGAAGCCGCGAGCAGCGTTGCGACACCGATCAGTGCCGCTATCAGGATCGCAGGGAGCTTGGGTGAAGCCATGCCCACGGAACGCACGGAACGACGCATCCTTGACATTCCCATCTATCTAGTTCCTGTGCGCAAATTCTCAAGTTGTTGAATGGGCCTTAATTGAGGGACTTGAAGGGTTGACAAAAGGGTGTTTCGGTTATCATCGCTGGTAGGCATAACGGCGAAACAACCGAAACACCCGGAGATCCAATGCGCACGACACGCACCGAACAACCACGTGCATTCCAGGCGCCGCAGATTGACCAGCCCGTCGCCTACGAACTGGAAGTCGCCTCCCTGTTGCTCAATCAGCATCCCGAGTTGCTCGATATGGTCGGCCGTAGCGTCGGCGGCTCGGCCACCTGTGGTCGTGTCGGGCTGACCTGGGTCTATCTCCTGATCCGCGAAATCGGTTGGTCATGGGTCTCGCTCCTTCCGTCATCTTGCTATGACGTTGATCGTACTTCACAGGCGAAATGGCTGCGCGAGCAGGGCTACCGCTATCCACACCCCTGAGGAAAGAAAGGAGTTCCTGACGAACGATCCTTGCCGAGGCGATGACGCCTATTTCGTCCTCGACGTTGACCGTCGTTCGCCCCACTTCCGCCCCATAGACGCCGACGTAGTCCAGCTGGGGGGAAGCCCCGGGCGGAGTCCCCGTCATCGAATCGGTCATGTCATCGCATCCGACGAAAGCCAGAAGAACCAGCAGGCCAAACGGTAACCACCGAAAGCGAGTTCAAGAACGCATCATCTATCGACACCTCCTGCACGGCACTGTACCATGCGAACCAACGGCTGGCAATATAGGACTCATAATAAACGGACCGGATAGAGTAGCCAGAACGTATTGTGGCGAGGTAGGGCGCGCTTGACAATCGGCCTGCGAACGCTGGACCACTTGAGGAACGCGTGACGTCCTGCGCGCTGTCCTGGCGCGGCCGCTCGCGGTGAGGCCTGGCGGTAGCGGATCCACTGCCTCGAGCTTGCACAGTGCCTCAACTGCTGCAGCAGCAGGCAAGCGACCGGCGCCTTGACGCCCTCCAATCGAGCGGATAGGGTCGCCCGAAATGACTGATCGTAGGGACATCTCGACGATCGATTCGACGCGCGACGTGCGCGCTTGGTGGTGGCCGGTGACATAACCGGAACCACGCACTGAGGCCGCATGTCGGCACGTGCTGAAGCCGCAGGTTCCGGTGATCGCGCCGGGTCCTGCGGCTTTTTGTATTTACGGAGGAAGGAGTTGCAGAAGACAGCGACGAAGACGATCTCGGCCGAGCGCTTCACGCCGGTGACGCTGGCCAGGAAGCTGGACGCGCGCGTGCTGCTGGAGTCCGCTTCCTTCATGAAGGGCCGCGAGCGCTACTCCATCCTGCTGGTGCGCGAGGCGTTCTGCGTCCGCGAAACGGACGCCGGCGTGCTGCTGGTCCGGGACGGGACGGAGACGCGCCTGCCGGATCCCGAGCGCGACATCCTTGACGTGCTGCGTGCGTTCGCGGCCGAGCATCAGGGCTCCGCGTTCGAGTTTCCCTTCCCGGCCGGCGGCATCGGCTTCCTGAGCTACGAGTACGCCTCGCGCTTCGACACCGTGCGGCTGCAGGAGCGCCCCGACGTGCTTGGCCTGCCGCACGCCGCCTTCCTGTTCGGCCACCTGTTCGCCGTGTTCGACCACTACGTCGACTCGGTGACCCTGCTCGGCATCAACTACGACGGGTACGAGATCGACCTGGACGCGGCCATCGACGCGGCCATGGCGCGGATCGACGACATGGACTTCAACTTCATGGCGCCTCAGCGCCACCGCGGCACGGCCGAGGTCGTGGACGAGGGGGACCCTCCCCGTTTCATGGACGGGGTCAGGGAGGTCCGGGAGGAGATCATCGCCGGCAACCTCCTGCAGGGCGTGCTGTCGCGCCGGCTGGCGGTGCGCACCGACCTGCCGGCGCTGGAGGCGTACCGCAACCTGCGCCACACCAACCCCTCGCCCTACATGTTCTACCTTCGCTACGACGGCTTCGAGCTGTTCGGCGCCTCGCCGGAGGTGCACGTGCGCTGCCGGCAGGGTCGCGCCATCCTGCGACCGATCGCCGGCACGAGGCGGCGCGGGGCGGACCGGGCCGAGGACGCGACGCTTGCGGCGGAGCTGCTCGGTGACGAGAAGGAGCTGGCCGAGCACCTCATGCTGGTCGACCTGGGCCGCAACGACCTGGGCAGGGTGTGTGTCCCCGGCTCGGTCGAGGTGACCGAGCTCAACGTCATCGAGCTCTACTCGCACGTCATGCACATCGTTTCCCAGGTCGAGGGAAACCTCTTTCCGGACCGGGACGGCATCGACGCGCTGCGCGCCACCTTTCCGGCCGGCACCGTGTCGGGCGCGCCGAAGATCCGCGCCATGGAGGTGATCGACCGCCTGGAGGTCGCGCCGCGCAGCTTCTACGCCGGGGTCGTCGGCTACGTCGAGCCGGACGGCTCCCTGGACACGTGCATCGCCATCCGCTGCGGCCTGAAGAAGGACGGGGTGATGGTGCTGCAGGCCGGCGCCGGGGTGGTCTTCGACTCGTCGCCGGAGCGGGAGCTGGAGGAGACCGGCGAGAAACTGGGAGCGCTCGTCAGGGCGCTGGGAGTGAGGCTCTGATGTACGTCCTGATCGACAACTACGACTCTTTTACCTACAACCTGTTCCAGTACCTGTCGGAGATCACCGACGAGGAGATCCGGGTGTTCCGCAACGACCGGATCGACGCGGACGGGATCGCGGCGCTGGCGCCCGCGGGGATCATCATCTCGCCCGGCCCGGGCCGGCCGGAGGACGCCGGCGTCAGCGTGGAGGCGATCCGCCGGTTCGCCGGCGAGATCCCGATCCTGGGAGTCTGCCTGGGACACCAGGCGATCGGCGCCGCCTTCGGAGGGAGTATCATCCAGGCCAAGGCGATCGTGCACGGCAAGACCGACGCGATCCTCTCCGACGGACGCGGCGTGTTCCGCGGGATCCCGTCGCCGGCGGTCTTCACCCGCTATCATTCGCTGGTGATCGACCCGGAGACGGTGCCGGGAGGTTTCGAGGTCACCGCCCGCTCGGCGGACGGTGAGATAATGGGCATCCGGCATGACAAGTACGTCGTGGAGGGCGTGCAGTTTCATCCGGAATCGATCGCGTCCGCTTCCGGGAGGAGACTGTTGGCGAACTTTCTGAACTACAAGCGCGAACCGCTGGACGTGCCGGGGCTGCTGAACACCGTGGCGGCCGGCACCGACCTGACGCAGGAGCAGGCCGCCGCGTTCATGGAGGAGCTGACCGACGGCAACCTCAACGCGGCGCAGATCGCCGGCTTCCTGGTGGCGCTGAACGCCAAGGGCTACACGGCGGCGGAGATCGCCGGCTGCGTGTCGGTCCTGCGGCGCAAGAAGACCCCGCTGGAGGTCTCGGGCGATTTCCTGGACACGTGCGGAACCGGAGGGGCCGGCATCGGCAGCTTCAACATCTCGTCGATGGCGGCGCTGGTGGCCTGTGCTGCCGGGGCCCGGGTGGCCAAGCACGGCAACCGCTCGTTCACCCGCAAGAGCGGCAGCGCCGACTTCTACGCGGCGCTGGGCGTCCGCTCCGACCTCGGCCCGGCGGCCACCGCGGAGCTGCTGACCACGACCGGGTTCGCGTTCCTGTTCGCGCCCACCTATCACGGCTCCATGCGCCACGCCGCGCCGGTGCGGCAGGAGCTGGGCATCAAGACCGTGATGAACCTGCTGGGGCCGCTGGCCAATCCCGCCGGGGCCGCCTACCAGGTGATCGGCGTCTACGACGGCGCGCTCTGCCGGGTGGTGGCGGAGGCGGCGCGGCTGCTGGGCGTGCGGCGGGTGATGACCGTGCACGGTGACGACGGCGGCGACGAGATCTCGGTGACCGGCCCGACCGGCGCGGTGCTCGTCGACGAGTCGGGCGAGGCGACCGAGCTCCGGCTGACGCCGGAAGAGCTGGGCGTCGGCCGCCACGAGATCGGCGCGGTCGCGGGCGGCACGCCGGAAGAGAATGTCGCCGACGCGCGCGAGTTGATGGGCGGCGGTGGACGGCCGGCGCTGCGCGACGCGATCGCGGTCAACGCCGGCGCCGCGCTGCACGTGTGCGGGCTGGCCGACGACCTCCGCGCCGGCACGCGGACCGCACTCGACGCGCTGGCCTCCGGAGCGGTGGCGCGCAAGGTCGGCGAGATCACCGCCCTGGCGACGACGCTGGCCGAGCGCGACGCCGCCGGCGGAGATGGATCCACGTGACCATCCGCGACCGCATCGTCGCCGGCCGCCGGGAGCGGGTCGCGCGGGAAGGGCCGGCCCTGGGCGCGGCCGTGCCCGCTGAACGTCAGGCACCCGCCGCCCTCCCGTTCGCGGCCGAACCGCTGGTGATCTGCGAAATCAAGAAGCGTTCACCTTCCCGGGGCGCGATCGACGCCGACCTGGACGTGGTCGCGCAGGCGGGGCGGTACGCGGGCGCCGGCATCCGCCACGTGTCGGTGCTCACCGAACCCGATCACTTCGGCGGCTCCCTCGACGACCTGATGCGGATCAAGGAGCGTTTCCCGCACCTCGCCGTGCTGCGCAAGGACTTCCTGCTCGACGAGCGGGACGTGGAGGTCTCTCACCGCGCCGGCGCCGACGCGGTGCTGCTGATCGCGGGCATGATCGACCGGCAGCGGCTGGCCTCGATGCTGCAGGCGGCCGAGCGGCTCGGCATGGCGGCGCTGGTGGAGGTGCACGGTCCCGCCGACGTGGACGAGGTGCGCGCCCTGCGCCCGTCGCTGGTCGGCATCAACGCGCGCGACCTGACCACCTTCAGCACCGACCTCCTTCACCCATTGCGGCTGCGGCCGGCGGTCGACTGGCCGGCGCGGCTCGTGTTCGAGTCCGGCATCTTCTTCGCCGAGCAGGCCGCGCCGGCGCGTGCCGCCGGATTCGCCGGCGTGCTGGTCGGTGAAGGCGTGGTGCGGCGGCCGGAGCTCGCCGGGGAGCTGGTGGCCGGCTTTGCAGGCGCGGCGCTGCCGGACTTCTGGGGCCGGCTCTACGCGCGCGCACCGTTTCACGCGATCGGCTCGGAGGAGCCGACCCGTCCGCTGGTGAAGATCTGCGGCATCACGAGCAGCGACGACGCGCTCCGCGCGGCGGATGCCGGCGCCGATCTGCTGGGCCTCAACCTGGTCCCGGAGTCGCCACGGCGCGTGGCGCCGGAGATGATCGCGCAGCTCGGTGACGTCGGCGCGCTCAAGGTGGGCATCACCGTGGACGACGCTGAGGTCGCGGCGGAGTTGCGGCGCGACGGCCATCTGGATGCCGTGCAGCTTCACGGCGCCGAGCCCGCCGATCGCTGCGCGGACCTGGTGCAGCCCTATTACAAGGCGATTCGCGTGCGGGGCCGGGCCGACCTGGACGGGATCGGCGACTACCGCTGCCCGCGGGTGCTGGTGGACGCACCGGCGTCCGGCCGGCGCGTCGGCGCCGGGGGGGGCGACGAGGCCGCCCGCCACGGCCCGCTCCCGCTGGCCGGGCGG
>JAPOQV010000446.1 GCA_026710565.1 Spirochaetaceae bacterium | reverse complement strand
TACGTCATCGAAGCGGGGCCCGAGTTCCGGGTCCTCGCCGAGAACCCGCTGGACGAGTTCACGATGGCCACCCCCGCCATCCTCGACGACAGCCTCATCATCCGCACCGCCGAGGCCGTCTACCGCATCGCCGAGCCGTAGGCCCGGATATCAGGGCAGGGGCTTGTCGCGTACGGCGAATCTCACGGGCTTCTTGGACACGCGCTCGATCTCGCCGTTTCGCTCTGCCCGCTGGAGCCAGTTGCGGGTCTGGCTCGGCGTGAGTCCCAGCGCCCCCTCTACGTCCCGAGGCTTCTTGGGCCCTGACTGAAGAAGCACTCGCAGATTCCGGCGGAACTCACCGTACAGGGCAACAGCCGGATCTGCATCCGGAACAGTGCGATCGCGGGCGGCGGCCGGCCCTCGGGTTTCCGAACTTGGAGCTCGGGTATCCGGAAACGTCAACTGGCGCGTAGGGCGTTCGGTTTCTGCTCGGCCGGTCTTTGAGGTCGGATTCAATCTGTCGACTTTCGTGACGAACAAGGTCTGACCGTCGGAGGTTCGCAGCCTCCATGCACGCACGTCAATCGACTTGGACACCGGTTTGGGTCTCGGCAGGGCTGTCGCCCGGACTCGCGTAGAGTCGCCCAAGGCCACCTCATGATCCCCATTCCGCGCAAGATCCGCCAGGATCGACTGCGGGGCGACTGGCCGCTCCACGGGAAGTTGATCGGCGCCCGACGGTCCCCGAGCGATCCGGTCAGCGATACTCCGCAAGTAGGGGGCGTCCTGCACAGCGCGCCACGGGGTCGGCAACCACTCGTCGCCGGCGAGACAACCCAGGAGGCCACCGGTCATTGCCGCGAGCGTATCCGTATCCGCGCCGCGTTCGAAGGCCGCCCGAAGGACGCCCTGAGTGGGCTGCGCGGCATGTCTGGCCGCGAGGTACGCCGCCGCCGCCGTGGTCACAGTACCTGCGCCCTTGAAGCGTCCGAAGCACCCCAAATCCTCGAGCACCGCGCGATCGTCCGCCAGCGCTCCCGCTCGGATTCCGCTCCGGGCCCGCTCCAGCAATCCCCGCATCTCGTTGACCGTGTGCTCCCAAAGGTGCTCGTAGGGCTCGTCCAACACGCGATTGGCCGCCGCGAACCACGTCCCGCCACCGCGCGGCGTGTCAGGAAACGCTCCCCAACCGCCGCGTTCGTCGATCAGGAGGTCCAGCAGCTCTCCGAAGCCGAGCGTCCGATTCTGGCGCACCAGCGACCAGGCAGCGAAGGCCCAGGCGGCCGCGCCGACGAGCGCGCGCGGGTGCCCGTGCGTTGCCGCTCCGTCGCGCACAACGTCGTGCACAAGGACCGTCGGATCGTCGTGTCCTCCGAGAAACAGAGCGTGCGGCAGCACTCGCATGGCCACCCCGTTGCCGCCGGCGCCAAAGTACTGACGCACGACGTCGACCTTGCGTGACTGCCACGGCGGCCTCCCGGTGATCCAGGACTGGGCCGCACGCTTCGTCGCGCCGCCGCCGCCGCGTTCGTAGATCGTCCAGCGAGGCAGCTCTACCCGCATGAAGGCCTTCCACCAGTCGGCGCCGTGGTTCGTCCGACTGCGCGCAACGGCGAGCGTGAGCTGCGTATCGTCGCTGTACTCGCCGGCCCCGATGATCTCGTCGTAGGGGCGGAACCGCCCGCCGCCGCGCCGGGTCCACTTCCTGAACTCGAGCGCGGGCGATCCATCGCCGGCACCGCTTCGCACGGTGCGCGCCGTTTCCTGCGGCCACCCCAATGCGTCGCCGGCGGCAAGAGCCAGGAACGCGCCTTCGGCCTTGGCCGTCGACACGACCGTGTCGAGCGACTGCGTCCTGTTCGCGTCAGGCATTTGCGCCTCCTCGTTCGTACTCCCGTTCAGATGGTAGCAGTCCATTTCGCAGCTTGTGGCTCAGCTCGGCCGGATCGAAGAACTCCGGGGCGATCACGATACGAGGAACGGTCAGGCCCGCCAACTCCAGTCGGGATGCTTCGCGCGCCGCCTGCGTCCCGTCGCGGACGACTACACCCCTGATGTCACTTCGGCCGATCCGGTCCGGAATCAAGACCTCCGCCTGCTCGTCGGTCGGAAGAGAAACGGGATGCCTGGACCCGCGACGATAGGTCCGGAACCCCTCGACCACGTCGTCGAACAGGGCATCGAAGCCTGCGATGCCGCCTCGCACCAGTCGTCCGTGCTCCGCCGCAGCGTTTCGCGGACAGAACTTGGTGCCGCGCTGCCAGAGATGGCGCGCGTCGATCAGCAGGACGACCCAATCGGGAAACAGCGTCTCCTGGGCTCGCGCTTTCCTGAAGTACCACGCGTTGGGATACTGAATGGAGCAGCACACGTGGTCCGGATAGCCGTCCAGCCTTGCCTTGTCGGTCGGGTTCAAGATGGCCGACTCGTCCTCCTGAAGGTGTTGAGACGAGAGTATTCCTCTCGAGTCGCTCGCGATGTGCGCCAGGTTTCGGGAAGGCGTGAAATGGCACAGCCGCGTGATGCGGCGTTGCGCCGCACGCGCCTGGATGCTGCTCATGACTGATACAACCCCGCGGTGGTCGGCAGCAGTGCGGTGGGCTGTCCGGTGTACGTCAACACCAGCGTCGAGCGGGCACGCGTGATCCCGACGTAGAGGAGGCGGGAGTCGCGGATCACCGCTTCCTCTCGGCCCAAGGCATCCACGTCGGGGCGATGTGGCCAGCGCTCGTCGGACAGAAACGGCATGAACACCGTGTCGAACTCCAGCCCCTTGGACGCATGATACGTGCCATAGAACAGCCCTGGCCCGTTCGGCCAGGCCTCGAGGCTTCGGTGCAGTCTGGTTGCTGTACTTGGGAGATGCCGTCGGAGCGCTGGCTCCTGCTCTCGGGTTCGAAGCAGTATCGCAACGGTGCCGGTTCGCGCGAGATCGACCGCTCGAGAGGCCACCAGTGCCAGCTCGGCGTCCTCGGTCGGCCGCTGCACGAGCCCAGGAAGGGGGCCGTCTGCGGCCGGTGCAGTGGGCTCGACCAGATCGGGATCGTCCGGGAAGTGCGGCATCTCCGCAAGCACCAGGGCGAGCCGGGCGATCTGCTTCGTGTTGCGGTAGTTCTCCCGGAATCGCCAGATCTTCGGGGCCTGCAGTCCGGCGCTTCGCCAGGACATCCGATGGCCGTATATCTGCTGGGCGATGTCTCCGAAGAAGGTCAGACTGCCGTTCGAGGGTACCGCAGCTGCCAGTGATCGCAGCATTTCAGGCGAGAAGTCCTGCCCCTCGTCGATGATGACATGGCGGTAGAGACGGTCTCCACGGTCGCCGTCGAACTCCCGGTGCACGGCGCTGGCCAAGTCGTCCCAATCGTACTGTTTGCCCGCTGCACGGCGCTGGTCCAGATAGCGCTCGTAGAGATCGAACACCCCGGGCCGTTCGGCCTTCCTGACCCGCGTGGAGCGGCCTGTACGCTCGGCGTCGACGTAGTCCCGCTCGTTCTCGATGCCATGCCGCTGGATCCACTGGAACTCTTCGTCGAAGAACTCCCTCGGGCGGTCCAGCGCTACGCTCCGCACACCGGCGTGGCGTACAGCGTTTACCGCCGTTTCGATGAAGCGCAATCGTTCCTCTCGGCTGCAGATGCTGCCCCGGGGCAGCTTGTTCCGGGAGCCGAGGTACCCGCGAGCGAAACGGTGGTAGTTCCGGACGTCCACCGGCCGCAGGACAGCCCCAGCAAGGTGCCGCATATAGGTGACCAGGCATCGATTGAAGGTCACGAGCAGCGTCCGACCGCCGTGGGCAGTCGATGGATCGGACAGATACAGAGAGCGGAGAATGGCGAGCGTGGTCTTCCCGCTGCCAGCCGTGCCCAACACGACGGTACGCCCGCGAGCCGGAAGGTACAGGACCTCCCGCTGTCGCCCGACCGGCCGTGGTAACGACGGCGTCGTCATCCTCACCCCCGTGCTCCGCGACTGCGCGATTGGCCTCTCGTCTCGCTCAAGAAGGCGTCCATGTCGATCCGACCTGCGACCAAGGAGCCAACGGGTCGCTCAGGAC
>JAPOQV010000445.1 GCA_026710565.1 Spirochaetaceae bacterium | reverse complement strand
GCCCGGCGACTACCCGAGCGGTGCGTTGGGCATCTTCAACAGGCAGAATGCGGCGCACGGTCCGCTACCGGTGCTGCACGGCGGTTCAGAGAACACCTCGCGAGGTCTCCCGCTGCCGATCGTGGCATCCGGCACGCATTCGCCGCTCCCATTCAACCGCAACCGCACGCTCACCGCAAAACAACGCCAGCGCGCTAGCCCAGGCCCGGGAGCCAGAGGCAGACAGCGGGGAACGACAAGACGATCGCGAGGAGAGCGACCGCGCTCAAGACGAACGGCATGACGCCCCTGAACGACTCGACCAGCCGCGTCCTTTCGTCCAGCGCGTTGATCACGTAGACATTGAGGCCGATCGGCGGCGTGATCAGACCGATCTCGACGGCGATCAGGGCCAGGATGCCGAACCAGACGGCGATCCCCTCCTCCGTGTAGCCAAAGCCGAGCCCGGTCACCAACGGAAAGAAGACCGGCACCGTCAGCAGCATCATGGCCAGGCTATCCATGACGCAGCCGAGGATCAGGTAGACGAGCACGATCCCGACCATGATCGCCATGGGCGCGAGTCCGGACGCCGCCAGCGCATCCGCCAGCGCGGTGGTGACCTGAGACACCGCGAGAAAGCTGTTGAATATCTCGGCGCTGATCAGGATGAGGAAGATCATCCCGGTGGCCTGTGCGGTCTCGAGCAGGCTCGACACGAAGGCCGACCAGCTCAATCGCCCGGATGCGATGGCGACCAGGGCGGTCGCCGCGGCCCCGATCGCGGCCGCCTCGGTGGGGGTGAACACGCCGAAATAGATCCCGCCGATGACGGAAAAGAAAATCACCGCTACCGGCCACACCGAGGTCAGGCTGCGGAAGCGTGCGCGGTACGGCAGGGCCGGAACCACCGGACCCGACTCGGGCTTGAGTCGAACATGGACGGCGATCACGACCGAGTAGCCGAGTGTCGCGATGAGTCCCGGAAGCAGCGCGGCCAGAAAGAGCTTGCCGACCGATTGCTCGGTGATGACCGCGTAGATCACCAGGATCACCGACGGCGGTATCAGAATGCCGAGCGTTCCCCCGGCGGCCAGCGTGCCGGTAGCCAGCGCCCCGGAATAGCCGTGACGTCTCATCTCGGGCAGCGCCACCGAGGCCATCGTCGCTCCGGTCGCGATCGAAGACCCACAAACAGAGCCGAACGCGGCGCACCCGAAGATGGTGGAAACAGCCAGTCCGCCGCGGCGATGTCCGACCCAGGCGCGGGCAGACTCGAACAGCGAGCGGCTGAGCCCGGACCGAGCGGCAAGCTGGCCCATCAACAGGAACAACGGCAGCACCGACAACGTATAGCTCGAGACCCGGCCGAACGGCGCGGTGTTCAGCAGATTGAGGAACGCGGGCCATCCCGCGAGCGAGGCGAAACCAAAGCCGCCGACCACGAACATCGCCACCGCGACCGGCATCCTGAGAGCGACCAGCACCAGGCAGACGCCGAACAGGAGCCCGCCGAACTCGAAACTCGTCATCGCCTCAGGGCGTGCAG
>JAPOQV010000444.1 GCA_026710565.1 Spirochaetaceae bacterium | reverse complement strand
TTCCGCAGCATCAAGAAATGATCGGATGCCTTGCCGCGTAGTCCAGGGGTACTCCCCTGCCGACGCGCTGCGCCAGTCCGCGCCGGTACAGAGCGTCGGCGGCATCTCCCTGTTCGACGTTCCTCATCTTCGTCCACAAGGTATCCACCCCACCGGCCCACGGTGAACATCAAGATAGAGCCCCTCCATCCGGCCCGATCGCCTCCGGACCCTTGGGGTGATCGTACCGGCCCACGCCGCTGTCGCGGCATCGACGCCGTATCTGCCACGCCGAAGGGGTTACACTTCCGCGCGGGCCTCCGATGCGCCAACCCGCTCGGGCTGCCGTATCAGCTCGCGGCGCCCGGCGGCGCGCCATGTGACTACCCGCCCGCCCCTTGGCGGCCTTGCTGCTGATCGCTGCCAGCTCCGGCGGCCACCACCAGCAGCACGCCGACCACCACCAGCGCCGCAAGCATTCGTCGATACCTCATGCCGCCGATCATCGACGGCAGCGGCCCCGAATCCATGCCACACCGCCGCCAGGGCGCCTATTCCGGGCGCAACGGCCGCAGGTTGTGTCCCGGTAGGGGTAGCGCCGGCAAACGGCCGTGACGGGCCGCTACGCGCGCGGCGGCGCCGGTTCAGCCGGGCGGATCGTGCCGGGGCGGCGACTATCGACGGCGGCTGTATGGGCACGGCTTCAGACACTCGGGAAGCGCTCGCGCCGAGGAGGTGCTCGATTCGGAAACAGCCGGACAGGGCGCATCGCATATTGCTGATCCTAGGTGGTACTGGGTCAGCTTGAATGACAGGCGGGGGTGACCTTAGCGATGGGATCGGTTGCGGGTGGGGGGGAGGGCCCATGTACGGATGGCGCCTCAGGCCATCCTGCGACCGAGTCGCACGAGCGTACGATTTCGTTACTTCCGCGTGAAACGGTCCCGCCCTGTCATTCCACCGCTGGGTCCGTCAAGTCATCGCGGACAAGCTACGACAGCGCAAGCAATGATCCCAGCTTGCAGCCGTGCAACAGGAACTCGAGGCAATCGGGAAGGGGCTCCTGTCCGTTGCGATAGAGCTTTGCGTCGGCGATGCGTTCGTTCCCCAGCGTTGCATTGTTGAAGACGATGACGCCGTTTATACTTCGAATATCCCGGGATCAAGCGTCAACGTTCTTGCTGCAACTCTTCGTCGACCAGCTTGACGAAGTCTTCCGCCTTGCTCGCTAACGAAAATACATGGCCCTTATCGATAGGAATAGGCTCGCCGTCTTTCGTCTTTCCGTTGCGATGTACGAGGTCATGGCGGTTCTTGATTGCGCGATATATTGGTGTAGACTCAGGAAACTTGACGTTCAGGACAACACGGTACATCTTGCTAACGCGCGCTAAGTTGTGCCAAACGATCCGACTCAGGTGTTCCTGGACCATCTTGTCGACATTGTCGACAGCCTTGAAGATGTCAGACACGCTGAGCTTTTGCTCCCCGAACTCGGGTGTGTTCTCGATGAGCTTGCGACGGAGATCAGTGTCGCTGAGGACGGTGTTGCTAAAGGCATCAGACAGGAACGTCTCAAGTAGAGTAATCACGTTGATGTAAAGTAGGCGGAACAGACAAGGAGCGGTTTCGCCATCGACGTCAGCCTCCACAAGTTTGCGGACATCATCTATCCCGGATAAGAAGTTCGCGTGGTAGTCCGATATCGCTGCGATATCTGCGAAGATCTCGTCGGCATAGTCGTCTTCGTCCTCAGTCGGTGCCCATTCAAAGCAGTCGGATTCGAGTGATTGCACCAGAGAATCGATCAGGCCTTGGTTTACGATAGCGCCGAACTCATCGCCGAGCACTTCGTTGGCTTCGTATGGACCACCCCAGATCCAGATGTAGCCGCCTTCTTCGGAGTCATAGGGTGTGCGCTCGGCTGGATCCTCGTAGCGCTCCCGGAACCATCTCTCCATAACCTCGAATTGTTCATCGTCTGTTAGTTGGGGCAAGTGTTCCGGTACAATCGGCTGACCATCTGCCGTGTGATATTCGCTCATGCCACCATGCCAGCCAATTCCTGCTGTTGTGCCTGCATGACCACGGGCTCGGCCGCGCGTACGTCTGCAGCCCTTGAAGCGACCAAGGATTTTGCCGTCGTCTCGTAATAGCATCCAGCAGGCTGTTGTCGGTTAGGAATCTTACACATGCAGCAGCTTTGAGAAGTAGTGGGTCATTAGATTGATCAACCCGACAGCCCGTGTCAAGCTCGTGCTTTTCGATGGAGTTGCGCTATAGGGGTTTCTGGGAGGCGACCGGGGCCGAAGGATCGCCTGAGGGCGTGGGCGGAGCCCAGGAGCACGGTTCAAGACGACTCTGCGAGCGATGCATCGACGATCGGGGCGTGATCGGGGTCGCTGTGGTCGTGGAACCGGGCGATCTTGGGGTCGACTGACAGGCGCAGGGCACCACTGCAGGCGCGGTACGGGTGCGGGTGCCGCGGTCCAAGCGCGCAGTGCGCTGTGGCTCGAACCGGGTCCTCCCGCTCGCTCCCATCGGGCTTTTCCTGCCCTTCACTGGGTCGGCGGCAGGGAGCATCGATGCTCGTAGATCACGTCGCCGTCACCCGCTGCCAGGCCAGCACCCCCACGGCCACAAGCACCAACCAGACCAGTACCGCGACCGTCGCGCGGTGCACCATCCGGCGCCGCGGCGAACTCTCGGAGCCCACCGGCCCGACAAGGCGCGCCTTGTCATTTCAGTGCCTGACTCGTCCTCATGACAGCCCTATATGCAGAGCAGGCAGTAATCTATATCAGCTACGTGTACAGACCATGACGATTCGGCCCACGGAAGATGCTTTCTTCGTGAGTCCACTGGCTTACGTGCCGACCGACCTCTGACTGGCCCGCCCGGGCACACGGGCGGGAGCCCCGAAGCACGCAGCCGTCAGCGGCGTCGCTCGGGGATCGTCACGGGCGCTCGGCGCGTCGATCGCTTCCTGAACCTGTCCAGGGCGGATGTGGAGCACACCGGCAGTGCGGTGTGATGTGCCCTCGCCATCCTTCGACGGGCTGCCACGGTGACCCCGATCCGCCTCGCCGACCGGCGGCTCCCCGGCCTCGAAGCAGCCCGCCGCCGGCCGCGCGTGCCCCAGGATGCGCCCGATCGCTGCATCACCCCCTAAGAGACCCCCGGCCCCCCGCCGTGAGCGCGCCGCCGGCGGGCCCGGTCGGGGAGAAAATCCCGGAATCTTCGGGAGCGGGGAAGAGGGAGGTGACTGGATGGAGGCTCGGTCGGAGGGTCCGGACCGGACTGAGGGGGCCGGCCCCGGACGGCGCCGTCACGGGCGGGACCAGGCGCGTGAACTCGACACTCAGCGACGCTGGTTCGCTTGCGTGAATCCGCAGGCGGGCCAGTTCGAACAGCCCAGGAACGGCCCGTACTGCCCCGCCTTCGGCTGCAGCCAGCCGTCGCACTGCGGGCAGCCCTGAAAGCTGTGTCTGCACTTGCTGCATTTTGCGGTTCCTCCCTCTCGCACCGGGAGTCCCTGCCTGCACTTCGGGCACGCGGGCTGCGTGTGCTGGCAATAGGGGTAGTTGGAGCAGCCGTAGAACCGGCCGCCGCTCTCGCTCGCCCGCCGCGGCACGAGGTGCCCCTTCTTGCATTCGGGGCAGTTCGCGTCGGTCGCATTCGGGGAGCCGAAGGTCTGGATGCCGCCTCCCGCGCGCAGGAGTTCCTCCACGAACGGCGACCGCGGTCCTCCATCCTCCAACAGGCACGCTCGGCGCTTGGCACGCGTAAGCGCCACGTAGAAGAGCCGGCGCTCCTCCGCATTCGGGTGCTCTTCGGGTGCCGTAAGTACCAGGTCGAGCAACGGATCGTCGGTGATCTCAGCAGGGAACCCGTACCGGCCTGCGCAGACACCGAGCACCACGACGTAGTCGGCCTCGAGTCCCTTCGCGGCATGCACGGTCCGGTAGGAAAGGTCCAAGGCCGGGTGCCGTGGCGCGAGCCGCCTCATGTCCGGCTTGAGGTGCCCGTACCGCCCGAGTAGGAGGACGCTCGTTCGTCGGCCTTCGGGCGGCACGTCGGCGGCGATGCGGTCCAACGCCTTGTCCAGGGAGGGCGGCGCGTCGGCTCCACCGAAGTCTATCCAAACGGCCGGCCCGTTCACCCCGTGCACTGCGCGCACCCTCTTCTCGATCTGTGCCGGGTTGCCGAGCACGAACCGAGTGGCCAGCGTGCACAAGCCGTCCGAACACCGGAATGTCGTCTCCAGATCGGTGCGCGTTCCGGTGCCGAAGCGCTCCTCGAACTCGCGCATGATGGCGATGTCCGATCCCGCGAAACGGAAGATCGCCTGCCAGTCGTCGCCCACCGCGAAGAGCTGTGCCGTGGGTGACTGGTTCACAAGCGCCTCCAGCAGGGCCGCGCGCCCGGGCGAGATGTCCTGGAACTCATCGACGAGGATGTAGCCGTACGGGCTTCTGTAGCGCCCCGCGGACACGTGGTCCGTCGCGCGGTTGATCATGTCGTGGAAGTCGATCTCGCCGGCCTGAGCCAGCGTCGCCTCGTAGCGCTCGAAGACCGGACTGAACACACGCAGAAACGCCTTCGATCGGCCGCCGTCGGGCATTGCGGCGGCCCGTCGCTCCAGTTCCCCGATGGACAGCCGCGCGCCCTTGAAATGCTGTAGGAAAGTGGCCGCTAGTTGGGTCAGCGGCGCCACGCGGCGCTGCTCGTTGAACACCGCGAGGATCTTTTCTTGGGGAATCCGGGCGAACTTCACGCCGTGCGCGCGCAGCTTCTCGGCCAGATTTTCCGTCAGCCGGCCCGCCGCCTGCTCGTGGCTGAACGTCTCGATGAGGGTCGTGCCGTACTCCGCGTGGAGCTCCAGCTTCCACGTTCGCGACGCCGTGTACTCGTCCCGGTCGATGAACGGGGGGGTGTCCCCGCTCTCCGAAAGCGCGAAGTGCTCGATGTAGATTCCGGTATCGGACAGAAAGAAGTCGGGCTTGTACTGGCTCTTCTTTGCGGTCGCGGTGTCGTGCTCGTAGGGGCGCTCGTATTCGTAGCGGACGCCGTTCAGGTAGAGGAAGTTCGCGATGGCGCATTCCTCGAAGCTCTTGACCAGCTCCCCCTGCAGGGAGCGGATCTCCTGATTGCGGATGTAGTCGTAGTACTCGCCCGGTGATTCGAACTCGTGCTCACTGCGGTAGGGCTTGGCGCTGTACGCAAGCCACTGGATGAGCGCGCGACCGTGCTCGCGGTGATCGAGCAGCTCTCCGATGATGCCTTTCAGCAGGTCGAGCAGCCCCCGCCTGTCGGTCGCCGCCTTCGCGAGCATCGGGCGCCGCCCCTCGGCCTCCCCGATGATCGAGAGTCCAAGGGAATGGAACGTCTGCACGTGCATGTCCCGCCCTGCCTGCCCGAGGCGCTTCTCGGCGCGCTCCGCCAGTTCGTCCCGGGCGTCGCGGCCAAACGCGAGGACCAGCAGCTCCCCAGGACGGCGGTCACCGCGTTCGACCACCCAGCCGGCTTTGGCTACCATGACCGATGTTTTGCCGCTACCGGCGGACGCCACGACCAGGTTGCGGTCGTCATCCACGGCGACAGCGCGGCGCTGCTCGTCCGTCAGGGGCCGCGCTTCAACGCGATCCAGAAACCTCCTGGCGCGGTCCAGTTCGCCTTCCAGGAAGGTCCGGTTCGCCCGCGCCCGCACTTCCTCCGGGTCCGCGAGAAACGCACGGATGCGCCTGATCGACTTGACGAGTGGTTCCCCGGCGAGCGCTTCCGGCCACCACTTCGGCAACGACGATGTCGCCCGCTGCAGGTCCTCCATCAGCGACGAGAAGGCGCGGCGGCGAACGAAGGACTGCGGCGTCATGAGCTCAGCCAGTCGGGCATCGGTCGCGCGCAGCGTCGGCGCGTGGGTCGCCAGAGACTCTTGCCACCACGCGATTCGCGCGTCCTCCAGCCCGGCTGCTAGCTCGACCGCGTCGCGCTTCCGCAGTCCCGACACCGCCGTCTCGCCGCGGGAGGTGCGGATGCGAACGCCGCCCCAGCCCCAGTGCCCTTCCAATACCACGGAAACAATGTCCCGCATCGGAATCTCACGCGGGCCAAACGGCATCCTCAGCGTGAGCGCGGGCCCTTTGAGCGCAGTTGCGCTCGCGTCCTGCGGTCGCACGATGGTGAACAGTAACGACGCCAAGCCGGTGCGCTTGAAGCTCCTGAGTCTATCGCTCCGGAGCTGTTTGTCGGTCGACATTCCCTTGTACGGCCTCTCGGCGGATCGCCAGCCTGCATGCGGCAGGCCCGCGGCACGGGTCAACTGGTTCCGGTCGATCCACAATACCCCCGATTCGCACTGCCCTAGCGCGCAACCCTGTTGTGAGGCGACCGCGGCCAAGGGCGACTCGCCGTGTTCGTGGGGCACCAGCACGGATCACGTCGTTGTCGGTATCCATGACCATGCAGAGCAGACTGGGAGGACGCGACACGACTCTCCCGGATCCGCACTCTATCGCATGAAGGATAGAGCGGTCGCCGTCGCGGATCGTCCCGGTACGTGCCGAGGACGTCACGCCGAGGGCAAACGACCTCGGCGCCGTGGCGAATCGGTTTGATACGACCATGGCGCCCGCACTACTGCTGTTCGAGTGCGACTCCAGTGCGGTGATCAAGCTGGCCGAGACCTAGTCGACGTGCCGCCGGGACCCATCCGGGCTTCAAGGATATCGAAGCGCTGAGCATGCCCCGTCGTCATCTCGTGCACCAGACGAGTCAGATCGTCGATCGTTCCTCTCCAGGGAGTCGAACCGTTCCTAGTCTTGCAGGAGCTTCACGGGCGAAGATCCGTCGGGCAGACGGACTACTTCATCAAGCAGATGGAATTCGACCGGCGTGTTGACATGAGCCGCGTACTCCTTGCCGGCGATAGTCTCATCCGCCTCCCAGTGGTATACGAACGCCGCCGAATCGTCGATGTCATCGGCATGTCGGTCGCATAGGGTTCTGATGTCAGTCTGGGACAACCCAGATGGCGGTACCGGTACCCTCAATTGCCGTCCGTCACGACAGGTCACGATGGTGGTATCCAGCCGAACGGGCGGTCCCGGTGCGCGCGTCGGCGCTGGAGCATCCCCGTTCGCCGTTCCGGGCACCCCCCCGGCTCTCCCAACGGCCCCGCGGCCAGCGCCGCCGCCTGCACCGGCGGACCCGGCTCGTGCTGCGCTGGCATCGGAGGCTTCCCGTCGGCATCGACCCCCACTGGTACTCCGATCTCGCCGGGTGCGCTCATTCGCGCCCCGATCATCACCGGATGATCCGGACGCGCCGGTACCAAGGACGCAGCCTGATACGGTGTCCCATCTGCACCGACTCCTGCCGGGCGTCCGGGTACCCCCGGCTCACCTGTCGGGGCCACGGCCAACATCACCGGATGCGCGATTGCGGCGGTAAGCGCCGCCGACGGCGGATGTGGCAGCCGCGGCTTCGGGATCGCATTGAGAGGCGCGGGTTTCAACGGGTCGCGGACCATCTCGAACCGTGCCGGCGGTGCCGGCAGCAAGGGCACCGGCGGGACG
>JAPOQV010000443.1 GCA_026710565.1 Spirochaetaceae bacterium | reverse complement strand
TGGAGGGGTGGGCCGGCCGGCCGGCCATCGGCGTGGTGCGCTGGACCCCGGAGGGCCTGGAGAAACCGCCGCTGGTGTACCCCAACCTGTGGAACGACCGGGTCAACCCATCAGGCTACCTGGACAACGGCATGGTGCGCATGCGCCCCGACGACCGCTACGAGGGCGGCGACTACGTCGAGAACTTCGAGATGGTGGCCTACCGGCGCGTGGCGGCCGAGCACCGCTACTTCGCCGGCGCCGGCGGCAAGGGCGCGGTCGTCTGCCGCCATCCCAACGGCAGCCTGGTCTACTCCAGCCGCGACTGCCGCATCCATCGCTCCACCGACGAGGGCCGTACGTGGAGCTTCCTGGCCGAGATCCCGCTGTCGGGACGCGATCCTGCGGTGTTCGGGTTCGGGGTGACCGGCGCCGGCACCTTCCTCGCGAGCTACGCCGCGCTGATCGATGACGCCGACCCGGCGCGCGGCACGTTCCCCACGCGCGAGCCCCGCGTGGCGCGCAGCGACGACGGCGGACGGACCTGGACGGATTCCGAGCTGGCGCCCCGGCCGACGCGCTACTGCGGTCAGGGCGACGGCAGCCGCATCGTGCAGCTCGCCGATGGCACCGTGATCTGCTTCTGCGGCAACGCCTGGAACGATGCAGCCCGCCAGGCCGGATACGAGGGGGACGTCCTGCTGCGCTCGCACGACGACGGCAGGACTTGGGGCGACTGGACGGTGCTGCCGCCCGGCTGCTGCGAGTCGAACCTCCTGGAGCTGCCGTCCGGCGAGCTGCTCTGCGCGACGCGCTTCCAGCGCGAATACCTGCACCCGGACCTGTTCGACGCCCCCGCCGCTCAGGGCGGCGGCCACGAGACCTGGCCCGCCCCGTCGCTCAACCGGGTCGGACCGGGCCGCTACAAGAACGAGGCGATCATGTTCTCCGGCAACGGCGGCTACGACTGGACCACCCCGTTCCTGGTCACCCGCCTGCACATGGTGTCCGCGGACGCCGTCGGCCTGCCGGACGGCCGCGTCGTGCTGACCTACGACCACAAGGACGCCGTCGGCGGCCCCCGCGCGCTGCTCAGCCCCGACGGCGGACGGACCTGGGACCCGGAGCCCTACATCCTGGCCTACCATCCCATGGACGCGCGCACCAGCTCGGTGCTGCTCCGCGACGGCCGCGTGCTGACCCTGTGGGCCGGCGCCCGCGACGAGGGCGTCCACGCCACCACCTGGTCGCCGGAGTAGGGAGATGCCGGCCCCGACGCCCCCCGACACCAGGCCGCCGCGCGACTGGGAGCTGGTCTACGTCAGCGATCCGTCCAACGTGGCCAACTACGACTTCGACCCTGGTGACGCCCGCCCGCTGGTCACCAGGCACCCGGCCACGCCGCGGGAGCTCCGCAGGTTCATCGACCACGTGGCCACCAGCGCCGCCGACGTGTTCGTGCAGGAGGTCTACAACGCCGGCTGGACCATGTACTTCCGCTCCGAGGGCTTCGAGTACGACGCGCGCCCGCAGCACCGGCGGTTCCTGCCGATGATGGACGACGGCATCATGCCGCTGCAGGTGATGCTGGAGCGGTGCCGGGAGCGCGGCATGCGCTGCCTGGCCGGGTTCCGGGTCAACGACAACCACGGCGCGCCGGACCAGGGCGGCATGTTCCTGCACCGCAACCCGCAGTGGAAGATCACCGACGTGCCGCCCGGCGGCGCCTTCCTGCCGGGCAACCGGATGGACTTCACGGTTCCCGAAGTGCGCGACTACCTGTACGCGGTCGTCGCCGAGGTAGTTTCGAGCTTCGACGTGGACGGCGTGCTGCTTACCATGCGCGACGGCCTCTACTTCCCCGCCCCCGGGGGCGACCGGAGCCTGGCGCGTGAGAGGCAGCCGCTGATGACCGGCCTGATCGAGCGGCTGCGCGGGATGCTCGACGAGCACGGCGCCGCCCGCGGGCGGCGGCTGGAGCTGGGCGTGCTGGTGCCGGAGACCCTGGAGGACTGCCACGCCGTGGGGCTGGACGTGCCCGCGTGGACCGGCGGTGGGCTGGTCGACTTCGTCGCTCCGATGGACTCGTCGTTCACGGACTTCAACGCCGCCTGGGAGGAGTTCCGTGCACTCACTGCCGGTACGCCGTGCCGGCTCTACCCCGGCGTGCAGCCTTACTGCTGCTCGCGCGAGAGCTTCGGTCCTCCGGCGACGGCGGAGAACTACCGCGCGCTGGCGCATGCCCTGCGCCACCAGGGCGCCGACGGCATGTCCGTCTACAACTTCCAGAAGCATTGGGGCGGGTTCCGTTCCGGCAAGCGCGGCGCGGAGACCGGCTGGCCTGCGGCCTTCCGCCTGCTGCGCGAGGCACGCGACCCCAAGCGGGTGGCCGACGGCGTCCGTCACTACACGTACCGCTCGATGTGGGGCGGCTACCACGGCATCAGCCCGTCCGGCACCAACGTGTGCGGCACGATGAAGGACCAGAAGCTGGTCCTGCCGCGCGAGCCGGGCAGCCCGTCGGCGAGCTACCGGTTCCGGCTGTTCGAGGAGGTCGAGCAGACCGTCAGCGCCACGCTGTTCATCCGCGCCGTCGGCCTGGGATCGGCCGACCGGATCGCCGTGCATCTCAACGGCACCGAAGTTCCGGCCGGGCAACTTCGCCGCGTGTACCACCGCGAGGGGCGCCCGGCGCAGGCGGGCAGGCCGCTGCCCCCGCACACCACCTGCGTCATCGACCTTACCGCCGAGCTGGTGGTGCGCGGCGACAACGATCTCAGGTTGACGCTGCTGTTCTCGGGAGTGGTGGACGTCGGCGCGGTGCCGGACCCCGAGCCGATCGTCGTCGACGAGGTGGATGTGACGATCGTGCCTGCCTGAGCGGGCACCGCTCGCGCGTCGGCTCGGCTACTCCTTGACGGCGCCGATCAGGATGCCCTTGGCGAAGTGTCGCTGCAGGAACGGGTACAGCATCAGGATCGGCAGCATGGTGAGCACGATCGTCGCCATCACGAGCTGCCGGGGAGGGATCCATCCCGCGTCCTCGATGAAGCGCTGCCCGGCCGCCGAGTCGAAGAACACCGTCGGCCGCTCCAGCACCCTGCGCAGCAGGATCGCGAACGGCGCGTACTTCGTCTCGCTCACGAAGAACAGCCAACTTGTGTAGTCGTTCCAGTGGTAGACCGCCAGGAACAGCAGGATCGCCGCGACCATCGGCTTGGCGATCGGCAGGATGATGCGAAAGAACGCCGTCGCCTCGTTGGCGCCGTCGATCGCGCAGGCATCTTCAAGGTCCCTGGGCACCATGTACGAGAAGAAGTTGCGCATGATGATGAAGTAGGTGCCGTTGACGAACCCCGTGGCCAGGATCAGCGACAGGGCCGAGCCCTTCAGCCCCAGCCTCACCACCAGCAGGAAGAGCGGGATCAGGCCGCCCGAGAAGAAGATGGTAATGACGACCATGACGTTGATGAGCCGCGTGCCGGGCACGTGGCGCTTGGTCACGGCGTAGGCGAGCATGGCGGTGATGACGACGCCGCCGCCCGCCCCGACCGCGGTCTTGACGATGGAAACGGACATGGCGCGCAGGAAGATCTGGGGAGCGCCGATGACGATGCCGTGGTAGTAGGTCAGGTCCGGGTTCAGCGACGGCAGCAGCACGAACTCGGTGCGGATGAACTCGGCGTACGGCATGAGCGACACCACCAGCACGTACCACATCGGGTAGATGGCGATCACGGCGAACGCCCCGACGAACGCGACAACGAACACGTCGAACGCGTTGAAGCCCAGGCGGCCGCGGAGCATGCCGCCGGTCGTCATTCGAAGATGCCCATCACGTTCATGCGCCTGATGACGCGGTTGGCGCTCAAAAGCAGCACCAGCCCGAGCACGTTGAAGACCAGCCCCAAGGCGGTCCCCTGCTCGAACTTGCTATTCAAGAGCCCGGTCCGGTACAGGTAGGTGGAGAGCACGTCCCCGACGTCGTACACGGCCGGATTGTACAGGTTGTATATCAGGTCGAAGTTGGAGCCGAACAGTCCCGCAAGCTGCAGGATGAACAGCCCGGCGATGGTCGGCGCGATGCGCGGCAGGTAGATGTGCAGCATCAGGTGGCCGCGGTGCGCGCCGTCGCAGTGGGCGCTCTCCACCAAGTCGGGATTCACGCTGGACAGCGCCGCCAGGTAGATGATGGTGGCGAAGCCTGCCTCCTTGATGGTGTGGACGACCACGACGATGACGCGGAAGTACTCGGGCGCCGTCAGCCAGTGGCGCGGCTGCACCCCGAACAGGCCGACCAGGACGTTGAACGGGCTGTCCGGCTCCGGGTAGAGCATGCGCGACATCAGCGCGCCCATCACCACCCAGGAGACGAAGTGCGGGAAGTAGACCATCGTCTGGGCCGTGCGCTTGTACCAGGAGACCCGCACCTCGTTGAGCATCAGCGCCAGGAACACCGTGAAGGTGAAGCCGAAGGCCAGGACGAAGAGGTTGATGATCAGCGTGTTGCGGAGCGCGGCATAGAACGGCGGTGTCTGGAACAGGACCTGGAAGTTCTCCAATCCGACCCACGGGCTGCGCAGGACGCCCTGGACGATGTTCCAGTCCTTGAAGGCGACCAGCAGCCAGTACATTGGCCCGTACTGGAACACCACGATCCAAACCAGACCGGGGAGCATGAGCAGGTAGACGAACCAGTAGCGCCGCAGGGCGGCAAGCGCCCGCTCCGGCACGGAGCGGGCGCTGCTCGATAGACGTACCTGGACCTCTGCCACGATGTGCTCGCCGCCGACCCTACGTTCGCTCCCGGAGCCGGTCAACCGACCAGGCCTGCCACCGCCGGCCCGGTGAGGCTATGATCCGCCCGTCATGAGCACCTCAGTCCCCCCCGTGCGCACCGCCATCGCCGGCCTGGGCCGTAGCGGCTGGAGCATCCACGCGCGCCTGCTCGCCGAGCAGCCGGAGCGCTTCACCGTGGTCGCCGTTCAGGACCACCTGGCCGAGCGGCGGGCCGAAGCCGAGCAGCGCTTCGGCTGCCGTTCCCACGTCGAGTTCGACGACCTGCTGGCCGACGCCGAGGTCGAGCTGGTCGTGGTCGCGGTGCCGAGCCACCTGCACGCACCGTACGCGACGGCCGCGCTGGAGTCCGGCCGCCACGTGGTCGGCGAGAAGCCGATGGCCACCTCGCTTCCGGAGGCCGAGCGCATGGTCGCGGTCCGGGACGCCACCGGCCGGCTCTTCTCCGTCTTCCAGAACTGGCGCTTCCGCCCGGAGCTGCAGAAAGTGCTCGCCATCGTGGGCGCAGGCGAGCTCGGGCGCCTGGTACAGGTGCGGCTGGTCAACCACGGCTTCGGACGACGCTGGGACTGGCAGACCCTGCGGCGCTTCGGCGGCGGATCGCTCAACAACACCGGCGCCCACCTGATCGACGCCGCCCTGACGCTGTTCGGCCCGGGCGAGCCGCGCGTGCTGTACGTGAGCGACTGCGTGCAGACCCTCGGCGACGCGGAGGACCATCTCAAGGTCGTCCTCACCCCTGACCCCGCGGATACGGACGCCGCCGCCGCGCCGACCATCGACATCGAGATCACCTCCACCTGCGCCTACGAGCAGCCGATGCTCCACGTCATGGGATCGGAAGGCGGGCTGGTGGGCGGCAACGGCGAGCTGACGTGGCGCTGCGTGCGCCCCGGCAGCCGGCCCGAGCGCCAATTGTCCACCGAGCCGACCGGGGACCGCAGCTACAACCGGGAGCAGGTCGACTGGGTCGAGCACCGCTGGACGCTCGAGGAGGCAAAGGCGGCCGGCGCCCCGGAGGCCGAGGGCGAGGCCCGCTACTACCGGGAGCTGTTCGACGCCATCCGCCACGGCGGCCCGCTGCCGGTCACCGCCGAGCAGGTGCTGCGCCAGATGCGCATCATGGAAGAGTGCCGCCGGCAGTCGACACTCGACTGAAGCATGGCCAAAGCCGGCGACGACCTGGCGATCACGCTCGGGGTCGAGGAGGAGTTCTTCCTGATCGACCCGGACACGCGCGACCTGCTGGTCGATCCGGACCCCGGCATCTTCGCCGCCTGCGCGCGGCACAGCGGGCCGCACAAGGTGGTCCCGGAGTTTCTCCGCTCGCAGATCGAGACCAACACGCGCATCTGCCGCAGGGTGGCCGACGTGCGCGAGGCCCTGGTGGAGACCCGCGGCGTGGTGCTGGAGTCGGCTGCCACGCACGGCGCCGCGGTGTTGGCCTCCTCCACCCACCCGTTCGCGCAGTGGACGGAGCAGGCGCCCACCCGCAAGGAGCGCTACGAACGGTTCGCCGCTCTCTTCCAGGACGCGGTGCGGCGCATGCTGATCGGCGGCATGCACATCCATGCGGGCTTCGGCGACGAGGACGAACGCATCCGGGTCATGACCGCCCTGCGCCGCTACCTGCCGTTCCTGCATGCGCTGTCGACGTCGTCACCGTTCAGCGGCGGACGCATGACCGGTTACAAGTCCTACCGGCTGAACCTGTTCGGCGCACTCCCGCGCACCAGCACTCCCGCTCCGCTGAGGTCGCGCGCGGAGTACGACCGGCTCGTGGACGAGTACCGGCGCCTGGATTTCATCGGGGACGGCAGCGAGCTGTGGTGGGACATCCGCCCTGCCGCGCTGCATCCGACGGTCGAACTGCGCATCTGCGACATCTGCCCGCGCATCGACGATGCGGTGTGCATCGCCGCGCTCTATGCATCGCTCATCCGCATGCTGCTGCGGCAGGCGCGGTCAGACGAGCTGCCGGCCGAGCCGCGGACGGAGATCATCCTGGAGAACCGCTGGCTGGCGCAGCGCTTCGGGGTGTTCGCGTTCCTGGGCGATGCCGGCGCCGGCGGGCGCATGGACATCGACGAGTACGCCGCGGCGTTGATCGACACGCTGGCCGGCGATGCCGCCGCGCTCGGCTGCGAAGAGGAACTGCGCCGCGTGCGGGACATGATCCGCGACGGCACGAGCGCGGACCGGCAACTGGATCTCTTCCGGCTCCGCCGCGTCGAGGGAGCGACCGAGCAGGAGGCGCTCCGCGCGGTCGTCGACTTGGTGCTCGCGGAGACGCAGGAAGGCGTTCCGGCCCGTGCCGGATCTCCGTCAGCGTGACCCGCTGACGGTCTGCGAGCGCTACGCGCTTCCCGCCCGGCGCGCGGCGCGGTCGACGCGGGCGAACGCCGCCGCGATCTTCGCCGCCTCCGCTTCCCCCCACGACTCGCGCAACGGCAGCGTGAAGTGCTCGGCGACCGCGGCGTGCGCGTTCGGACACGGGAAGGCACGATCGGGGTCGCCCCGGTACTCGGCCGCCGTCCACGGAAAGCCGCTCCGCCTCCCGAACACCTGCCGGTCCCGGAACCAGGTGTAGGTGGCCGGCAGCGCGGCGTAGGTGGGGTTGACCGGCACCCCCTCGGCGGCGACGGCCGCGCAGAACCGCTCCTTGTCCCAACCGCCCGCCGACCGGTAGCGCAGCCGCAGGAACCACCAGGAAGGCTCCGCGCCGTCGGGCAACTCCGGCACGCGTACCGACGGCACGTCCGTCAGGTGCTCCGCCAGCGCCCTCACGAACGCGCGGCGACGCGCCACCGCCGCCGGCAGCTTGACGAGCTGCGCGCGGCCGATGGCGGCACTCAGCTCGTCCTGATTGAAGTTGAGTGAGGCCAGGTAGTTGCGGCCCGCCGGCAGGGTGGCCCCGAACGGCTTGCCGCGATCGGCGGCGCCGCGGATCCTTCGGTACAGCTCCTCGTCACGCGTGAACACCACGCCGCCCTGCCCACCGGTCGAGTGGTGCTTGCCCCACATCGTCGAGAACGCGGCGACCGTCCCGAAGCTCCCGACCGGCGCGCCGCCGATGGCAGCGCCGTGCGCCTGCGCGCAGTCCTCGATCAGCGGCACGCCGTGACGCTCGGCCAAGCGGGCGATGGCCGCGATGCGCGCCGGCTCGCCCGCGATGTGAGCGACCACAATCGCGCTGGTGAGGGGCCCGATCACCGCCTCAATCTGCTCGGGGCCGCAGTTGAAGGAGCCGGGCTCGGTGTCGGCCACCACCGGGATGCAGCCCAGCAACGGCACCGGCATCATGCCTCCGGGGTCGCTGATCGCCGGCACCACCACCTCCGTGAACGGCTCCACGCCGAGCGCCCGCAGCGCGACGTACAGCGCCGCGGTGCCGGAATTGACCGCATCGGCGTGCCCGCCGCCCAGGGTCTCCGCGAACTCGGCGCAGTACGCCTCTTCCTCCGGCCCGCCGTACTCGATGGCGCCGCCGGCTGCGATCGCCCGATCGACGACCCCGAGGACGGCCGCGCGTTCCTCCGCGCCGATCAGGCCGCGCTCGGGCAGTTCCGTCACCAGCGGCGTGCCGCCGTCGATCGCCAGCCGGTCGCTCTCCGTACTTCCGGTGTCCATGTGCCGATCAGTCTACCGCACGACGATCGTGGCGGCGGACGACCTGCCGGTATGCGATCGGCAAAGACTCACCGGGGGGCAGCGGCTCGTCGCAGGCGATCGACGATCCGTGGGTGTCGGGCGACCACGTCTTGACGCTCGGTGGGATCGTTCCACAGGTCGTAGAGTTCCGTTGCGAACGCCGCGCGCTCGACCAGTTTCCAGCGGCCGTCCGTGCGCAGGCGCCAGTCGCCGAATGCCGACTCGGCGACCGGCCGCGTGCGCCGGGCGCTGCCTCTCAGCAGTGGCCACAACGAGGTCGCATCCCAGCCCGCCGGCGGCTCCGCCCGGGCGGCTTCCACGAACATGGCGGCCAGATCGATCGTCTCCACCGGCGCATCGCTCCAGCGTCCCGCGTCGACGCCGGGCCCGGAGACCGCCAGCGGCACGCGCACGGAGCCCTCGTGCGGCTGTCCCTTGTCCCAGAGCCCACCCTCGCCGAGCATCTCGCCGTGGTCGGCCGAGAAGGCGAACAGCGTGCGGTCCGTCTCGCCGCGCCGCTCGACGGCATCCCGGATCCAGCCGATCCAGTCGTCGATGCCTTCGATCTTGGCCGCATAGCTGCGCCTGATCGCCTGGTGGTCGTGCGGTGACGGCGGTGCGTCGGCCGGTTCCGGGAATGCGACGCCCTCGTAGCGGTCGAGCAGCTCCCGGCAGGCATCGAAATACGGATGCGGGCCGGAGAAGTTCACCTGCAGGAACCACGGCTGCCCGGGCGGCAGCCGGTCGAGCAGGCCGAGCGCCGCCCGTCCCGTGAAGTCGTCGATCTGAAAGAAGCGGCCGTGCGGGCAGGGCCATGCGGCGATCCCGTTCCCGTCCTGGTCGTGCTGCCGGCGCCGCTCCCAGTCCTCCAGCACCGTCGCCGCGAGCCCGTGCTCGTGGAGGAACGCCAGGTAGGGCTCGATGGGCTCGGTCCGGCCGGCGACGGCGGCGCTGTCGCGGTGGCCGGCATGATCGAGGGTGTCGGTGAATCCCATCCGCCCCAGGAAGCTGGACCAGCCGTAGCGGCCGTGCAGGTGCGAGCGCTTGTGCAGGTCGCTCTTTCCGCACATCGCCACCCGGTAGCCGGCCGCGCGCAGGGACTGCATGAAGGTCGGCAGCGCCGGATCGGCGTCGGCGCGGTTGTCGGCGACGCGGCAGCGGTCGTAGCGCACGCCGGCGGCCAGGCAGGCGCGGCTGGGAGCGCACATCGGGCTTGCCACCCGGCAGCCGCTGAAGGCAACGCCGCGCGCGGCGAGCCGGTCCAGGTTGGGGGTGCGCACCGGCACCCGCCCCTCGTACCCGACCCAGTCCCAGCGGTGCTGGTCGGTGAAGACGAACAGGATGTTCGGCGGTGGCGGCATCCTCACGCGCCGTCGTCGACGATGAACCGGGCGAGTCTCTGCGCCCGCGCCGGCAGCGTCCGGTACAGCGACCGGGGCACCACGCCCCGCATCCGCGCCTGCCGAAACCAGGGCGCGTAGTAACCGATGCCGAGCATGATGCGCACCTGGTCGCTGCTGTTGCGCGTGCCGCCGTGCCAGCAGCGCACGTCGCGGATGATGGCCGTGCCGGGCGGTGCGCACACGAACGACCGCCGCATGCGGTCGGGTTCTTCCTCCAGCGTGGGAGGCTTCTGGCGCGTGCGCTGCGTGCCGGGCACGAAGCGGGTCGCTCCCGTTCGTTCGCTGAACTCGGTCATCACGTAGTTGGCGACGATGAACGGGCTCGGCAGATCGAAGATGGTGACCTGCTGCAGCGGGTCTGCGATGTCGTCGCGCACGTCGCCGTGCAGGTGCTGAATCTCCGCTCCGGGCGCGGAGTAGTCGCCGCCGCCGTCGCCGCAGATGTACTCTTCGGAGCCCCAGATCTCATCCAGCACCGGCAGGATCGTCGGCACCGCGATCAACTGCGCCCATTCGGGGTGGTGGAGCTGGCGTCCGTAGGAATAGCGCGCATAGCCGCGGTTCGCCTCCTCGAACGGGATCGCCGCCATCTGTTCGGCCGCCACCCGCCGCGCTCCGGCCTGCGCGAGCGCGAGCTGCTCCGGCGTGAGCGCGTCGCGGATGACGACCAGACCGTCCCGGTGGAACACCGCCGCGGCGCCGGCCGGATCGCCGGGCGCGAAGGTCTGGAGATCCAGCACGACGAACTCCCTCAGGCGCCCCCGCCGTCGCCATCCGCCTCATCCTCGGCGTACAGCGCCTGACCGCGATGCAGCCGCCGGGCGATCAGGGCGGTGCTCAGACCGCCGCGGCGCGTCGGACACTGCGCGGCCAGGTTGCGGGTTACGCCGATCATCAGGTGCTCCCGCTCCGGTCCGTCTCCCCAGGTCGGTCCCTGCGCGACCGCCGCCTCCAGCACCTGCAGGCTGTGGAAGTCGAGGTCCTCGCGCACCGTCGCATGGGCCAGCGTGTCGATCAGCCGCTCCAGGGAACCGCCGGTGCGCAGGAAGCGGGCGGTCAGCGCATCCGCGTCGCCCGGGGTGCTGCGGCGATCCATCGTGTCGAGCAGGAGTTCGAGCAACTCGTCGTGGTCCTCGGGCAGTGCGTCCAGTCCGTCCCGCTCGCCCGGCAGGCGAGCCGGAGGCACGTTCAGGAAGCGGTCGGCGTGCACGGACAGCGCGGCCTGCACGACCGCGGCGACGGTCCGCACCGCGGGGTTGCGCCGTACCGCACGGTCCACGGCGTTGGCGAAGATGAAGGTGTGCTGCGCGCTGAACCAGTCGCCCACGTCGTTCGATGCCGAGAAGCGCGCCAGGCGCAGCCCCGCCGCATAGGCGACCACGGCCGACAGGATGCGGGGGGCGGTTCCGCCGGCCAGCTCGTCGCCGATCGCCGCCAGCACCGCGCGGCCGTCATCGCCGAGCAAGACCGGAAGCAGGCGGCCGGAGACCTCCCGCGCCTGCGCCGCTTCCGCGGTCCCGTTCGCGCGCGCCGCGTCCCCGCCCGCCGCCAGCAGCTCCGGGAGCCGCGACTCCAGGTCGCGGGCGGCGCTCACCAGGTCGACCGGATGCCGCCAGGCGCTTCCCTCCTCCTCACCGCGCGCCGCGGCGATGCGGCCGGCCAGGAGCGCCACGTGCGTCTCCGCGTCGTCCGTGCCGACGTGGTCCATCAGCTCGAACACCTTGTTGCAGGAATCGAGCAGGTGCCCGCCCTCGGCGTAGAGGCGCTGCGCCGCCGCGTCGGACAGCAGGCCGGCGGCGTCGCGCTCGCTCAACGTGCGCAGCGCCGTCGCCAGCGTGCGCTCGACCCCGTCCGCGTGGCGGGCGCCGACGAACGTCTGCAGCCAGCCGGCGAGATCGTCCAGCCGTCGGTCGTCGCCGTCCAGCGCCCCGCGCAGGCGGTGAGGCACCGCCCCTGACGCCTCGGCGGCTATCTGCCGGGTCGCGTAGTAGAGCGCCAGGTAGCGGGTGTCGTCACTCAGGTACGGCGCCAGGTTGGCCACGCAGCCAAGGCGCACCAGCCCTTCGCCCCAACTCGCCAGCCGGCGCGCGGCGAACTCGGCGACCGTGGCGATCACGCCGGACGGGTCCGGGTCTTCGTCCAGCAGCCCGAGCAGCGCCTTGGCCTGGATCAGGCCCACGCCGATGTCCAGCCCCCGCTGCAGGCGGCGGCCATAGAACGCCGCGTCGGCGTGCTCGCGCGGGCGGCGCGCGACCAGCACCTGACCGTCGGCGATGCGCACCTCGTAGGACGGCACGTCGTCGGCGAACAGGTCGAACGCGCAACCGGAAGCGACGTCGAAGCGCGCGTGATGCCAGTGGCAGGTCAGGATGCCGTCGTCGAGCGATCCGCGGTGCAGCGGGAAGCCCATGTGCGGGCAGCGATTGTCCACGGCGGCAATGCGGTCGCCGTCGGCGAACACGGCGACGGTGACCCCGTCGCCCTCGACCAGGACGACCCCCTTGGCGCGCACGGCCTCGACCGTGCCGGCCGCCACGTAGCGGCCCTCGTCGACCAGCGTCTGCTCTGCCATGTGGAGAGTGTACGCCTTAAGCCAGCTCGACGCTTACCTCGCGCAGCGAGGGCGTGCTGCAGCCGTCGAGCGAGGTCAGCGTCGCCTGGTACTGCAGCCAGCGCTGCGGTCCCGCGAACCCCACCACACGGCCGGGATGGCCGAAGGTGGTGCCCGCGCCGTCCGCGCCGTGCCACGGCGCCGCAGCCAGCTCTTCGCGCGACCGCGCCCAGCGGAGCTGAAGCTCGACCGACGTGCGCGGCGGCGTGTCCGCGATCCAGTCCACCCGCACCGGCCGCCTGCCCGCCAGTTCGTACGGCGGCGAGCGGTAGCGCTCGCACGGCTCGCGCGTGAAGGCGTTGCCGAAGTCGCGCGGCGTGCTCAGGTGCGGGCCCATCCCCGGCAGCCGCACCGGGTGTTCGAGGTCCAGGCCGCCGGGGCCGTTGTGGAACAGCATCGAGTCGACCCGGTGGCCGAGGTCGGTGCGGTGGCAGACGGTCAGCACGTCGCGGTAGCCGTTGCCGGTCATGTCCACCACCTGGAACGCGCAGGAGGAGTCGCACGGGATCACGGTGGGGTTCTCGTAGTCGATGCCGTGCGCCGTGCCGTGGTAGATGTGCGCCGGCAGCACGCGGCTGAACTGCGTCGAATAGGCCGGCACCAGCAGGTCGAGGTGCCCGTCGCCGTTCACGTCGGCGACGGTCAGCAGGATGCTGGAGGCGTCGGTGCGGTGGTACTCGCGTCGATCCTGGGAGTAGCCGTCCGGCCCGCCGTGCAGGATGTGGAATCCGGACTCCATGCGCGTGTAGTGGCCCATGACCACCACGATCAGGTCCAGCCAGCCGTCGCCGGACAGGTCGGCGCAGTTGATCGCGGCGACGTTGCCGTCGCCCCCCAGGTCCAGCGGAATGCGGCTCATCCGCTCCGTCGAGAAGCCGTGCGGGCCGCCGTGATACACGGCCAGGTAGCCGCGCGGATTGTAGAACACCACGTCCAGCCAGCCGTCGCCGGACAGGTCGGCCACGCGCGCGTTGCCCTTGCAGTAGGTGGGCAGCACCGTGGAGCGCTCCGCGGAGAAACCGTCGGGCGAACCGTGGAAGATCACCGAGGAGGCCGCCATCGTCTCCGGCTTGTCGTCGTAGGTGTAGGCCACGCCCAGCAGATCCAGCCAGCCGTCGCGGTCGAAGTCCCCGACCTGCACGTAGTGGAAGAACTGCCCCAGGCCGGGGAGGAACGTGCAGCGGTCGGGACGCAGGCCGTCCCGGCCGCCGTGGAACACCCGCAGTCCGTCCCGCCCCGTGCACACCAGGTCGGCGTGGCCGTCCAAGTCGAGGTCGGCGAGGACGTAGGTGTTGGTGCCGCCGGTCGGCAGCTCCAGCCGCCGCTGCGGGTCGAAGCTGCCGCCGGGGCCGCCGGGGTAGACGTACAGCGGGAAGTCGGGATCGTTCTGCGACGGCCCGGCCATCGTGTTGTTGAACACGATCTCCGGCCGGCCGTCACCGTCCAGGTCGGCGGCCGTGCAGCCCATCGCGCCCTTCGTGGGCAGCGTGGTGACCCGTCCCGCGGAGAGTCCTTCCGGTCCGTTCCAGAACACGACCGACTCGGTCTCGTAGGAGCGGCCGTCCTCCAGCCGCGAGGCGATCAGGTCGATGCGCCCGTCGCCGTCCAGGTCGGCGGCGGAAAGCCAACTGCAGTTCGGCAGAGGCAGCGTCTGCCGGGCACGGTCCAGCGCCGTTGCCGACCGTATCTGTACCCCCTCGCTGGTCACGACCAGCAGCTCGTCCCGTCCGTCGCCGTCGACATCGGCCGCGGCCACCCGTACCGCGCCCTGCGTGAACAGGGTCCAGTTGCCTGAGACCGGCAGGATCGTGCGGTCGTCCGGTGAGAAGCGGCCGCCGCGGTTCCAGTAGATCTGGACCTGATCGCCGCCGGCGAAGATCACCTCCCTGGCGCCGTCGCCGTTCAGGTCGGCCAGCTCCACCTGCATCGCGTAGTGGGTGGGCAGCCGCAGCGGACGGTCCACGGCGAAACCGGCGCCGCGCCGGCGGTAGATGAAGGAGTCGGTGTCGTAGTCGAACCCGGCACGGTAGTTGGCCACCACCAGTTCCAGCTCGCCGTCGCCGTCCAGGTCCGCGCAGGCGACCGCCAGCGCGGCGACGCCGGGGATGCCGAAGCGCTCGGTGGCGTCCTCGAAGACGCGCGGGCGAGTCTGCAGAAAGACGTGCAGCGGTCGCGGCTCGCCGGCGTTGTGGTGATCCACCCACGCCGACGAGATGATCAGGTCCGGCAGTCCGTTGCCGGTCAGGTCGGCGGCGGCGAAGTCGTAGGCGCCGGCGGTGGGCAGCTCGACGCGATCGCCGGTCAGGCCGCCGGGGCCGCCCCAGTAGACGTAGGAATCCAGCTCGGAGGTGACGCCGTTCTCCGCGTTGATGACGACCAGGTCCAGGTAGCCGTCGCCGTCCAGGTCGACCGCCCGGCTCATCCATCCGCTGTCGTTGGGGAGCTCTCGCCTGCCCCACTCGCCGCCGGGAGCCTGCGGCTGGGCGTAGATCCAGGTCGGCCCGCGCTCGTCGTAGCCGTGCGAGTTGGGAAACACCAGGTCGACGTGGCCGTCGCCATTCGTGTCGGTGCGATGGATCCACTCGACCGCGCCGCCGGCGGTCACGTACAGGTTGTCGCCGCCGTTGTCGAACTCGCCCTGGCGGAGAGCGTCGAATCCCCGGTGAACCCAGCGGCCGGGTTTGTCATCCATGCCCGCTCCGTATAGGCCCCGTACCGCGCGACGTCAACCGGGGCTGCCGTTCCCGTCTCTCCAAAAGCCGGTCAGCGTTCGCGGCGGGCAGCCAGCAGGGCGCCGAGGGTGGCCAGGATGACTCCGGCGACCGCCAGTCCCCCTACCCGATCGCCCCGGATCACGACGCCCAGGACCAGTGCCACCACCGGGATCAGGTAGGTGATGAACGATGCCCGGACCGAGCCCGCGCGGCCGACCAGGGGGCCCATGATCCAGTAGGCGATCCCGGTGCCGATGATCCCGACGGCGAGCACCGCGAACAGCGCGGACCAACCGAACGCGGAGCCTGCCAGCCCGTACAGGCCGTACGGCGCCGTCCACAGCGCCCCCAGCCCCGTGACGCGCGCCATCACCGGCACCGCGCCGTAGCGCTGCTGCAAGGGAACGGCCAGGTTGACCGCCACTCCGTAGCACAGCGTCGCGCACAGGATCAGCACGACGCCGGCGGCGCTGGAGGCGTCCGGCGCCGCGGTGGACCAGGCGATGGCCGTGACGCCCACGGAGCCGACCAGCAACCCGCCGAGCCGAGCCGGCGGCGGCATGCGCCGCAGCAGCGCCGTGGACAGCAGCGCGGCGAAGATCGGCATCGCCCCGTTGAGCATGCCGGTGAGCGCCGAGTTCACCCATTGCTGGGCTACCGGGAAGATCGTGAACGGCACCGCCACCCAGACGAACGACAGCACGACGACCCGCAGACGGTCCTCGGGCGCCAGCGGCCGGCGCGCCGCGGGAACCAGCCACAGCGTCGCCGCCCCGCCGGCCACTCGCAGAAAGGTGACCAGGCCGGGCCGGAACGCATCCAGGGCGATGTCGATGAGCAGAAACGACGCGCCCCAGATCGCCGATATGGAGCAGAACAGCGCCCAGTCGGTCGCGGTGAAGGCTCCGGGGTTGGTGCTGTCGGCGGTACTGAAGAGCCGGCTACGGGCTCCCATGCGGCGGGCTCACCGGAGCCCCAGCTCCTTCAGCAGCGGCGGAAGCTGCGCCCGCGTCGCGTCGTCCAGGGGCCGGAACGGAGCGGACACCGTGTCGTGCTCGATGACTCCCATTACCTTCAACGCCGACTTCAGCGCCGCGTAGCCGGTCCCGCTGCTGCCGCTCGCGAGTTGCGTCACCCGCGTGGCGGCGAGCGTCTCGTGGTGGCAACGAGCGGCGGTCTCCTCATCCCCGCGCTGGCCGGCCTCCCAGGCGCCCGAAACGCTGCGCGGCGCCAGGTTGGCGATGCCGGGGATGATGCCGTGAGCCCCGATGCCGGCCATGGTGGCGCGCCACACCGAGCCGACGAACCGGTACAGCGAGAGGCCGCGCGTTCGGCAGAGCATGACGAGTTGCGCGAAGGTCTCGCCCCCGCCGGAGCTGTCCTTGACCCCGACCACGGTGCCGTCGGCGGCCAGGGCGGCGACGGTGTCCGGATCGACCGTCACCTTGACGGTGCTCGGGATGTTGTAGACCCACAGCGGCTGCGCAGACCGGTCGGCGATAGCCCGGAAGTGGTCCAGCAACTCGTCCTGGGTGTTGCTGTAGTAGAACGGGGGAGTCGCGGCGACGCCCGTGACGGGACAGTCGCGGAGCGCCTCCGCGGCCGCGATGGTGGCCCGCGTCGCGGCCGCGGACACGTTGCCGATCCCCGGCACGCGGCCGGCCGCCTCGTCCACCACCGTCTCGATCACCAGCCGCCGGGCCGGCTCGTCCAGGGCGGCGAACTCTCCCGTGGTGCCTGCCGCCCAAATGCCGTGCACGCCGTTGTCGATCACGTAGTTGGTGAGGCGCCGCAGCGACGCCACGTCCACCGTCTCGTCCGGTGTCAGCGGAGTGAGAATCGGCACGACCACGCCGTGTATACGTTGGCCCTGGTCGGTCTGTGTCATCGCTGTGCTCCTTGTCTTCTGCTTGTGCGCAGGGCTACCGGCCACGCATGCCGCTGATGCGGGGTATGCCGAGCTCTTCCGCGAGCGCGTCGAGGAGCTCGACGGTGGACGCGTCGAGCGGGACCCCGTCGCGCAGGCGCGCCGCGGCGCTGCGCGACTCCGGCTCGCCGGGCATGAGGACCTCGTCGAAGCCCGGTTGGGTCGCCGAGCTCTTCAGCCACTGCGAGTACTCGTCGACGATGGCCCGCATCGCCTCGGCACCGCCGAGCGCGTCGGGATCGATGGCGGTCAGCAGGAAGTGGTTGCGGAAGCTGCCGGCCAGGACGCCGACGTGCGAGCCGGACAGGGACCCGCCGAGCAGGTCCGCCATCACCGCAAGGCAGTAGCCCTTGTGCCCGTTCACACCGCCGAACGGGAGGATCCCGCCACCGCGATAGACGTCGTTGGGGTCGGTGCTGGGGTGGCCCTGGGCGTCGATGATCAGCCCCTCGGGCATGGGCCGGCCGGCGTTGCGATACACCTGCACCTTGCCTTCGGCGGTCGCGCTGGTCGCGATGTCCATGACCACCGGCCCGTCGCCGCCCGGTAGGGCGATCGCGATCGGGTTGGTGCCGAACCGCGCATCGCGGCCACCCCACGGCACGACGAACGCGGCATGGACCAGGCCGCAGAAGAGCTGTGCCACCAGGCCGTGCTCGGCGAGGCGCAGCACGTAGGAGCCGGAGCGGCCGATATGGGCGGCGTTCTTGACGCTGACGGCGGCGACCCCGACGGCCCGCGCCTTGCGCTCGGCCAGCTCCACGGCCAGGTACCCGGCCGGCGCGCCCCAGCCCGCGCGGGCGTCGACCACGGCCGTGCCGGCGGTCTCCGAGTCGACCGCCGGCAGCACGACGGGGTCGATCTGGCCCGCCTGCACGGCGTCGTAGTACTGGCGCAGCCGCAGGACCCCGTGCGACTCGAGCCCCGCCAGGTTGCCCTCGACCAGGTGGCGCGCCACCACGGTCGCCTGTTCCGGCGCGGTGCCCGTGCACCGGATCACCTCCTCGGCGAAACGCTGAAGCTCGTCGGCGTGGTACACGGCTGGTGTGTCGATGGTGTCTGGCATCGCGGTCCTCCGGGAATCGAGCGGGGTCAGTCGAAGATCAGCACGCCGCGCTTGTGACCGCCGGCGAGCATGTCGGCGTACCCCTCGTTGATCCGGTCGAGGGCGTAGCGCCTGGAGATGAGCTCGTCCACGAGCAGCCGGCCGTTGCGGTAGAGGCCGTGCAGGCGGCCGAACTCGCGGCTCGGATCGGTCGATCCGAAGAAGGAGCCCAGGATGCGGCGCTGATTGACGTGCAGGTCGAGGCCGGGGAACGAGGTCGTGCTCCCGTCCGGCGCCACGCCGACGATCACCAGCGCGCCGCCGCGGCGCATCGCCTGGTAGGCCGCCTCCTGCACCGCGGGCGGTCCCACCGCTTCGAAGGCGTACTCGACGCCCCGCCCGCCGGTCAGCTCCTTTACCTTCTCGTGCGCGTCGTCACCGGCCGGCACGAAGTGGGTGGCGCCGAACTGCCGGGCGATCGCCTCCTTGGCCGGGTCGGTGTCCACGGCGATGATCGGCCAGGCGTTGCTCAGCCTGGCGCCCTGCACGACGTTGAGCCCCACGCCGCCGCAGCCATAGACGGCCACGCTGTCTCCCGGCCGGATGTCGACGGTGTTGAGCGCGGCGCCGACGCCGGTGGTGACGCAGCAACCGACCAGCGCGGCCACCTCGAAGGAGATATCGTCGGCGAGCGGCACGCAGCTCTCGACCGGCGCGATGGTCTGCTCCGTGAACGTGGACAGCACGCTGAACTGACTCGCGGGTTCGCCGTTGAAGCGAAAACGGGTCGAGCCGTCCGGCATGGTGCCGTTGCGCCAGGGCCAGAAGGTCTCGCAGAGGCCCGCCTCGCCCCGCAGGCAGTAATAGCAGTGCCGGCAGGCTGGCGCCCAGTTGAGCGCCACGCGCTGCCCCTTGTGCAGCGTGGTGACCCCCTCGCCGATCTCCTCGACGACCCCCGCGCCCTCGTGGCCGAGGATGAGCGGCAACGGCCGCTCCAGGAGTCCCTGCACGAAGTGCCAGTCGCTGTGACACAAGCCGGCGGCCTTCAGCTTGACGCGAACCTCGCCCTTCCGAGGCGGCAGCAACTCCACCTCCTCGATCGCGAAGGGACCGCCGACCTTGTGCAACACCGCTGATTTCATCGCCACGAACCTATCCCCGCCGGCCGCGCCACGCAACCGCGACCGCCGAGGCCGGGAGCCGCCGTCCTACTCGGGCAGCCAGGCCCGCGGCGCGATGCCGCCCACGTGGCTCTTGACGTCCATGACCACCGGGCGGTTCGCCGAGAACGCCTTGTCCAGGGCGCCCTGCAGGTCGCCCGGCTTGTCCACCGTCAGCCCCATCGCGCCCATCGATTCGGCGATGGCGGCGAAGTCGGCATCAGGGAACAGCCACTGCCTGTCGGACGCCGGCGACCGGCCCTCGTAGCTCTCGACGCCGTGCTTCTCCTGGTTCAGCGAGTGGTTGTTGTTCACCAGGATGACGACGTTCAGGTGCTCCTTGACCGCCGTTTCGATCTCGGCGATGTGATACCAGATGCCGCCGTCGCCGGTGAAGCACAGCACCGGCCGCTCGGGGGCCGCGCACTTGGCGCCCAGCGCCGCCGGCAGCCCCCAGCCCAGCGAGCCCGCACAACGGATGTAGCTCTGGGTGGGGTGCCTGAAGTCCAGCATGGTGCCCGTCCACACGCCCGAGTGGCCGGTGTCGGATACCACGATGGCGTCGGCCGGCAGGTGCCTGCTCAGCTCGCGGCAGATGCGCTCCGGCCGCGCCGGCGCGGCGTCCGAGCCCCAGTGCTCCTCGACGCTCTCCTTCCAGTCCTGGACGAGCCCCCGCACCTCGGCCAGCCAGGCGCCGCGTTCGGGGCCGGGCTGCGCCGTGTCGAGCATCGCCGACAGCGACGCCTGTGCGTCGCCCTGCAGCCCCACCTGCACCGGATAGTTGCGACCGATCTCGGCAGGGTCGATGTCGAGCTGGATGACCGGCGTGCCCTGCGGCGGGATGCGGAAGTCGTGCGTGAGCTGCCCGCCGGTGTGGCTGCCGATGAAGAACACCAGGTCGGCCCGGCACAGGATGCGATTGGCGCACTCGCGGGAGTAGTTGCCCGGCGTCCCCACCGCCAGCGGGTGGTCGGACGGAAACATCGCCTTGGCGTTGAGCGCCGTGGCCACCGGAATGGACAACCTCTCGGCCAGTGCGATCAGCTCGTCACGCGCGCCGGAGGCGGTCCCCCCGCCGCCGGCAACGATTACGGGCCGGCCGGCGCC
>JAPOQV010000442.1 GCA_026710565.1 Spirochaetaceae bacterium | reverse complement strand
TTGCCGAAGTACACCTGGGCCGCCGCGTCCAGGCCGAAGGCATCGTGGCCGTAGGCGCTGCTGTTGAGCCGCCACTCCAGCAGTTCCTCCGCTGAGCGGGTTCGCCGGCTCTCGGCGATCAGCACGATTTCCAGCAAGCGCTCGTCCAGGCCGCTTGAGCGCGTCAGCGGCAGCATGTCCGCGCGCCAAATCTCCGCTAAGCGCCCTCGACCTCAGCCGGCAGCCGATAATATACGCCAGAGTTGCAGCGCGGTTTCCAGCGGCGAAGCCCCCTGCGATCAGGGTGATTCGGATCTTCCACCAGCCTCGCCGCGTCGACTACAAGGCGGCAGATCAGCCAGCCGCACGCCAGCGACGCGGCGAGCGATTCCGGAAGCGCTTCCAGCCCGCGCGCCAGGGCGCCGTCGTCCGTCCAGCCGGCGACGATGCCGGCGATCGCGACCAGGGAGGCGACCAGCGACTTGGTCGCCGCCACGGCCGTCTCCGGTCCGGCCATGACCGGCACGACCTCGTCTGCCGAAGACCCGACCGGCGAGTCCCGGGTGTTGAGGAGCGCCAGCGTCGCGGCGCCGCCCGCGCGCGCGTGGTCTTGCAGGGACACCAGGTCGGGACTGCCCCCGGACTGCGAGATGGTCACGCACACCGCCCGGTCGAGCGACAGCCGCGCGTCATAGACCGAGGCCACCGACGGGCCGATCGCAGCCACCGGGATGCCGACGCGGGTCTCCACCAGGTACTTCAGGTAGACCGCCGCGTTGTCGGAGCTGCCGCGCGCGCAGGTCACGATGACCGCCGGCGCGCGCTTGCGCAGGCGAACGCCGAGCGCCCGGTACTCGGTCAGTCCGAGTGACACCTGGCGGGCGGCGACCGCCGGAATCTCGGCGATCTCGCGGGCCATCGCGGTACCGCTGCCGGGCACGCTCCCTCTTCGAGTGAGATTCGCTCCGCTCATTCCACCCCCGTCACCATGGAGACGACCTGGTTACGGTCGGTGTCGGCGATGGCGCGCACGCCCACGCGGGCGCCGCGCCGCAGCACGCACACCTCGTCGGCGAGCCGGAACACCTGGTCGAGGTTGTGGCTGACCATCAGGATGGCCAGCTCGCGGGCGCGCAGGGCGTCGATCTGCCGCTCCACCTTGGCCGTCTCCGCCACGCCCAGCGCGGCGGTGGGCTCGTCGAGCAGGATGATCTTCCGCGCCCAGTGGGTGGCGCGGGCGATGGCGATGCCCTGCCGCTGGCCGCCGGACAGCACTCGGACTGCCGACCGGACCGACGGCACGTGCACGTCCAGCTCGTCGAGGAGCCGTTGCGTTTCGCGGATCATGCGCACGCGGTGCAGCCGCCGGACCGGTCCCGTGGTCTCCTCGCGGCCCAGGAACACGTTCATGTAGACCGACTGCCGGCTGGCCAGCGCCAGGTCCTGGTGCACGACCTCCACGCCGTGCGCGCGCGCGCCGCGCGCGTCCCGGAAGGAGGCCGGTTCGCCGTCCAGCAACATCGTGCCGGAGTCCGGCGCATGCACCCCGCAGATGACCTTGACCGCCGTCGACTTGCCGGCGCCGTTGTCGCCCACCAGCGCCACGATCCGGCCGGGGTGGAGGTCGAGCGAGAAGTCATCGAGCGCCACCACGCCGCCGAACGTCTTGCGGATGTTCCGCAGGCTGAGGACCGGGGCGGTCGCCGCGACGGTGGCGGTGCTCATGCCGGCCACCGCTCCGCCCGGCCGAATCCGTTCTCGAGCGTCTCCACCACCGGGGAGCCGTTGCGCACCCCGGTGACGCCGGCCACGTAGGCGCGGGTCACGAATGCCTGCGCGCGGAAGCCGAACACGACCGAGTCGCCGGGCGCAGGGCGCACGCGCCCGCCGGCGTCGATCATGGCGTAGTAGTCGATGGCCGCCGGCGCCGGCATCTCCACGTTGGCGAGCGCCGCGTCGGCGACCGTCGGCTCGGCCGCGACGATCGCCCGTACCTGGTAGTCCGGGAACACCGGATCGATGTAGAGACCGCCACCGAACGCGCACGCGCGCCCGCCGTGCAGGTGCGAGACCTCGGTCACGTACAGCATGGCGGGCACCTCCGGCAGGTCCCGGATCGCATGCAGGGGCGTGGTGCCGTGCAGCCCGTTGCCCGGCTCGCACTGCGTCGCGCCGGCGTCGGCCAGCGCCTGCAGCACCACCGACGACGTGGTGCCGGGCGCGTTGACCTCAATGCCGGTGAAGCCGGCGCGCTCCAGCGCCTCCCGCGCGCGGCCGAGGGTCGCCAGGTTGGCGGTGGGAGCGACGGAGCCCGTCTCGTGGTCGTACAGCAGCGCCGGAAAGGTGGTGATCCCGGCGAAGCGGGCGCCGCCCAGGGCATCCAGATCGGCCGCCACTATGGCGACGTCGTCAGCGTCGAAGCCGCCCTCGTGACCGCGGTAGAAGGTGTCTCCCGGGGCGTGGATGCGGGCGAGCAGCTTCTGAGTGCGGCCGGCCCGCGTTCCGGCGGCAGCCGCCTCGCTCGCCTTGGCGCCGCTGAACACCGTCCAGTAGTCCGGCGCGACGTCGCGGGCGGCGGCGTCCGCCTCGAAGCGCGGCACCTGCACCAGGTGGCCGAGGTGCCCGACGCGCATGCCGGCGGCCCGGATGGGACGCGCGCACGCCATGTCGACGGCCACCGCCCGGTCGATGCCGCCGCGCTGCAGTGCCCGGCAGAAGCCGCTGTTCCGTCCCACCTGCTTGGTCATCGCGAACACGGTCAGGCCGAGCGCGTCCGCGCGCCTCTTGAACGCGCGGGCGTTGTCCTCCACCGCGTCCAGGTCGAGGACGTAGCAGTTCGCGGGGATGCGGCCCGCCTGGTGCAGCGCGATCGCCGCCTCCACCAGGGCCGGATTGCGCCGCCTCAGGACGTCAAGAAACACCGCTTCGCTCCCGCCTCACCGGTTGGTCTCGCGCAGGGACACGGCGACCGCCCCCAGGATGATCAGGCCGCGCACGATCATCTGCTCCGAGACCGAGAGCCCCATCAGGATCAGGCCGTTGTTGAGCATGCCCATGAGCAGCGACCCGACCAGCGCGCCGACGACCGATCCCTTGCCGCCGGAGAGCAGCGTGCCGCCGACGATGACGGCGGCCAGCACGGTCATCAGGTCGCTCTCGCCCAGCGTGTACTTCGCCGCCTGCAGCCGGCCCGCGTAGAGCAGCCCGGCGAGCCCCGCGCAGCCGCCGCTGATCGCCAGCACGGTCAGGCGGACGCGCGGCACGTTGATGCCGGCCGCCTCGGCCGCGCGCGGGTCGTCGCCGGTCGCCAGCACGTGCGCGCCAAGGCGGGTCTCCCGGTAGACGAAGTGGCCGGCGGCCACCACCGCAACCGTCCACAGCACCAGCGACGGGATGCCGGCCAGCGATCCCGACCCGAAGAACCCCGTGAACGCGTCGTTGGTCACGGGGATGGAGCGCAGGTTGGTCATCGCCCGCGCCACCCCGGCGAACAGCCCGAGGGTGGCCAGCGTCACCAGGAACGACGGCAGCCGCACATAGGCGACCAGCACGCCGTTCAGCAGTCCGATCACGATGCCGGCGCCCAGGCCGGCGACGACCCCGAGGGCCAGCGGCTGCTCGCCCATGACCACCGCCGCGGCCAGGGCCGCCACGGCGACGATCGAGCCGAAGGACAGGTCGATCTCGCCCGCGGACAGCACGAACACCACGCCGACCGCCAGCACCGACGCGGGCGCGGTCTGCAGGACGATGTTGGACAGGTTGCGGACGCTGGCGAAGCCGTACTGGCCCAAGGTCACCGTGAAGAAGACGAAGATCGCCAGGAAGCCGAGGTAGACCACGTAGTTGCGCGGATCGAGAACGGTTCCGCGCTTCGTGGTCCATACCATCCTCGCCACGCCGGTCTTCCTCGTTATGGTCGTTCTCGTTGTGCTCGGCCGGCCTGCCACCGATGCGGCAGGCCGGCCGGCTACTATCTTGCCTCCAGAACGCTCTTCGGCGCATCGCGGTTCAGGGACGTCTGCCAGCCTTCGGCGACGTTGTCCGCGTTCACGGTGATCGCGGGCGCGACCACGAACGGCGGCGTCTCCTCGCCGAGCAGCGCCCGTGCGCCGGCGGCTGCCATCGCGCGGCCCAGCTCGTAGGCCTCGTCGGCGACGATGGCCACCACGTTGCCGCCCTGCACCATGTCGAGCGCGATCGGCTCGCTCAGGTCGAGGGTGACGATCCGCGTGGTCTCGTTGCCGCTCGCGCGCAGCGATGCCAGCACCCCCTCGGCCGGGCCGGCCCAGGTCACGTAGACGCCACCCAGGTCGGGATGGCGCAGCAGCATGGCGTTGGCGATCTCCTCGGCGCGGGCCGGATCGCTGATGCCCTGCTCGGCGACGATGCTGATGTCCGGATAGTCGTTCTCGATGGTGGTCTTGAAGGCGTTGTCGCGCTGGTTGGTGACGTAATAGGCGGCGTCATGGAAGATCCAGCCGACCGTGCCGGCGCCGCCCATGGCTTCGGCCAGAGCGTCCGCGGCCTGCTTGCCCATCTGGAACAGGTCGTCGGTGACGATCGCGGCGTAGTCGACGCCGTGCACGTAGCCGTTCGGCAGGTTGGACAGGAACACCAGCTTCACACCGTCGGCGACCGCTGCACGGAACGCCTCCGCGGAGGTCACCGGATCGAGCGGCAGCGACAGGATGATGCTGGGCTGCTTGACCAGCGCGGTCTCGATGTCGCTGCGCTGCTTGGCGGCGTCGAACGCGGCGTTGGTGGTGGCGATCACCTCGATTCCCAGTCGGGCGAACTCGTCGGTGGCGCCAGCGGAGACCGCGTTGGTGAAGTCCGACTGGTCGTGCCACAGCAGCGCGGCGGTGTGGCCGCCTCCCTTGAGGGTCGCGGCGCCGTCGTCGGAGACGGTCACGGTCTGCGACGGGGTCGCCGATTCTCCCTGCGGGCCGATGGTCTCCGCCACGGCCGGTATCGCGGCTGCCAGGGCCGCGGCGGCGACGGCGAGCACGGCAAGCCGTCGGATCAGGATCTGATGCGTGGACATGTCATGGTCCTCCTTGGGTCGAGTCTTCGGATGTAGCGGGCCGGCGGCGGCCCGGTGGTCGACGCAGGTTCAGGTGCACACGGGTCGTCCTCCTTCGTTCGGGCTGACGCGTGCGGCGGACAGCGCGAAGCCGCGGGCTCATCGTCATCGGCGCGCCTCGCTGCCGGCGCGGTCGCGGTCGCCGGCTTCGGCGCCGTCGGCGAAGGCGATGATGTGCGCGGGCGGCAGCGCGATGTCCGCTTCGGGCACGTCCGGCCCGAACAGGGTGTCGTGCAGGTGGCCGAGGGCGACGGCTGCGGCGCCGGCGATGGTCGCCCGCGCGCCGAGCTCGCTCGGCTCGATGCGGACGGGAGTCGGCACGGCGCCGGCGAGCAGCGCGCGCACGCGTCCGACCAGCTCCGGGCGCGCCCCGATCGAGCCGCCCAGGATCACCGTGCCGGGATCGGTCAGCGCGCACAGGGCGACGATCGCCCGTGCCAGGTATTCGGCGGTCTCGTCGAGCACGCCGGCGGCGTCCGCTTCGCCGCGCTCGGCGCGGTCGAAGATCTCAGGCACGGTCGCCTGCCGGCCCGAACGCTCCTGGTAGCGGGTACGGATTCCCTCGGTGGCGACGATCCGTTCGAGCGCGCCCTCCGCATGCACGGGCTGGCTCAGCGCATCGGCGCCGAAGGGCAGGAAGCCCAGCTCGCCGGCTGCGCCCGCGGCGCCGCGCACAAGCTGGCCGCCCAGGACGAGCCCGGCGCCGATGCCGGTCCCCAGGGCGATGAACGCCAGGTTGTCGGCGCCGCCGCCGGCGCCGAGCCAGTTCTCGCCCTGCACGGCGAGGTTGACGTCGTTCTCGACGTGGACCTCCATGTCCAGGGCGTCCTCCAGCTCGGATGCGAAGTCGAACGCGTCGAGGCCGGCGATGTTCGGCGCCATCAGGATGCGTCCGGAGTCCCGTTCCGGCACGCCGGGTACGCCGACGACGGCGACGCGCACGCGCTCGAAGGGAATGTCCCGGCGCCGTGCCGCGGCGCGGCACATGCGTGCGATCTGGTGCGGCACGTGCCGGCCGCCCCGCGGCGCGGTCGGCTCCACCTCCTCGGCGACGATCCGGCACGAGAGGTCGGCGATCGCCGTGCGCGCCTTGGTGCCGCCCAGGTCGACGGCCGCGAACAGCGCCGCGTCGGGCACCACCTCGTAGGTGGTGGCCATCCGGCCCACGTGGCCGCTGGTGCGGCCGCTCTCCTGGATCCAGCCGTCCGTCTCCAGGATGCGGGCGATCTCCGAGGTGGTCTGCTTGGAGAGGCCGGTCTGCCTGGCGATGCTCGCCCGCGAGATCGGGCCGCCGTGGATGACCGCCTCCATGATCATGCGCAACGAGATGCGGCGGGAGATGCGCGCGGCGCGGCTCATGCGGCCTTTCTCATAGTTCGTTCCATGAACGAACTAATTGTTGGATGCGCGAGGAGGCTTGTCAAGCTCGCACGCCGATGACGTGGATCGAGTGGGGCCGGCTGCTCAGGCGGGCTCGGGCGGTGGCTCGGTGAACGGACCGTCCCGTCGCAGGCGGTCGAGGGTGGCACGGTACGCGGCGCTGCCGTCGACAACCCAGCGCTCGAGCCTGATCCCGGGCTGCGCGCCTTCCTCGAATCCGGTCAGGCGTTCCAGGTCCGGGTCACCGAGCGTGTAGAGCGTCGCGCCGCCGGGCAAGCGGGTCACGCCGACGAACTCGGGGCGCGGAAGCGGGTCGCGGTCCGCCGCGCGCCGCAGCGCCTCCTCGTCCACGTCCACGCCGAGCCCGGGCGTCTCCGGGACCCGTGAGCTGCCCTCGACGACCGGGATGCGCGTGGTGGTGATGTCTGCCGCGTACTGGTCGTCGGCGGTGACGGTGTGGGCGGTGGCCGTCGGCAGGACCGCCGCCTGGTGCAGCGTCAGGGCTTTCATGAGCGTGTTGCCGGTCTGCTGGACGATCACCTGCTTGTTGGCGGCCGCGTACGCGTACCCCTGACGCATCGCGCGCCCGATGCCGCGCGCGCCGATCATGTACAGGTCGGCCGCCTCCAGCACGCCGCGTTGCGCCGGTGCGAGGGGCGGGATGTGCATCACCAGCGGAATGCGGGTCCTGCTGCGTAGGCTGCGCCAGCCGTCCAGGTCGTCCCAGGGCAGCGGATCCTCGATGAAGCCGACGATGGAGTGGTGCTGCAACTCATCCACGATCGGGAGCACGGCGCCCGGCGTGCGCGTGTGGTTGAAGTCCCAGTGGAGGCGGAATCCGGGAGGGGCAACCTCCTCGGCCGCTCTGGTCTGCTCGATCACGTCATAAAGCGGGCTGCTGTGCATCTTGAAGACGCGGTAGCCCTCGGCGGCGGCACGCCGGAC
>JAPOQV010000441.1 GCA_026710565.1 Spirochaetaceae bacterium | reverse complement strand
CGACAACCTGCGCCTGGCCTTCGAGCAGGAGACCAAGCTCTTCTTCGAGAGCATCGTCCGCGAGGGCCGCAGCATGCTCGACCTGCTCGACGCCGACTACACGTTTCTCAACGAGCGCCTCGCCCGCCACTACGGCATCCCCGGCGTCTACGGCGAGCGCTTCCGCCGGGTGACGCTGCCCGCCGACAGCGTGCGCCGCGGGCTCCTCGGCCAGGGCTCGGTCCTCACCGGCACCTCGCGCGCCAACCGCACCTCGCCGGTCATCCGCGGCAAGTGGATCATGGAGAACATCCTGGGCACGCCGCCGCCGCCCCCGCCGCCCGACGTGCCCGACCTCGTCGAGGAGCGCGACCCCCGCAAGGTGCTCCCGATGCGCGAGCAGATGGCCGCCCACCGCGCCAACCCCGTCTGCGCCGCCTGCCACGCCCAGATGGACCAGCTCGGCTTCGCGCTGGAGAACTTCGACGCCATCGGCGAGTGGCGCGACATCTACACCTCGGGCCTTCCCATCGACGCCTCGGCCGAGTTCCCCGACGGCACCACCTTCGACGGCCCCGCCGAGCTCCGCCGGCTGCTGCTGAGCCACGCCGACGACTTCCTGACGACGGCGATAGACCGCCTGATGACCTACGCCCTCGGCCGCGGCCTTGAAGCCACCGACATGCCCACCGTGCGCCGGATCAAACGCGACGCTGCGGCCGACGACCACCGCTTCGCCGCCCTCGTCCAGGGCGTCGTCGCGAGCGCCCCGTTCCGGATGCGCATGGCGCAGGACCGGGCGGACTGAAGAGCCGGCCGAACCGAGGTGACGAAGACGAAGCGCAAGCTGCCCATCGGCATTCAGACCTTTCGCGAGATCCGCGAGGACGACTGCTACTACATCGACAAGACCGGCTATGCGCGACAACTGGCGGAGCGGGGAAAGCACTACTTCCTGTCGCGCCCCCGCCGCTTCGGCAAGAGCCTGTTCCTCGACACGCTGAAGGAGCTGTTCGAGGGCAACGAGCCGCTGTTTCGCGGGCTGGAGATCCACGACCACTGGGACTGGTCGACGCGCCATCCGGTGCTGCGGCTCAGCTTCGGCGGCGGCAAGTTCACGGAGCCGGACCAGCTGCACACGAACCTGATGGCGCAGTTGGCCGCCGTCGAACGGCGTGCCGGCGTCGGTTCGGACCATGACACGGCGCCGGAGCGCTTCGGTCACCTGATCGAGGCGCTGCACGAGCGCACCGGCCAGCGCGTCGCGGTGCTCGTCGACGAGTACGACAAGCCGATTCTCGACGCGCTGAGCATCCCCGAGGTCGCGCGCTCCAACCGCAACTACCTGAACGGGGTATACGCGACCATCAAGGACCGCGACGCCCATGTCCGTTTCACGTTCCTCACCGGGGTCAGCAAATTCACGAAGGTGAGCCTGTTCTCAGGCCTCAACAACCTGCAGGACATCACCCTGGACCCGCGCTGCTCGGCCGTATGCGGCTACACCGACGCGGATCTCGACACGGTGTTCGCGCCGGAGCTGCCGGGGCTGGATCGCGAGAAGATCCGCGCCTGGTACAACGGCTACAACTGGCTGGGCGAGGAACGCGTCTACAACCCCTTCGACATCCTGCTGCTCTTCGACACGCGACGGTTCGGCGCGCACTGGTTCGAGACGGGCACGCCGGCGTTTCTGATCGAGACGTTGCTCGCGCGCGGAGTGGGATCGCCGGACCTGAACGACATGCTCGGCAGCGACGAGCTGCTATCGGCGTTCGATGTCGACCACATCGCGACCGAGGCGCTGCTCTTCCAGGCCGGCTATCTGACCATTCGCCGCGTGGAGCCGCGGGGCGACGAGGTCTTCTACCGGATGGGGTACCCGAACCGGGAGGTCTGGCAGAGCCTCAACCGGAGCCTGCTGAACCACCTGACGCGGGACTCGCCGCACCGCGCGGAGCACAGCGCCCGGCTGTACGATCTGCTGCTCGCCAACGACTTCAAGGGCCTGGAGACGCTGTTCCAGGCGTTCTTCGCCAGCATTCCTTACGAGTGGCACACCAGGAACGACGTGGCCCGCTACGAGGGGTACTACGCCAGCGTGTTCTACTCGTACTTCGCAGGGCTGGGGCTGGACGTCACGGTCGAGGACAGCAGCAGTCGCGGCCGGCTGGACATGGCGGTGGTCTTCAACGAGCACGTGTACCTGTTCGAGCTGAGGGTGGTCGAGACCGCGGCGGAGGGCGCGGCCTTGGCGCAACTGAAGACGAAGGGCTACGCGGACAAGTACCGCGACCCCCCGCGGCCCGTCCACCTGATCGGCGTCGAGTTCAGCCGGGAGACTCGCAACGTCGTGGCGTTCGAGGTGGAGGCGCTGAACGGGGAGATCGACTCGAACCCGTCTTGACATGCGGAGAACATGGATCATCCTGAAGACATGGCGAAGCTGCTCCAGATCCGCAACGTGCCGGACGACCTGCATCGCCGGTTGAAGGCTCGTTCGGCGCGCGCCGACATGTCCATGTCCGACTACGTTCTCCGCGCCGAGGCCATGCTGGTCACCCCGGTGATTTCGACTGCACGACCGCGCTGCTTTCCTCTATAATCGCCCCTTGTCGGGCGGACGCGTGCCCGCGACCGCCGCCCCGCGCAGCAGAGGCGTCGGCCTCGGCGCGGAGCGATGCCCGACCCCGGAACGCGACGGAACCTTGGGTTCGGACGACAGGAGCTGCACGATGGTGATCACGAAGCTGGCGCTGCCGAGACGGACGTTCCTGCGCGGCATGGGGGCCACCCTGGCGCTGCCGCTCCTCGACGCGATGGTGCCGGCCCTGTCGGCGCGGGCGCCGG
>JAPOQV010000440.1 GCA_026710565.1 Spirochaetaceae bacterium | reverse complement strand
GGTCGGAGCGTCTGGCTCGATCGCGGGCGGGGAGGTCGGTGGTGTGGTTGCTGTGCGGGGAGCGGCTGCCCCAGCGGCTGGGGCTGGCGATCCTGATGGTCAGCCACGATCCCCTGATCGTCAGTCACGACCCCGAGGCTCGCTCGCGCGTCCCGTGGCCGGTGGGCGAGCTGCGCGACGGGCGGGTGCGGGCTTGAGCACCCTTGTCGAAGCGCTCGCCGTGGCGCCGATCGCGCGCGGGCTGGCCGCCGTGCTGATCGCCGGCGCGGCGCTGCCGCTGGCCGGGGTGCTGGTGCTGCGGCTGGAGCTCGTGACGCTGCGCTTCACCCTCATGCACGGCGCGCTGCTGGGAGCGGCGGTGGCGCTGGCCGTCGGTCTGGACCCACTGCTGCTGGGTCTGGCCGTCGCCCTGCTGCTGGTGGTCACGCACGTGCCGATCGCGAAGGCGGCGGGCCTGCGGCTGGGCTACGTGGCGGCCTTCCTGATGGTGATCACCATCGGCGCCGCGGCGGCGGTGATCTACCGCGCCGCGGTGCCGGCGCCCGACGTGTTCGCGGTGCTGTGGGGCGACCCCTTCGCGCTCACCCGCACCGACCTGATCGCCGTCGCGGCGTTCGGGGCGGCGCTGATCGCGTTCGTGGCGCTGGCCCATCGCCGGATCGCGGCGCTCCTGTTCGACCAGGAGGTGGCGGCTGCGAGCGGCGTGGCCGTGCGGCGGGTGCGCGCGGCGGTCCTGCTTGCGGTAGGCTGCGCCGTGGCGTTCGCGATGAAGCTGATCGGCGCGCTGCTGCTCGACGCCATCCTGCTGTTGCCGGCGATCCTGGCGCTGGCCGTGGCGCGCAGCGTGCGCGGCCTGTTCCTGCTGGCCGGGGCGGCCGGCCTGGCCGTGGCGGCAGCGGGGTTCGCGGTGGCGCTCCTGGTCGACCTGCCGGCCAGCGCCGGGGTGACGCTGGCGGCAGCCCTGCTGCTGCCGGTGGTGATCGTCGCCCGCCGAAGGAGACACGCGTGAGCGCGCACGCGCGGCCGCCGGCGCGGGGCTTGCGGTACCTGCTGCTCGCGGTCTGGATCGGCTGCACCACGGTCGCCGGCGCAGACGGTGCCACGGTCGTGGCGTCCACGGAGTGGACGGCCGCCTTCGCGCGCGCGGCCGGCATCACGGAAGTGACGGTGCTGGCGCCGGCCGCATCGCGTCATCCGTCCGAGTACCAGTTGCGCCCCTCGGACCTGCGCGCCGTCGCCGCCGCGCACGCGCTGGTCTTCGCCGGCTACGAGGCGATGGCCGCCCGCCTGCGGGAACTGGCCCGGCAGGACGCGACCGTCCTGCGCATCGACACCGACTACTCGCTGGCCACGCTCCGCCGGTCGCTCGAGGCGCTGCACGCGGCCGGCGGGACGCCGGCGTCCTCGGCGGACAGCCTGCGTGCGATCGCCGAGGAGTACGCCGCATGGCGCTCCGAGCTGGCGGCGCGCGGTCTGGCCGGAGCGCCGGCGCTGGTCCACCGCTTCCAGGAGCCGCTGGCGCGCGAGCTGGGCTTCGACGTGGTCGCCGTGTTCGGCCCGCTGCCGCCGCAGGCGGCCGCGCTCACGTCCCTGGCCGACGCCGACGTGGCGCTGATCATCGACAACCACCACAACGAGGTTTCCGCGCCCCTTGCGGAGATGCACGCTCCCGCGCCCGTGGCGGCGTTCCTGAACTTCCCCGGCGCCGCCGCCACCACGACCCTGCTGGACGTGGTCCGCCACAACCGCCGGCTGCTCGCGGCCGCGCTGGACGGATGACCGCCGGCCGGCCAATCCGCTATGCCCGCTCCGTGATCCGGAAGGCGTACAGGCTCGCCTCGCTCAGATAGAACTTCAGCCGGATCGCCCGGCCGCGCAGGGCGGACAGGCCGCCGCCGTTCCACCGCACCGAGTGCGCGAGCGCATCGCCCGAGAACGCCGCGCACTCACTCCGGCCGAACCCCTCGACTACCTCGCCACGCTCCGCGAGGACCTCGACCTGGATCCGTCCGTTGGCGGCGCTGGCGTTGATCTCCAGGCCGTCCCCCTCGCATGCGAACGCCCGCGTCACCAGCGCCCCCTCGCTCGGCCGCACCGGCGTGCGCGCTATGAAGCGGTCGCGCTTGAGCGTCGCCAGCCCCACCGCGCTCTCCTGCGCCCCCGTGTCGTTGTGCAAGACGTTGTGGCCGGTGTAGTAGAACCACAGCTCGTCGCCGACGGTCACGGGCGGCAGCGGAAACAGCATCCCGCGGTCGAACTCCCGCGCCTGGCCGTGCTCGATGCCGCACTCCATGAAGGTCTGCCGTGTCGGCAGCCGGTCCCAGCGCTTCCCGTCGCGGCTGAAGGCAAGCTGCGAGTCGATGGTCATGGAGGTGTCCGAGTAGTACATCTGCAGCAGCCCGAAGTAGAGTCCCTCGTACGGAAAGACCGGCATGCCGTATACCTCGACCGGGTCCAGCTCGTCCGGGGTGACCACCGTCTCCGGAAAGCTCCAGCTCAGCAGGTCCGGGCTCTCCGCGCGCGCCACCCGCCGCTTCCAGCGGCCGGCGTACACCGGCGGCCGCATGTACAGGACGTAGCGCTGCAGGAGCTCGTCCCAGAACACGGTGTTCATGGTATCGGACTCGCCTTCGATCACGGGGTTGTCCGCGTGCGGCGTCCAGTGGACGCCGTCCGGTGAGTACGCGATGCAGACTCCCGCACGCAGCTCGCCCGCTCTGTGCTGCGCGACCAGCTTCTCCGGCGCCCTGACCCCGAAGATGTCGGTGTAGAGAAGCTTGTAACGCCGCGCCGGATCGGGTTCGTGGTCCTCCTTCAGCACGGTGCCGCAGGTGGCCCACCACTCGCCGGTCAGGACCACGTTGTTGGCGGTCGATCCCTCGTACTCGAACGACCCGACGTTCGGCTTCTCCCACACGATGCCGTCGCGCGAGGTGGCGTAGCCGATCCAGTAGGTGTAGGTGCAGTCCTCCGGGCTGTTCCAGTGGACGAAGTGCGACGAGTTGTACCAGAGCTTGAACAACCCCTCGTCGCCGTCGTACATCACGGAGTTGGCGTGCAGGCCCCGGTTGCTCTGTCCCGGCTGCCTGCTGTGCTCCCACGGCTGGTCGGCGACCAGCACCGGGTTGGCGTGGTGCTTGGCAGGCCTGGTGACCACGCGCCTCAGGTTCCACGTATCCTCGACCACGAAATCGTCGACCAGGAGCTGCTTGCGCGTACCGATGTCCATGGACGGGCACTGTAGGAACCGGCCGAGCTGCCGGCAAGCTCGGCCGTCAGCCGCTGCTGCATCGGTCCCGGAGTCGCGGCGATCTGGAAGTGACACTACGAGCCGGAAGCGGGGCCACGAACTGCTAATATACTAAAAACTGATGATATAATTACGATATAATTATAGACATGAGGGTCCTCCTTGGGTGAGACTCCCTGTGTCAGGCCTATCAATTTGAATCGCCGATCATCAGGAACGGAACGCTGCCTGCCTCGCTACGCCCCTATCGACCGGACCTCGCACCCGCGCCGTCCTGCAGGATCTCGATGCGGTTGCCGAACGGGTCGTCGGTGAAGAAGCGGCTGCACCCGGGCAGCGCCGAGTCCCAGCGCACTGCGTATCCCGCCTTCCGCAGCCGTTCCGCAACCGCGGCCGCATCCGGGGCGCGAAACGCGGGATGCGCCTTCTTCGCGGGGGAGAAGTCTCCGACGGTCCCAAGATGGAGTTGCTGGTCGCCCACCGCGTACCAGACACCCCCGCGCGCGGCCAGAGGGGCCGGCTTGGGGATCTCCGGCAGCCCCAGGGCCGCTCCGTAGAAGGCGCGGGCGGCCTCCTCGCGGCCCGCGGGCATCGCTACCTGCACGTGGTCGAGCAGCACGGCGGCCATGATCCCACGTCGGCGGTTCCTGATGAAACCGTTCCATCGCCGGCCCGCGTTGCTGGCGGCGCACCTCCTGGTGGCTCTGGCCCTGATCGCTGCGGGCTGCCAGATGCGCCAGATCGAGTCAGCCGGACCGCGTGAACCCGCTCCCGGGCAGACGCCCGGCAGCCAGCCGGAGAGTCAGCCCGGGGCCGAGCCGCCTGACCCGCCGCGAGAGGAGGAGCCGCCGGGTGCGCTGCCGCAACAGCAGCTCCCCGACCTGGCGATCGCGTCGGTCGGTGCCGGGGAGAAGGACGGCACGCTCAGCTTCACCGTGAGCCTGAGCGCTGCGAGCGGCGCGCCGGTGAGCGTGGCGTTCGGCACGGAAGACGGCACGGCGACGGCCGGGGCCGACTATCAGCCCGCGCGGGGCCGGCTCACGTTCGCCGCCGCGTCGGTCGCGGCACGGATGATCGAGGTGACCGTAGTCGACGACGACGTGGCGGAGCCGGCGGAGACCCTCACCGTTCGCCTGAGCGAGCCGCGGGGCGCGACACTGCGGGTCGCCGCGGCGACCGGGACGATCATCGACGACGAGCAGCGCGCGCTGCTGGTGGAGCCTCGGGAGCTGAACGTGCCGGAAGGAGGAACGGGGAGCTATCGCGTGCTACTGGGCTCCAGGCCGACCGGCCCGGTGACGGCGCGAATACCGGAGCCGGCGGAACTTTCGGTGGACCCGACGGAGCTTCGGTTCACCCCGGCGGACTGGTCCATCTCACAGCAGGTGCAGGTCACTGCCGCGCGGGACCAGGACGGTGAGGCGGACCCGCCCGTGAAGCTCGTGCACCAGGCGAGCGGCGGGGACTACCAGGGCACGACGGCATCGGTGCGGGTCACGGTCGTGGAGGCCGATGCGGCGACGCTGGCGGTGACGGGGGGCCGGACCCCTGAGGGTGACGGGCCGATGCGGTTCGAGGTGACGTTGAGCGCTGCCGTCAGCCGGGAGGTGACCGTGGACCATGAGACGGCGGCGGCCGGCGACACGGCCACGTCGGGCGTGGACTACGTCTCCGAGCGCGGGACACTGCGGTTTCCGGCCGGTTCGAACGCGCCGCAGCGGATCGAGGTGACGCTGCACGACGATACGCGCGACGAGCCGGACGAGCGGATCACCCTCACGTTGGGCAACGCGAGCGGCGCGACCCTTGCCGGCGGCGGCGACACGGCGACGGCGATGGGGACCATCGAGGATGACGATGACCCGCCCGTCGCAGGGATCGGAGACGACAGCGTCACCGAGGGCGTCGCGGCCGGCGAGCTGGAGTTCGCGGTTCTGCTTGACCGGGCGAGCGACCGAACGGTCACGATCGGCTACGCGACGGCCGACGTCACGGCGACCGCCGGGACGGACTACACGCGGGTGAGCGGGACCCTGACGTTCGATCCGGGTGCAACGACGCGGACCGTGGCAGTGCCGGTCAGGGACGACGCACTGCCCGAGCCCGACGAGGAGTTGACGGTCACGCTGAGCGCGGCCGTGAACGCGACGGTCGACGACGCCCGCCGCAGGGCGACCGGCACGATCCGTGACGATGAAGAACTGCCGGTTCTGACGATCGAGTCCGCCCGCGCGGGGGAGAGCGACGGATCTCTGCCCCTTGCGGTAACGCTGCAGCCCGAGAGCGGTGACACGGTGACGGTGAGCTACGCCACCGCGGACGCTACGGCGACCGGCGGGGCGGACTACACCGCGACCAGCGGCACGTTGACATTCGATCCGGGGGTGGTGACGCGGACCTTATCAGTGCCGATTCTGCAGGACGACGTGGACGAGGGCGAGCAGGAGACCTTCAGCGTGACGCTGAGCGACCCCGTGAACGCGACGCTGGCCGGCGCCACGGCCATCGGCACCATCACCGACGACGACGATGCGCCGGACGACGACCACGGCAACACGCGAGCGACCGCGACCTCCATCTCCCAGGGCTCTCCCATCGCCGGCCGGCTCGAGAGCGCAGCCGACGTGGACTACTTCAAGGTCACCGTGAACTCCACCAGCAGCCTGTTCGTGGCCACGGATCCGGGGAAGGTCGGGGACGCCGGATACCCGCGGGGATCCGTGGTGCGATTCGAAGCGTCGAACTACATATCGCCGAACAACGACAGCCTCGACGCGGTGAACGTCGAGCTCAACGCGGATGAGACCGCGGAAGTCTACGCCCGCGTGTCCGGTTCACTCGCGACCCGCTACGACGTCGCGGTCTGGGTGCTCGAACGGACCGAGTCGGATACGTCGTTCGACATCGAGCTGCGCTATCTCGGCACGGAACCGACCGCCACGCAGAGGAACACGATCCGCGGCGCCGCCGACGTGTGGGAACGTGCCATCACCGGGGATCTGCCCCGCCGGATAATCATCAACTCGACCTGGGAGTGTGAGGACCGCGATCCATCCGCCTTCGGAGACTATCTCGACGACCTCCGCATCGACATCAGGCTGCGGCGCATCGACGGAGCCGGCGGAGCCATCGCCTCGGCCGGACTCTGTGTGAGGCGGACCGGCGGCTTGCCGGTCATCGGTGACGTGACGCTCGACACGTCCGATCTGGAGAGCCTCGGCACCGCCGGTCTCGGTCGGGTTGCCGTCCACGAGATGGCTCACGTGCTGGGATTCGGCCCCTTCTCGGGGTGGCGTGCCCGACTGAAGAACCCTGCTCTCGGTTACGTCCCCGGTCCCGGGCAGCCGGCGCTGGCCGACACCCACTTCACCGGGCCGTCGGCGATCACGGCATTCGATGAGGCCGGCGGGACTTCCCATACCGGCGCCAAGGTGCCCGTGGAGAACGACACGGGGAGGTACGGCCTGGGAAGTCTGGACGTACACTGGCGTGAGGCGGTCTTCGCCAACGAGGTGATGACCGCCTCGATCTCGATCGACTCCGGAGAGAGCCAGCCGCTCAGCAAGGTGACCATCGCGGCGCTGGCCGATCTCGGCTACAGCGTGGATTATACCGTGGCCGATGCCTACACGCTTCCCAGCCAGTCGCAGTCGGCGTCGGATGCCGCGCGTCGCGCCGTGGACAAGATCCACCTCGGTGACGACATCCGGCGCGGACCGATCCACGTGGCGGAGTTCCCCGACCAGCAGATTCCCCTCATCGCCCCGTGATGTGCGTTCGTGACCGGTCGGCCGGCGAGCGAGCCATGGGGTCGGTGATCCGCACTCCAGGCGGCGCGTCCACGCTGCCGGCGAGCAGCGGGTCGCGAGTTGCTTCCATCCAGCGATCGAGCCGGCCGCGCAGTTCGGCGGCGACCGGCCGCAGATCGGGGCGGGCGACGACGTCATGCTGCTCGTCGGGATCGAACGCCAGGTCGTAGAGCACTTCGCGCTGGCGCGGTAGAGCGTCCCATCCGCGGGAGAGCAGATCCTCCTTGCTCGGGCCGTCGTCGGCGTTGCTCAGCACCACCCGCTCGTAGTCGTCGTAGCGGCGGATGTACTTGTAGCGCGCGGTGCGCACGCAGCGCGCCGGCTCGTACGCCGCGTGGTAGTTGATCTCGGCGTGGATCGCGGCGTGCAATGCGTCGACCTCGCCGCGGACCAGCGGCTGCAGCGGCCGGCCCTGGACGAACTCCGGGACGTCGATCCTGGCGGCGGCGTAGGCCGTCGGCGCCAGGTCGATCAGGCTCACCAGGGCGTCGATCACCCGTCCGCCCCGGAACCCGCCGGGGCCGCGGGCGACCAGGAAGACGCCGATTCCGTGGTCGGTGAGGTTGCACATGTTGCGCGGGAACTGCAGCCCGTGATCGGAGAAGCAGAGCACCAGCGTATCGTCCGCCAGGCCGGCGTCATCCAGCGCCCGCAGCACGCGAGCGAACGCGTCGTCCATCACGCGGGCGGCCGCCTTGAAGTCCGCGGTGTCGCGGCGCGTCGCCGGCGTGTCCGGCAGCGGAGCCGGCGGCCGGCAGAAGCGCTCGTCTTCTGCCGGGTGATTCGCCGGGTCCGCAGGCGGGAACGGCCGATGCGTCTCGTTCAGGCCGATCGAGAGGAAGAACGGCTTGCGCTGCCTGCCGCGGATGAACGCGGCGGCCGCGTCGGCGGCGTCGGCCGGCTCGGTCTCCGGGTAGTTCGTGTCGTGGCCGCACACCACCTCGTCATAGCCCACCATCGCGATGTCCGGTGCGGTGTGCTCGACGCCCGACAGGACCGTGTGGTAGCCGGCGCGCTTCATCCCGTGCACGAGGTGGCGGGAGTAGTCGGGCATGCCGAACCCGCGATGCGCCAGGCCGAGCTGGCCGCAGCAGTGGGGATACATGCCGGTGAGGAAGCTCGCACGGCTCGGAGAACAGGTGGGCGCGGCGGCGAACGCCTGGCGGAACAGCACCCCCTGTCCGGCCAGCCGCTGCAGGTTCGGCGTCGGCACCGCGTGCCCGTACGGCTGCACGAAGCGGCCGGTGTTGTGCGAGTGCAGGAAGACGATGTTGGTCCGGTTCATGGCGTGGTTGTCGGCTGACACCGGGAACAGAAGGCTAGGTGGCACACAAAGTACCGCGTCGTCCTGATCGAGTCTGAAGAAGGGTACGCGGTGAGTTGTCCCGCGCTGAGGGGATGCCACTCGCAGGGAACCACGCTCGAAGAGGCGCTTGCGAACATCAAGGAAGCGATCCGCGAATGGCTGGCAGTAGAGGAACAGCAACGCACACAGCTCAACGTCATCGAGACTGAAGTCGTGGTCTGATGCCCCGCATCGCGGGAGTTGCCGAGGTGAGGCGTGGCGAGACCGTGCTGATCATGCACCGCGGCCAGCCGGTAGCCAAGATCACGAGCTACGACCCGGGCGGAACTGACGGACGACCAGGCGATGGCGGAACTCGTGCGCACCGGGCTGGCCGATCCGCCGGAGGCACCGCTCGACGTCGACCGCTTTCTGGCGGCGCCCCGGGCCTCGTCTTGCAGACGGTCTCAGCGTCAGCGAGCTGGCGCATTCTGTCGCGCATCGCGCTTCGAGTGTTCCTATGGAACGTGTTTCCGCTACACCCTCATGAGCCCGGCAACCCCTTTAGTAATCGATTGCACAATAAGTTTGAGCGGAAGGCCGGCGAACAGATGCTTGCGAATGCGATCGACCTCGTGCGACCGCGCCGGCTGGTTGCCATCGGCAACGACGCGGCGCGGGTGGTCTCCAACATGTGCGCAGCGTGTGAAATAGTGCACGTACGACACCCGAGTTACGGAGGCCAAGCTGACTTTGTGTCGCAGATGTCCAAATTACGATCTAAACCGGCCGGTCTAAACCCAGAATAGGCGATAAGGTGGCGGCCTGTCGCACCTTGCCTCGCTGCGGTTGCCCTTTTGGACGCCACTCTCGGCCCCCGTTGCGATACTCGCCCACCAACTCCTTTTTTCCGGGTGTCCACAGACACTATCGGTTGCCGCAGGCGCTGAAAGGCTACTGCTTGGCGACGAACGGCGAGCATTCCCCCGAAGTACGCGAAATCGGGTCAACTCCAGACCTGAGACGGACGACACATGAGGAATGGAGCACGGGGATGGTGACCTCCTCAGGCCGCCCTGCGTTTCCTTGGATCTCGAGGTTGGCAGGGACGACAGGATTCATGCCCTCGGCGCAGTGCGGGCGGATACCGGCCGCAGTCTGACGCATTCGGGCGGCGGTCTGGCTGCCGTGCTGGAGAAGCTGGACGACTTCGCCGAGGGCGCGTCCTTCCTGCTGGGACACAACCTGATCGCCTTCGACCTGCCTCACCTGGCGGCGGCGAAGCCCGGCCTCCGGCTTCTGAAACTCCCGGCCGTCGACACGCTGCGTCTCAGCCCGCTCGCCTTCCCTCGCAACCCCTATCACAGTCTCGTCAAGCACTATCAGGACGGCGGTCTGAAGCGCGGCCGGGTGAACGATCCCGAGCTCGACTCCCGCATTGCGCTGAAGCTCTATGGCGACCAGTGCGAGGCGCTGGCGAAGGCCGCACCGGACCTGCTCGCCGCATGGCACTGCCTGTGCACCCCCGAGCCCGGGGGCGTGGACGGCGCCCTGGACCGGCTCTTCTGCCAGCTTCGAGGGCGGGACCGGCCAACGCAGGCGGAGGCTGAGGCGGCGATCGCACGGCGGCTGGGGAACGCCGCCTGCGCGACCTGGGCACGCGATGTCGTTGCGGATGTGGACCAGCTCGGCTGGCCGCTGGCCTATGCCCTGGCATGGCTTTCCGTGGCCGGCGGCAACTCGGTGATGCCGCCGTGGGTCCGCCACCAGTTTCCGCAAGCGGGGCGACTGGTGCGCCGCCTCAGGGACACCGCGTGCGCCGATCCGGCCTGCGGCTGGTGCCGGGAGCGCCATGACGCGGGCAGGGAGCTGAAACGCTGGTTCGGTCATGACGGCTTTCGTCCCGAACCGGCGGATGCCCACGGCGGGTCGATGCAGCAGGCCGTGGTCGAGGAGGCGATGGCGGCAAGACATGTTCTGGGCGTCTTGCCCACCGGGACGGGGAAGTCGCTCTGCTACCAGATCCCCGCTCTGTCGCGCTACGACAAGACCGGTGCGCTGACGGTCGTGATTTCGCCCCTGGTCGCGCTGATGGCGGACCAGGTGGCTGGGCTGGAGCGGCGCGGCATCGGCTGCTGCGTGACCGTCAAGGGGCTGCTGTCGATGCCGGAGCGGGCCGATGTCCTGGACCGGATCCGGCTGGGAGACGCTGGCATCCTGCTGATCTCGCCGGAGCAGTTGCGCTCGCGCTCCCTGCGGCGGGTTCTGGACCAGCGCGAGATCGGCGCCTGGGTGCTGGACGAGGCGCACTGCCTGTCGCGCTGGGGCCACGACTTCCGGCCCGACTACCGCTATGTGGGGCGTTTCATCCGCGAGAAGGCAGGTGACGGACCGATACCACCGATCCTGTGCCTGACCGCGACCGCCAAACCCGATGTCATCGGCGACATCGCCCGGCACTTTCGGGACGAGCTCGACATCGAACTGGCCGTGTTCGACGGCGGCGCGGAACGCGCCAATCTCGCCTTCGAGGTGATCCCGACCACGGGAGGAGAGAAGTTCTCGGACATCCTGCAGGTCGTGACGTCCCACCTGCCGCCCGACGCACAGGGCGGCGCGATCGTCTTCTGCGCGACGCGGCAGCGGAGCGAGGACGTCGCGGAGTACCTTCAGGTGAAGGGGGTCGCCGCGGACCGTTTCCACGCGGGCCTGCCTCCGGAGACGAAGAAGGAGGTGCAGCGGCGCTTCATCGTCGGCGAGTTGCGCGCGATCGCGGCCACCAACGCCTTCGGGATGGGGATCGACAAGCCGGACGTGCGGCTGGTCGTCCACGCCGACATACCGGGCTCGCTGGAGCATTACCTGCAGGAAGCCGGCCGCGCCGGGCGCGACCGCGATCCGGCGCGCTGCGTTCTTCTCTATGCGGCGGACGATGTCGAGCACCAGTTCGGCATGTCGGCGCGCTCCCGTCTTACCCGCGAGGAGATCCACGGGATCCTGAGGGCGCTACGCAATCTCGACCGGAAGAAGCGCTTCGGCGGAGACGTGGTGGCGACCGCCGGCGAGATCCTCGGAGAGGACGAGGAGAAGGTATTCGAACGCGACTCCGCGACCGACGACACCCGGGTGCGCACCGCCGTCGCCTGGCTGGAGGAGTCGCAACTCCTCACCCGCGAGGAGAATGTCGTGATGGTGTTCCCGTCCTCGCTCCGGGTGAGCACGGTCGACGAGGCCGAACGGCGGCTCGCCAACGCAAGGATCGCGGCTGCGTATCGCAGGCACCTTCTGCTGATCGCGGAAACTCTGATCGGCGCGGACGCCGACGAGGGGGTGAGCACGGACGAGCTGATGGACATTTCGGGCCTGAGTCCGGAACGCGTGCGCGGCGCCCTGTACGACCTGGAGCGGTTCGGCATCGCCAACAACGACACGGCGCTGACCGCGTTCGTCCACGCCGGCGTGGACCGCTCGTCGCGGAAACGCCTCCAGGAGGCGGCTGCATTGGAGACCGCTCTTATCGAACACATGCAGGAGGCCGCTCCCGACCTGGGAAAGGGAGACAGTTCGTCACTCCATCTGCGTATCGCCGCCCAGGTGCTGCGGGACCAGGGTCTGGCCGATCCGCTGCCGGAACGGTTGTTCCGCATCGTTCGGGGCATCGCCTTCGACGGGCGCGGCGAGGCCGACGGCGCCGCGGGCAGCCTCACGGTCCGCAAGCGGGATGCGGAGACCGCGTGGATCACGCTGAGGCGCGAATGGGGCCCACTGAAGAAGACCGCCGACATACGCCGCGCGGCGGCCGGCCGCCT
>JAPOQV010000439.1 GCA_026710565.1 Spirochaetaceae bacterium | reverse complement strand
GGGCGGGAGCGGTCGCTGGCGATCGCAACCAGTCGTGCCGCATCGCTCGCATCGAGAAGCACACAGACCGTCTGAGCCATGGCCCAGACTCGCACGTCTCATCGGACGCGTGAATCCTCTGTCCGCGTCACTGCACTAGCGAATGGTGTGGTCTGTCCGGCATGACGTCCGGAGCTCTGATGACCGGCACCCGGCAACGGCAATCCCGTTACGGGGTGCTCTTCGCCTCTCGAGAACCCGGACTACGCGTGTGTTTGTGTGCGGGGCCTGCGCGACCTGCGAACGGTGCTTGGACTCTCAAGTCTCCAGTTCTGCGTGTCCGGGAGCGCCTCGCGCTCTGAACCAGCGGCCGCCGAAGCGCGCTCTGCGCACGACACCGCGATGCGACTAGAGCCGCGTCCCGTTCGGTCGCGATCGGATCTCGCTCTCAGGCCATGTCGTGACGCGCACGCATGCACCGAACTGGTCTCTACTTCGGCGGCGAGCGGTGTAGGGCCGCCAGGAGCGAGAATGGCGCGATGCGGTCCGAACTTGGTCGAGTTGGCGGCTCCACTGCTCAGCGAACCGCAGTTGAGCCCCGCCTCAATGCATCGTGACCAGGAAAGCTGGAACGTTGCACCGCCTCGAATCGCATGCTTGAAGCTGTGCTACCGCCTTCCGATAGGGCCGACGCAACGATCCTGGAAGCCCCTTCCCGTAGGAAGGGAAAGCTTCCGGTGATAGGTAGCGATTTTTCGAGCCGCTCAGAAAGCCAGATGCCTGACCTCGTCCAGGGTGCCCCCTCTGCCGTCCTCGAGCAGGGCGTGTTTCTGGACCATCATGCTACGACCCCGCTGGACGGTCGCGTGTTGGAAGCCATGCTGCCCTACTATGGCGCGCAGTTCGGCAACCCTCACTCCATAGGATACGCGCGTGCGGAAATGTCCCGCGTTGCGGTCGAGAAGGCGCGCTGGCAGGTGGCGCAGTTGATCGGAGCAGAGCCGGAGGACATCATCTTCACCGCGGGTGCGACAGAGGCCTGCAACCTGGCACTGCGCGGATTGTTCGAGCCGCGGGAGAAGGCCGCGAAGGGCAGGCCTGTCCCCCGCCTTCTGTACAGCGCAATTGAGCACAGCTGCGTGCGGGAAACGGCCCATGCGCTTCAGGCGGAGGGGGTCAAGGCTCTCGAACTCCCAGTCGACGCGGACGGTTTGATCGACCTCGATGTGGTCGAGGATAGGCTTGCCTGCGGTGCGATCGTCACCTCGGTGATGGCGGCGAACAACGAGGTCGGGACACTGCAGCCTCTCTCGGATCTGGCCGCGCTCTGTCACCTTCATGGCTGTTTTTTCCACACGGATGCGGCTCAAGCTGTCGGCAAGGTGCCGCTCGACGTCCGGGCGACCGGTATCGATCTGCTCAGCCTATCCGGCCACAAGCTGTACGGTCCGCAGGGCATAGGCGCCCTCTACTGCAGCGCGGGCGCTCGCAGGCGCCTCAGACCTGTCATTTTCGGGGGCGGACAGGAGCGCGGCCTACGGCCGGGGACGTTGCCGCTCGCGCTCTGCGTTGGGCTCGGTGAAGCCTGCCGCATCGCGGCCCAGGAGATGGCCGCCGAGGCCCGACGACTGGGCCATCTGCGCGATGCCCTGTTGAAACGTTTACGCCACGCGATACCCGAACTGACCGTCAATGGTACCCTCGACCAGCGTCTGCCCGGAAACCTGAATGTCAGCCTTCCCGGCGTCGAGGCCGACGCACTCGTGTTGGCGCTCGGCGACGTGGCCATCTCGACGGGGTCGGCCTGCGCGTCGGGCGCTCTCGCGCCTTCGCATGTGCTCAGGTGCGCTCTCGTCGATCTTCGAGAGAACGTCCTTTAAGATGCGGTCCGCGAGGACGTCGGCATCAGCGCCCTGCGTCGCCACCGTCTTTTGTGCTTGCTCGATACGCTTCAGCGTGTCGCGCAGATGGCTGTATTTGAACACCGTCGTGATCGCGATTGTCGCGCGCTTCGAGCGGGCGTCGTACGCATTCTTGATGAGTTCATAGAGCGCTGTCGCGTCCGAGCTGATCAGCTCGGCGCCGAGTTCGAGTATCGTCCGCGCGGCGACCCTAAATGCCACAGCCGACCGCCATCGTTGCGAAGTGCTCGAGGGGCTGGGCTAGATGGCGCCGGGTCGGCGGTCTCGAGACGCGCGGTGGCGCGGCGCGCGATCGACTGTCCAGCCGCGCGGCGAAGGCAGAGAGATCAAGGACGGTCCGCGCCATGAGCGTTGTCCGTTGGGGTTGTGAGCGTCCTACGCCGGCACGGCAGACGGCGTCGGCTGGTGGGCGTACACAATCAGAGGTTACAAGGGAGTAAGCGAGGTGGCGCGGGAGCCTGCAACCTTTGATATGTGTGGCTCTAGGCGGTTTGGGGACGTTGCCCGTCGACGGCCGCATGCGGCGCGGAGCTGATGCGGCCGGCGCGCTGCCGATCTCATCGCCGTTCGTGTTCCGAAGCCGAATGGCTGCGTATTACGGACGAGGCTGAGGAGCACGATGGCCTGACCATAAGGCTGCTCCGTCCTGCATCAGGTGAGGCAACGCCGGCAGTGCTGTTCCTGACGCGCCGGCTCCCGGCCGCGGGATTGCGAGCGAGCCGCACTGGGCGTACCGGCTACAAAGAGGATCGAGATGTTTCACGTGCGGCGTTCCGCTCCAAGATCCGCCTGTCGCTTGACGGACAGGTCGCGAACGTCGGCACCAATGCCGCCGACGTATCGCTCAGGTTCTACACGAGCCCCGCGATCTCGGCTTTCAAATTGCGGCAGTTCTTTCCGGATTGGGATCTATTCGAGGCTCGCTGATTAGGTTGAGGCGGCGGATGTCGCAGAATTGTGACGCCCGTATCGGCGTCGGTCCTCAATCATGCTAGGCGGACCGCTGGTCCGAAGCGCCATTCCTGCGAGGCGGCGCCGAAAGAGTCTACTTCTGGAAAATGGTGCCGGTAATCTGAAAGACACCTCCGCCCGGCGCGTGCCATAGCCCAGCGCGGTCACAGACTGGGTCACACGCGCGCCCTGAGCGATCCCTCGGGGTTTTTGATCCTGCGCATAACGTGATTGATCAAAGGCGCCGCGCTGGTGAGCTGGGATTGTGCGGCTTCACAGATCCCTAGTGTAGCAGAATGGTCGAGTACCTCGTTCAACCCCTCATTGAGCGCCGTCCTGCGACGTCTGGTGAAGATCTATCTCGGAAGCCTGAGCTCTCACCACTGCGAGTTCCGGCTTTCGCGGCGATCAATGTCTTGCTCGTGGTCACTTATGCTGCGATGAAGGCTGAAGATACTCGGCAAATACGCCGATTTACGGTAGACGCATAATGATTTCGTAATATTTCTCTGTAAGCGTGAAGCCGTCAGAGGACTGAGGGGCCCTACGTTCGAGAAGGGCTACGCGATGCGTTATGATACGCACACGGGAGAAAGCCGCAGTGGCTTGCCTTGACAAGGAGGTGGCCTGTCGTAGCGCGATCCCGCACGAACGGGATGCCGGCGGATCCGGCGTGCGATTCACTTACCTCCACCACTTCGCGACCAAACTCGTCCATGCGCTGGTCGTGGGCGTGCGACTGATTGCTGGCGGTCGCTTTGGCTCCGCAGTGATTGCCTACGGCCCTGAAGTAACATTGCGACGCCGCCGGTCGGCAGCCGGTCGCGAACTTCCGGATTGCAGCGGCAGTGGGCTCCTCACTCAAGACGCCGAGTTCGAGGACGGGTCTGTCAACGCGCACCCGGCATCGAGAACGCCATATGGCCGGTTCAGGGCCGAACTGTGCGAGCGCGAAGCTTCAGGAACAAGTCTCGCGCCTTTCGGAGAAGGCAGTGACATAGCCGGTCCCGCGCCGATGGACCGGCCGCCGGTCCACGGGAGTACCGCATTCGTGCATGCGGTTCTGGAGAACATGGACCAGGGCATACTTATGCTGTGTCCGAACAATCGGGTTCTTTTACAGAACCGCCGCGCCCGCGAGCTGCTGGGTCCTTCCCCCGACGAGCTGCGGGACGGGGAGCCGTTTGACGAGATTCGCTGGCCGCAATTTCACCGCGACGATCGTTCGGGCAATCGTGAGAATCGGAGGGCAGTTGGGCACCTCCATCACGGGCGAAGGCGGGGAGACCGAGGAACAGGTCGTCGCGGTGCGGCAGGACACGTGCACGTC
>JAPOQV010000438.1 GCA_026710565.1 Spirochaetaceae bacterium | reverse complement strand
GCGCGAGGGCGGCCCGGCCTCGGTGGGCGCGCGCCTTCGCCGCGCAGAAGCCACGATGAGCGCCGGGGCGACGATCTCGCGCGAGTTCCACCCCACGACCGACCGCTACGCCTTCGACACGGGCCGGTGCGCGTGGTCCAGGGGGTGGGTGCAAATCGACACGACGCAGGACGCGTCCTACTTCGGCACGTGGGCGAACCTCCGCGAGCGGAGGATCCTCTGCTTCGTGGAAGGCGACGTCATTACGACGACATGCGCGACCCCGGAGAGCTTCGCCCGCGAGATGAGACGGCTGCACGAGTGGGCCGTCGAGGCGGGCTGCTGGCTCGGCGTGGACGCTGACTCGCGGGCCGCTGAGTGGAGGGCCGCCGGACTCGGCGACCTGTTGCACGCGGAGGCTGCGTGATGCGCTGTGGCGAGCGCCCGGAGATCGCGTCTGAGCGCGTCTCCGGGCAGACCCCTCCCGAGAGTAGGCCGACGCCGACAAACGGGCAGGAGCGCACAGAGGCGCGCGCCCGCGTCCGTTCTGGCGCCGACGCCAACCCCCCAATCCGACCCGAGGAGGACGACATGCGAGTAACGATCACAGTGGCGTCGAGCCACGACGGCGAAACGAGAGAGTACCAGAGCTTCAACGTACCGACCGAAGATCTGGGCTATTCCGCATACGTCGAGGTCGAGAGCGACCTGCGACACGCGATCACCGGCGCGATCGGAGGCGCTGCGGAGTCGATCATCGAGGCGCAGACCGTCGAGGTCGAGCCCACCCACCCGGACGAAGCATGCGCGATCTGTGAGCGGGAGACGCCGACCAAGGCCGTCGAGAACGAGGCCGGCGGGATTACCCGGCATTGCGGCGACGACACATGCGCGGCGGAAGCGTGGCTCCGATGAGGGGCCGCGCGATGTACTGCGTGGAGAGCGAGTGCGGCGCGCCCTGCAGGGACCCGGACCCGCTCGTGTGGATCTGCGCCCGCGAGGACGGCTACTGGACCTGCGACGACTGCGCGCGGGTCAACGCCCGGCTTGAGGACGCCCGCGGTGACGCGCTGGACGGCGAGGCGGTGCGCCCGATCCGACGCGAGGCGGCGGCATGAGCGGGCGGCGGTGCAGGCACGAGCCCAAGCGCCGGACTCCGCTCCGCAGGACGCGCGGGCTGCCAGTCAAAGACCGCCTTCATCTGCTGTGGCACTACCGGGTCGAGGCGTGCGGGTGCGGCGCGCGGCGCGCGGCGGCGAAGCGCGACGACTGGCGCGGCCCGTGCCACGAGGCCGCCGACCGGGAGGCCGCATGATGGCCGACCAACCCGTCCTTGAACTCGGGGCAGCTGCCGAACACGCCCCCAACGTCGCGTGCCGGAAGTGCAACACGAAGCCCGCGCCCGGCGCGGAGCGTGATGAGTGGGGATGGGTCTGTGCCTACTGCCTGCAGGCCGACCTGTTCGCCGACGCACCGAGGCCCGAGCAGCCCGAACTGTGACACAGGAGGAGAAATGACGACACCGAACCCGGCACCGACACGGGACGGCACGAGCGGCGCGGAGCCACGCTGGCGCGCCGACTGGTGCGAGCGCCTGCACGACGCGGCAGCCCGCTACGGCATCATGATTGAGGACCGGCCCTACGTCGAGGAGATCCCTCCGGAGTACCGCGTGCGGCACGTCCGGCGGATCGAGATGAGGTCACCATCGGCAAAGCTCCGTTGGATGGACAACTGGATCGAACTCGGGACGCTCAACGGACGGTGGACGTGGACGCACTGGCTGACGTACGAGATCGGCTCGACCTGCTCGCCG
>JAPOQV010000437.1 GCA_026710565.1 Spirochaetaceae bacterium | reverse complement strand
GCCGACGGCTACGGCATGCGGGTCACGGCCCGCAGCGAGAGCGACGACTTCGTGCGCTGGGACCTGCCGCCCGCGCCGGTGTTCGTGCCGGACGACGACGATCCGCCGGGGACCGAGGCGGCCGGCCTCGCGGCCACCGACTACGAGGGGACGCACGTCGGCATGCTCTGGGTCGCGCGCAACCTGCCCGAGCCCGGACGGGAGGAGTGGCGGGGGATCGTCGAGCGCAACAAGCGGCAGGGGTTCTTCGGGCCGCCTATCGAGATGAACAACGTCCGCTGCCGGGAGATGCACACCGAGCTGGTGGCCAGCCGGGACGGCGTGCGCTGGGACCGCGTCCACCGCGAGCCGCTGATTCCGCTGGGGCCGGAGGGGAGCTGGGACGAGACTCTGCTGCTCGCCGCCCGCCCGCTGGTGCACGGCGACAAGATCTACCTCTACTACACCGGCTACGGCCGCGCCACGCCGACGCCGGGCGCGACCAGGCCGGAGCGCATCCGGCCGTGGAACATCGAAACCGGCCTGGCGACGCTGCGGCTGGACGGCTTCGCCTCGCTTTCCGCCGAGGGAGCCGGAGTCCTGGTCACCGAGCCGTTCACCGCCGACGGGACGGCGGTCGCCGTCAACGCCGATGTCGGCGGATCGCTGCGGGTCGAGCTGCTCGACGAGGAAGGCCGGTCCGTGCCGGGTCTGGCGCGTGATGAGGCGCAACCGATCGCCGGTGACCACCTGCGCGCGCGGGCGGCGTGGTCATCCGGATCGGACCTGGACTCCGTGCGGGGGCGCGTCATCCGTCTGAAGGCGTACGTCGAGCACGGCGATCTGTACTCGCTGTCCATCGTGGACGATGCCGGCCGGTTGACCGGCGCACACACACTCTCATACGATTCGTAAGAAGAGAAGTATTACCATGGCGAAAGTGAGGATAGCCGTGTCCGTCGAGCACTCGCTTGCGCAGCGCGCCGACGAGGTCGCGCGACGGTCGGGAACACCTCGCAGCCGCATCTACGCGCGGGCGCTGGAGGAGTTCCTGACCAGGTGGGAGAACCAGGCTCTCCTGCAGGGCATCAACGACGCGTATGCCGACTTTCCGGACGAGGAAGAAGCGGCGACCCTGCGGAGGATCGGCCCCCGGCAGGAGCTTACGCTCGATTCGTGGTAATCAGTCAGGGCGACCTATACTGGGTCGATCTTGGCGAGCCGTCGGGCTCGCGGCCGGGCCTCCGCCGGCCGTTCGTCGTGGTCCAGAACGACCTCTTCAACCGCAGCCGGCTGTCGACGGTCGTCGTGTGCCCTGACCTCCAACCTGCGCCGGGCCGAGGCGCCGGGCAACGTGCTGTTGCCGAAGGGAGCGGGCAACCTCCCCAAGGACAGCGTCGCCAACGTGACGCAGCTCTTCACGATCGACAAGGGTGAGCTGACCGACCGGATCGGGCGGCTGGGAAGGGATCTCGTGGCCGATATCGTGCACGGCATCGATCTGGTTCTCGATCCCCGGCGGACCCTGGATGGCGGAACGGCCGCGACCTGAGCTCGGGGTCCGCGGGGCCGAGGCAAGGGGAAGGCCTACTCCTGCGTGACCCTGAACGCAAAGAGGCCCATGTTGATGATCTCGAAGCGCAGGTAGACCGGCTTGCCGAGCAGCGCCGACAGGTCGCGGCTGCCGTTCCAGGTGACCGGCATGTCGCTCCTGGTGCCGCGCAACTCGTCCGAGGCCGTCTGTCTCACGAGTCGAGAATGAGATAAATTGGTGCCGCTCGCAAGATCGCGCGGCGTGTCCGTGCATGAGGGGGGCGATGGAGCGATGGACGGGGCGAGCCCGCGGGAGCGAACCATGAGCCAAACCATCGACATCGGCACGCGCCTGGAACCGATCGTCGACCGCTATCTGATCGACCGACTGGACGGCACGTGCCTGGCGCTGCAGCAGCCGCGTGACGAGGGGCCGGTCCTCCGGCGCGACAGGCCGTGGGAAGGCCTGATCGGCTACTTCACGGTGCTCAAGGACGGCGACACGTACCGCGCCTACTACCGCGGCAAGAGCGGCGACGGCCCCGACGGCGCATCCGACGAGAGCACCTGCTACTCCGAGTCGATTGACGGCCGCCGCTGGACCAAGCCCGACCTCGGTCTGGTGGAGATCGACGGCTCGCGCGCCAACAACGTCATCCTGGGTCCGGAAGCGCCCGCGGTACGCCACAACTTCGGCCCGTTCCTCGATACCGGCCCCGCGGCCGGGAGCTTCCGGCTCAAGGCGCTGGCAGGCCTGTTCGATCACGACAAGCGCGACGCCACCACCGGCGGCATGCTGCTGTTCGGCTCCGAGGACGGCATTCGCTGGCAGCAGCTCGGCGACGCGCCGGTGATCGATCAGTCGCACCGCGGCCCGACGCTCAGCGATACCACCTCCGTGCCGACGTTCTGGTCGCAGGTCGAAGGATGCTACGTCGCCTACCTGCGCGACTGGGTCGGCCCGCCCAAGCGGCCCGGCCACGCCGGCTCCATCCGGTGGATCGCCCGATCCACCTCGCCTGACCTCCTCGCCTGGACGCCGCTGGAGAAGGTGCGCGCGGCACCGGTGGAGCACCTCTACACCAGCAACGTGCAGCCGTACTTCCGGGCGCCGCACCTGTCGGTCGCCTTCCCGGCGCGCTTCCAGTTTGGGCGGCAGGTGGTGACGGCCGAGGAGTGCCGGAGGCTCGGCCTGACCCCGGACTACGTCGAGGATTGCTCGGACGCGGTGTTCATGACCTCGCGCGGCGGCCTGGATTTCGACCGCACCTTTCCGGAGAGCTTCATCCGCCCCGGCATCGGTCCCAACAACTGGATCACCCGTACCAACTATCCGGCGACCGGGCTGGTGCCGACCGGCCCGTACGAGATGTCGCTGTACCTGCTGCAGGACAACGCCCAGGCGACCGCGCACCTGCGCCGCTATTCGTTGCGCCTGGACGGCTTCGCCAGTGTGCACGCCCCCTACGCGGGCGGGGAGATGGTCACCAAGCCTCTGACCTTCGCGGGGACGCGGTTGCTGCTCAATTTCTCCACCTCGTCCGCCGGCAGCATTCGCGTCGAGCTGCAGGACGCCGGGGGGCGGCCAGTTCCGGGCTACACTCTGGGCGAGTCGCGCGAGCTGATCGGCAATCACATCGATCGCGAGGTAAGCTGGGCTGCCGGAGCCGACGTGTCCGCCCTGGCCGGACGGACGGTGCGGTTGCGCCTGCTCATGCAGGACGCCGACCTGTTCGCGCTGCGCTTCCGGTAGGCGGCCACGGACCACCGCGAACTCTGTAGGAGGAGTCGAGATGCATGACCTGAACGGCGACCTGATGATCTGCAGTTGGGGCGACACGCTGAACGCCGAGCGCCCGGAGCACGTACTCGACTCGCCGGAGCGCATTCGCGACGCGCTGGTGAGCTGGAAGGAATCCTACGGCATCGCCGGGGTGCTGTGGCGCCAGGAGCGCTGGCTCGCCCGGTTCGCCCGCGTCACCGACCGCGCGCGCCGGGAGGAGCCCCAAGTCTACGATGTGGTGCAGGAGGTGGACGACGCCGCGGCGGCGACCGAGGCGGCCCGCGATGCCGGCGTCAAGATCTACTGCTACGTCGACCTGTACGACGAGGGGCAGCCGCCGCACTCCGACGCGTATACCCACGGCTCGTTCTCCTGGGAGTCGGAGTTCTTCGCCAACCATCCGGAGTACTACGCGTGCGACCGCACCTGGGACAAGCGCCACTGGGGCGTCCCCGAGTACTGGTACCCGGAGGTGCGCGACTACAAGTGCCGGCAGGAGCTGGCGTGGCTGGTCGACAACTACCGCTGGGACGGCGTCTACGTCTCGACGCGCGGCCACCGCCTGAACGCCGATCACGGCGACCAGTACGGCTTCAACCTGCCGGTGGCCGAGGCGTTCCGCGACCGCTACGGCGTGGACATCCTGACCGAGAACTTCGACCTGGAGGCGTGGCGGCGGCTGCGCGGCGAGTCCATCACCCAGTACCTGCGCGACGTGCGGGCGCTCTGCGACGAGCGCGGCCTGACGCTCGGCATCGGCGTGCCGCCCGGCGACCACTTCGGCCGGCCGGTCGGCAACATCCACCTGGACTGGCGGACCTGGATCACGGAGAGGATCGTCGACGGCATCAACGTCGGCCACGCCAACGTGGTGGGCCGCCACCTGCGGACCGGCTACGGCTACGTGCAGAGCTACTTCGACGGAGAATTCGGCCTGCAGCCGCTGCCGGAGATGCTGGGCGAGCAGTACGGGCCGCTCTGCACCAAGCATGGCGTGGGGCTCTGGGCCAGCCTGATGATCCGTGAGCGGCTGGCGAAGATGTACGGCCGGAAGTACACCAACGAGCTGCTGCGCGCGGTCCCGGGCGTCACCGGCCTGTCGTGGAGCTGGGCCAGCAAGGGCGACCGCATGCTGACCCTGGACCTCGACGAAGGGCCGATGCCGTCGGCGCTGGCGGCCGAGGGGGTCTGATTCCGCCGGTCAGGCGTTCACGAACTGAAAGGCGTACAGCTTCGCCGAGCGCATGCGCACGTGCAGCCGGACCGGCCGGCCGCGGAGCGCGCCGACGTCTTCGCTGCCGCGCCAGCGCACGCGGGCGGCCACGTCGTTGCACGTCAGCCGGTCGCAATCGGCGGTGCCGAAGCCGTCGATAGGCCGGCCTTCGCGGTCGCGCACCTCGACCCGCGCTTCGCCCATCGCGGCCACGTCGATGTTGAGGTCCAACCGGTCGCCGTCGAAGGTGAGCGGCGGTGTCAGCAGCGTTCCGCCGGTGTAGGCGGCGTCGGCCGACACGAAGCCGTCCAGCCGTTGTACGGCCACGCAGCTTCGGCCGCGCGCCCAGTTGGCACGTTCGCGCCGTTCGTGGTCGGGCAGGCGGCGGTACTGGCCGTGCGTCCACGGTTCGCCGCCGTAGTGCTGGTAGAGCTCGGCGTCGCGCCGGATCAGGTAGGGACTGCCGTGGATCCCGCCGCCGTCGAACTCGCCCTGGATCCCGCGGCCGATGTAGGGACGGCGGTCGTAGCGCATCCAGTGGATGCCGTCGCGGCTGGCGCAGAACTGGCAGTCGTTGACACCGTCGTTCCTGACGACCGGGCTCTCCGCCTGCGTGAAGTGGTGGTAGGTGAGTGGGAACATGAAGTAGGCGTCGGCCGCGTGGGGATAGGGATACACGCCGGCGTGGTAGATGTCGGAGCCGGGAGGGTCGTCCTGGTCCGCGCACAGCACGGTGCGGATCTCGTCGTCCGGCCACGGCGCGGTGAGGTCGTCGGTCTCCAGGCGGCCGATCGCCCGGATCGGCCTCGCCAGCGTGGGCTGCACCACGGTCGGGTCGCTGTCGATCGGGCCGGCGAACGGGTAGGGAAGCTCGTTCTCCTCCTCGATCTGCACGCGCAGGTAGACGACGTAGCGGCCGATGCGCTCGTCCCACCAGGCCTGCTTGGCGGTGTCCCAGCCGGGCGGCAGGTCGCTCACCGGCCGGTCGGGCAGGTCCCAGCGGATGCCGTCGGGCGAGGTGCCCACCTTGGTCTTCTCCGGGAAGCCCCGGATCATCTTGAAGCGCTCCTCCGTCCTGCCTCGCGGGTCATGGAAGGTGTAGGTGAGCTTCTCGCCGTCGATCAGGATGTTGTTGTCGCGGGAGCCGCCGTACTCGACCAGCCCCAGGTCGGGCTTCTCCCAGGCCAGCCCGTCGGTCGACTCGGCGTAGCAGAGCCGCCAGCGTCCGCCGGCCCACTGGTCGCCGTCGCAGGCGGCGTACCACTTCTTGTAGCGCCGCGTATCGGGGTCCCAGTCGATGCTGTACCAGCCGGTGGTGAACGCCTCCCACGGCTTGTCGCGGGGAAAGAGGTCGACGGTCTCCTTGCGCGGCGGGTTCACGCGCAGCGTCACCTGCTCGGAGCGCTCGATGAAACGGTGGTCGATGAAGAGCTGCTTGTCGCCGCCGACGTGGATCCGTCCGCTGTCCATTGGGGGTCCCTCCCTCGTAACTGATGAGCCGGCCGGGAAGTCGTATCATACGTGCGTCATGAAGGCGACGGAGCAGCGCCTGTTTACTCCGGGGACGGGTGCGGCTCCACCGGCGCTGACCGGCCGCGAGCGCGAACAGGCAGTGCTCGGGCAGTGTCTGGCGGACCTGCTCGACGGCGGGGCTCCGCCGCACGACGTGGCGCTGATGGGGCCTCGCGGCAACGGCAAGACCGTGCTGCTCAACTGGTTCGAGGGCGCCTGCCGCGAAGCCGGCCGGGTAGACATCGTGCGCGTGTCGCCGAGCCGGACTCGGACCGGGCAGGCTCTGGTCGACGCGCTGTTGCCGGCAACGATTATCAGCAAGCTCGTGCCCCGGAAGCTCGGCGTCGCGGGCGTCGGTCAGGCCGAGTGGGCGGCGTCTGGTCCGTCGGTGCAGAACCTTACCGAGCGGCTGACCATCCGGTGCCGCAGAAGCCCCCTTGTCGTTCTGGTCGACGAAGCGCACACGCTCGACCGCGACGTCGGTGAGTTGCTGCTGAACGTCAGCCAGGACGTGCGCGCCTACGCGCCGTTCCTGCTCGTGCTCGCCGGCACGCCGGGCCTGCCGGCGCACCTCAGCACCATGAACGCGTCCTTCTGGAGCCGTTTGGGCAAGGGGCGTCTGGGCATCGGCCTGCTCAGCGACGCCGCCACGCGCGCGGCCCTGGTCGAGCCGCTGGCCGCTCACGGCGTGGACATCGACGCGGGCGCACTCGAATCGGTCGTGGAGCGCAGCCAGCGCTATCCGTACTTCATCCAACTCTGGGGCGAGGCGCTGTGGGACCTGCGCCTGGCCACGGGCGCAACCCGGCTGACCGTCGCTCACGCTGACGCGGCGTGCCCCGACGTGGCTGCCAGGATCGCGGACTACTACCAGGACCGCTATCGGGAACTGGAGTCCCGCGGCCTGCTGTCCGCGGCGGTGGCGACGGCACGGCTGTTCAAGGCTGCCCCCACGGCGTCCGACCACGCGATCGACGCCGCGCTCGCCACGACCGGCGCCGACGCCGCGGGTCGGCTGGCGGCGCGCGAGGAGTTGAACCTGTTGGGCTACGTCTGGAGCCCGCCGGGCCAACTGCCGCCGGTCGTCTGGAGCGTCGGCATCCCGTCGCTGACGACCTACGTGCTCGATTGCGCTCCACCTGCTCGCGGCGCCGTTCGGCCGCCGGAGTAGCTGCGTGCCGATGCGCTGATGAGCGGCGGCGGAAGTCGTATCATGGGCGGGCCATGAGAGCGATTCAAATCACGGAGCCGGGCCGGTTCCGTATCGTCGACGCGCCGGAGCCTGCGGCAGGGCCGGGCGAGGTGCTGATCGCGGTGCAGGCGTGCGTGACCTGCCCGCACTGGGACACCACGATCTTCCGCGGCGTCGACATCTTCGAGCGGCCGGGCCACCCCAAGTACCCGATCCCGGTGGGCTACCCCGGGCACGAGGTGTCGGGCCGGGTCGAGGCGGTGGGCGAAGGCGTCACCTCGCTGCAGGTCGGGGACCGCGTCGCCACCCTGAAGGCCGGTGGCGAGAGCAACCCCGGGTTCTACAGCGAGCTCATTGCCCGGCCGGCGGACATGGTCGTCCGCATCCCGGACAACACCACGTACGAGGCGGCGGCCTCGATGGAGATGGCGTTCCACATGTCGCCCTACGTGCATGCGCTCGGCGACGTTGCCGGCAAGCGGGTGGGCATCGTCGGCCTGGGGCCGGCCGGGATCATCGCGCTGCAGATGGTGCGAGCCCAGGGCGCCGGCGCCGTGGTGGCGATCGACATGGTGCCGGAGCGGCTGGAGCTGGCGGGCACGCTGGACGCAGACCAGATGGTGCGCATCGAGCCGGGCACGCCGCCGGCGGAGCTGGAGCGAGAGCCGCTGGAGGCAAGCATCGACTGCACCGGCGCGGCCGCGGGCATGCAGGTGGCGCTGGATCACACCGTCGACGGGCCGGTGTCGCCGTTCGGCGTGATCCACGGTGAGGCGATCTACACGACCCGCCACTGGCGCAACCGCACCGCGATCGCGCAGCGCGTGGCGCCGGCGCCGCCCGACGCCGCCTACGTGACCGGGCTGTGGGCCGCGCAGAAGCTCAATACCGAGGTCCTGATCGGCGCGCGACTCCCCTTCGAGCGCTACGACGAGGGCGTGCAGCTCCTGCTCGACAAGCAGGCGCTTAAGGTCTGCTACCTGCCGCAGGGAACCTGAGCCGGCCGCTCCGGATCAGCGGAACTGGAATGCGTAGAGCTTGGCCGAGCGCATGCTGAAGTGCAGGCGGATCGGCTTGCCCGCGTGACTTCCGAGCGAGGGTGAGACGTCCCAGCTCACGGTGTGGCGTACGTCGTTGACCATCACGCGGCGGCAGCGCGCCAGCTCGAAACCGGGGAGCGGCCGGCCGGCCCCGTCCTGGACCTCGACCTGTGCCTGGCCCATGGCGGCGACGTCGATGTTCAGCTCCAGCCGTTCACCTGACAAGCTGAGCGGCGGCGTGGTGAGCGTTCCGCCGGTGTAGGCGGCGTCAGCCGACACGAAGCCGTCCAGGCGCTGCTCGACCAGCCCGATGCTGTTGTCGTAGCCGCGGTCGCGCCGCTCTTCGTCGCTGAGCGCGCGGAAGCCGCCGTGCGTCCAGGGGCTGCCGGTGTACATCTGCAGGAACCGGTCGCCGCGTCGCAGGTTAGCGGGCGACGCATGGATGGTGCCGCCGTCGAAGGTGCCGGGGAGGCCGCGGCCGATGTAGGGCCGGCGGTCGTAGCGCATTCAGTGGATGCTGTCGCGGCTGGCGGCGAACTGCGCGTCGTTGAGCCCGTCGTTGCGCACCGTGGTCTCGCCCTCGCCGAAGTGCTGGTAGGTCATCGGGAACATGAAGTAGGCGTCCTCTGCCTTCGGTGTACAGGACCTTGGACGCAATCACGGGAGGCTCGCTGGCGATCGGCTCCACGAAGGGGAACATCGGGGTGCCGTCGTCGGCGACCATGAGCTTCAGCCACGCCACGTAGCGGCCGATGCGCGCGTCCCAATACGCCTGCTTGGGCGTGTCCGGCGTCAGGATGCTCACCAGCCGGTCGGGCATGTCCCAGGTGAGCCCGTCCGCGGAGGTGCCGACGCGGATGCCCTCGCCCAGCACCTGCCCGACCATCTTGTAGCGGTCCGCTTCTCCACCGTTGGGATCGATGAAGGTGTAGGCGAGCTTGCACGCGGCGCGGGATCGCGTTCAGGTGACGGAACTCGGACGGACACCTAAGATGGGCCGCGGCATGGCCCGAATCGACCCGGCACTCCTCGCCGAATTCGAGGCCGCGGCGCGCCGGCCGCTCGCGCTGCGCTGGCGCTATGCCTTCATTCGCACCTACAAGCCGGTACTGGACGACGCCGAGTATCGCTCGTTCGACACGATGGAGGAGTATCGTCAGTGGTGCGAGCGGGAGCTTCCCGACTGGCTGGGCTATGGCCGCATTCGAGTACCGTCAGGCTGAGGAGATCAGGGATGCCCTGCGCCGGCACGGCGTCCGTTACCTCTTCATCGGCAAGTCCGGTGCGATTCTCCTGGGCTTCCCGGACACGACACAGGACGCAGACCTGTACGTGGACAAGCATCGTGACAACGGCATCGCTCTGGTGCGGGCCCTTCGCGAGCTGGACTTCGCGCTGACGGACGCGCAGGCGGCCGAGATCGTCCGCGGCAAGGACTTCGTGCAACTCAAGAACGGACCGTTCGATCTGGATCTGGTCTTCGCTCCCGATGGGATCGAGCAGTTCCAGGACGCGTTCGAGCGACGCGTCGAGGTTGAAGGGTTCCCGGTGTGCTCGCTGGACGACATCATCGCCAGCAAGGAGGCCGCCAACCGGGCGAAGGATCGCGAGTCGCTGCCTCGACTTCGGTCGTTCCGCGACTACTGGGAGCGCAATCTCCGTACGTAGAGTCGCCGGCAGCCGGTGTCTCATCGATCAGCGAGCATCAGACTCAGCGGAACTGGAAGGCGTAGAGCTTGGCAGAACGCATGTCGAAGTGCAGGCGGACCGGCCGGCCTGCGTGGCTGCCGAGCGAGGGTGCGCCGTCCCAGGTCACGGTGTGGCGCACATCGTTGACCATCACGCGGCGGCAGCGTGACAGCTCGAAGCCGGGGAGCGGCCGGCCGGCCTCGTCCTGGACCTCGACCTGGGCCTGGCCCATGGCGGCCACGTCGATGTTCAGCTCCAGCCGCTCGCCTGAGAAGCAGAGCGGCGGCGTGGTCAGCGTGCCGCCGGTGTAGGCGGCGTCAGCCGACACGAAGCCGTCCAGGCGCTGCTCGACCAGACCGATGCCGTTGTCGTAGCCGCGGTCGCGCCGCTCTTCGTCGCTGAGCGCGCGGAAGCCGCCGTGCGTCCAGGGGCTGCCGGTGTACATCTGCAGGAAGCGGTCGCCG
>JAPOQV010000436.1 GCA_026710565.1 Spirochaetaceae bacterium | reverse complement strand
CTCGGCGCCGAGATCGGCGACTCCGGCGCCCGCCTGCGCGTGCGCTCATGGGCGACCCGCTCGCCGGTGGTGGACCTGGTCGCCGAGCGGCTGCCGCAGACGCTGACCGTGGTGGGCATCTCCTACCTGGTCGCCATCCTGATCGCCGTGCCGGTCGGGGTGCTGTCCGCCTACCGGCAGCACTCGATCTTCGACCGGCTGGGCACCGTGGTCACGATGATCGGCTTCTCGGTGCCGACCTTCTTCACCGGCACGGTGCTGATCGTCATCTTCAGCGCATCGCTCGGCTGGCTGCCGTCGATCTACGACACCACCCACCGGGTGACCGACCTGGACAGCCTGGTCTACCAGGTGAAGCAGATGGCCATGCCGGTCATGGTGCTGGCCCTGTTCAACGCCGCGCAGATCAGCCGCTTCACGCGCTCGGCGGTGCTGGACACCATCCACCAGGAGTACGTGCGCACCGCCCGCGCCAAGGGGCTCACCGAGCGCGTGGTGGTCCTCATCCACGTGCTGCGCAACAGCATGATCCCGGTGGTCACGGTGCTCGCCCTGGGCATTCCCACGACCTTCGCCGGAGCGGTCATCACCGAGCAGATCTTCCGCATCAACGGCATCGGCGCGCTGCTGATCGGTGCGATCGAGGGGGCGGACATCCCGACCGTGCAGACGGTGACCTTCCTCTTCGCGGCGCTGATCGTGACCTTCAACCTGGTCGCGGACCTGCTGTACGGGGTGCTGGATCCGCGCATCCGCTATGACTGAGGCGGTTCGCTCGTGGGCCGCGCGCCGGCTGCGGCGCCATTCCGGAACGATCGCGGGCGCCGCGGTGTTGTCGCTGATCGCGCTGGCGGTGCTGTTCGGGCCGGCCGTCCACGACGTCGATCCCCAGTACCTGGACTACCGGGCCAAGAACCAGGGCCCGTCGCTGGAGCACCCGCTGGGCACCGACAACCTGGGCCGCGACACGCTGGCCCAGATGCTGGCGGGCGGGCGCATCTCCCTGGCCGTCGGCATGGCCGCGATGCTGCTGTCGTTGACGCTGGGCACGATGGTGGGAGTCACCGCCGGCTACTTCCACCGGTTCGACGGTCCGCTGATGCGAATGACCGACCTGTTCCTGGCGTTGCCGGTGCTGCCGCTGCTGCTGGTCACCATGATGCTGTTCCGAGACCCGCTGCAGTCCGCGCTGGGCCCGGAGGCCGGCATCTTCATTCTGATCGTGGCCGTCATCGGCATCACGAGCTGGATGCAGACCGCGCGCATCGTCCGCGGCCAGGTGCTCGCCATCAAGCAGTGGGAGTACGTGGTGGCCGCGCGCAGCATCGGCGCGCGGCCGCTGCGCATCATCCTGCTGCACATCTTTCCGAATGCGTTGAGCCCGATCGTGGTGGCGGCCACGCTCGGCATCGCGCAGGCGATCATCACGGAGAGCGCGCTGAGCTTCCTGGGACTGGGGTTCCCGTCCGACTTTCCGACCTGGGGCCGGCTGCTCTACGACGGCGTGCCGTTCCTGACCCTCACGCCGGCGCGCGTGATCTGGCCGGGCGTGGCGATCTCGCTGACGGTGCTGAGCGTCAACTACCTGGGCGACGGCCTGCGCGACGCGCTGGACCCGCACGCCAACGTCGGCGGCGGCTGAGACCGCTTACCAGACGGTCGCTAGCCAGTCGATGTCCCGCAGCAGGTGGTCCTTGGTCACCAGCGGTGCGTGGTAGTGGTGAGCGGTGGCGGCGATGAACCGGTCGGCTGGGTCCGGATGCATGTCGGAGGCGTCGGCGGCGATGGCGAGCTGATGGGTGAGCGGGACCTCCTCGACCCGCGGGATCGATAACAGGGTCTCCGCCCACCAAGCCACCGCTTGGTTCCGCTTCAGTCTGAGCCGTCCCTTGCGGACCAGGAGTGCGACTTCCCAGAACACGATGGATGGGATGAGGAGGCGGTCGGCACCGTGGATGATCTCGACGGCGTTGGGGCTGAGGTGCTCCGGCGCCTGGCTCCACCACACCGCTGCGTGGGTGTCGAGGGCTATCACGAGTCGGCCCAGCCGGCGATCTCCGAGGTAGGCGCCAGGAACGTCTGTTCATCGACCAGCATCCCTCCCGAGCCGGAGCGGAGATCTTCGAGGATGCGCTCCTCCCTGTCGCGGGGACTCTCCAGAGGTGTCAGGCGAGCGACCGGGGTGCCGTACTTGCTGATGATGATCGGGGTGCCGGTAGCGGCGACCCGGTCGATCAGCGCCAGGCACTTCTGCTTGAATTCGCCCGCTGGAACCGTATCGGCTGTTTCGTCCATGGACATAGATCATGGACGCAATACGGAGAGAGGTCAATCGACCGTCAATCGACCGTAGACTGGTAGAAGGCCATGCTGGCGTAGCTGACCAGCGAGCCGGTGTCGGGCTGGCGGTTCTGGCCGTAGGCGAGCAGGGTGCCGTGGCGATCGCCGCCGCCCAGCAGCGGGTACAGGGAGTACAGGCCGGAGACGGCGTCCACGTTGCGGTTGTTGCCGCAGGCGGCAAGCGAGCGCGTCAAGCCGGCCGAGTCGAACCGTTGCGCGTAGTCCAGCAGGGCGCGGTCGGCCTGCTCGCAGGAGGCGGCGCCGGCGTCGTCGACCGGCGCGGGATCGCCGAACTTGGGGCCGATGTGCGCCAAGTCCACGCTGAGCACGTAGAGCGCGCGCTTGCCGCTGGCGGCCACCCCCTCGCGCAGCGCCTGCAGCTCGCCTGCGACCTCCGCGGCCTGAAGCGGGTCGGAGCCGTCGCGCAGGTAGGGGTCGACGCTGCCGAGCAGCACCGGCCCCACCTCGTAGGGCGGCAGGCCGGCGCGCGCCTCGATGTAGTGCAGGAACAGCAGCGGGAACTCCACCGAGTGCTCGGTGCGGTGCAGGGTCTGCCGGTCGGTGACGTCGCGGCCGGCGCGGCGCGACCACTCCTCGATCACGCTGCGCCCGGTCGGCGCCCGGCCGAACGGCGTCGCGTAGTCCTTGTCGGTCGCGATCGCGAAGCCGGCGCCCGGTTCCGCGCCGGCGTGGTGGGCAACGCCCAGGATGACGTAGAGCTCGATGGGATCGGGATCGCGCGCCGCGGCGGCCAGCGCCGCGAAGGCCGGCGGGTAGATCGCGCCGCCCGCCCGCAGGTCGATGTGCGGGCACATCACGGCCGCCAGGCATGGTGCGGTGGAGCCCGCTGCCGGGACGGCCGCGGGCTCCACCGCCCTGGGGATCGCCGTCTTGGCCTCGACGAAGAAGCGGTCGAACATCGCGGCCAGCTCACCGGCGTCGTCGGGGTACGACCGGCCGGCGTGCCAGGCGGGCCGCACCGTGGCGCGGGCGAACTCCTCCGACACCTGGGCGATGCGCTCGGCCGAAACCCGGTCGTGCAGGAAGCAGCCGCGGCTGAGCGTGCGCAGCAGCCGGTGGATCTCCGCCACGTCGATGTCGGCGCCGGGGAGCCGCTCCCGAAGCACCTGGCGAACCTGTCCCATGGTGTGCCTGCCGTCCAGGCAGGACAGGATCATCAGCCCCGCGGCGCCGAGCACGATGGGCTGCGGGGCGAACTCCAGCGGGTCACGCACGTAGAATGCGCGGGAGCCGTCGTGATCGACGGGGATCACGTCGACGTGACGGACCCGCGGCAGCGGCGGGTCGATGGTGTAGCGCACGCGTGGGCTACGTGCTGCTCAATCGCTCTCCAGCTCGGCGGCGGACACGCCGACCTGCACAATCCGCGGCTGGTCGATGCCCGCCACGCCGACGTACTTGAAGATCGCCGCATCGAGCTCGCGCGGCTGCGCGTCCTGGATCACCACCTTCTCGTCGCCTGTGAGGAGCACCGCGAACGGAGCCGCCTGTGTGCCGGCGTCGGGGTCGGTCGGGAACGCGAAGCCGGTGCCGGGGATGCTCGTGAACGCGATCTGACCGGTCTCGTCGGTGATCCAGAACTCGGTGATCACCGTGTTGTCGGCGATGTCGGTGAGCACGGCGTTGATCTGCTCCGCGTCCATGCCCGCCTGCAGCGCGGCGTCGATGAAGTGGGCGGCCAGCATGGCCTGCGCGACCATGTGATGGGAGATCGCATCCAGCGTCTCGGCCTCGTCTGCCACAACCACTCCGCTCGCCAGCAGACACAAACCGGCGCAGAGTACGGTCAACAGTCTCTTCATGGCGCCGGAAGTATGTGTGGCCGCTGATGTTGCGTCAAATCAGCACGCCGGTTCCGGGATCAGCCCGACTTGAGGTAGGGGATGCCGCTCGCCCTCGGCGCCACCGCGCGGCCGACGAAGCCGGCCAGCAGGAGCACGACCAGGGCGTAGGGCAGCGCCTCGATCACGAACGGCGCCGCCCCCACCAGCGCCCGCAGCGCGCCGGCGGTGCCCTGCAGGTCGAAGGCGCCCTGCAGCCGGGCGGCCAGGGCCTCCAGGAACCCGAACAGCAGGCAGGCCACCAGCGTCCGGCCCGGGCGCCACTTGCCGAAGATCAGCGCCGCCAGGGCGATGAACCCCTTGCCAGCGGTCATGTCGCGGATGAACGCCGCGGACTGCGCGGTGGCAAGGTAGGCGCCGGCCGCGCCGCACAGCGCCCCGCACAGCAGCACGGCGCGGTAGCGGATCGCGGCCACGGAGATGCCGGCGGTGTCCACCGCTTCCGGGTTCTCGCCCACGGCGCGCAGACGCAGCCCGAAACGGGTCCGGTAGATCACCCAGAACGCGGCCGGCACGGTCAGAAGCGCCGCGTACACCAGCACGTTGTGGCCGGACAGCAGCTCTCCGTACAGGTGGCCGATGACCGGCACCTCCTGCACCGCCTCGGCGCCCGGCCACGTCAGCGGCCGGAACCTCCCCTCCGGCGGGAGTTGCGGGGTCCGTCCTCCCTGGCCGAACCAGGCGATCGCCAGCAGCACGGTGAGGCCGGAGACGAGGATGTTGATCGCCACGCCGGAGACGATCTGGTTGCCGTGGAAGCGGATGCAGGCCACGCCGTGCAGCAGCGCCAGCAGCACCGCGCAGGCGATGCCGGCCGCCAACCCGATCCACGCCGCCGCCGGCAGCAGGGCCGTCAGCCCCGCCGCCGCAAGCAGCTCCGAGGACACGAACGACGCGGCGGCGGCCCCGAACGCGCCGCCGAGCATCTTGCCCTCCAGGCCGATGTCGACGATCCCGGATCGCTCCGAGAACAGCCCCGCCAGCGACGCCAGCACCAGCGGAACCGACACCCGCAGGGTGGCGTCCAGCAGCAGGACGAAGAACCCGAACGCCTCCACCGGCTCCGCCTCCCTACTCTGCCGCGGCCCGACGGCGGCCGCGCAGCCAGGGCAGCAGCACGGGGCGGAACAGATACTCCAGCGCGCCCACGAACAGGATCACCAGGCCCTGGATCACCACCACCAGCTCGCGGCTCACCTTCGGCATCTCGAACGCCAGCTCGGCGCCGCCCTGGTACAGCGCGCCGAACAGCAGGCTGGCGACGACGATGCCGAGCGGGTGGTTGCGGCCCATCAGCGAGACCGCGATGCCCACGAACCCGTAGCCGGCGGTGAAGTTGAGCAGCAGCCGGTGGCTGACCCCCATGACCTCGTTCAGCCCCATCATCCCGGCCAGCGCGCCGGAGATCGCCATGGCGCGGATGATGTTGCGTGACGGGGAGATGCCGGCGTAGACGGCGGCGTCGGTGTTGGCGCCGACGGTGCGCAGCTCGTAGCCCCAGCGCGTATGCCAGATGAAGATCCACACCAGCACCCCGCACACGAGCGCCCACGGAAACGCCATGTTGAGCGGCGTGCGCGGGAAGTCGATGCCAAGCCGGCCGAGCACTTCGTGCATCGCCGGCAGCCGGACGTGCTCGGCGAACGCCCGGCTCTGCGGCGACATCTGACCGGGGTCGATGAGCACGTTCACCAGCAGGTAGACCATCAGCGTGGCGGCCAGGAAATTGAACATGATGGTGGTGATGACGATGTGCGAGCCGCGCCGCGCCTGCAGGTAGCCCGGCACCCACGCCCACACCGCCCCGAACAGGGCGCCGGCCGCGACCGCAAGCGGCAGCAGGACCACCAGCGGCAGCCAGTCCAGGAACAGGCACACCAGCCCCACGCCCAGGCCGCCGAGGTATCCCTGGCCCTCGCCGCCGATGTTGAACAGGCCGCAGTGCAGGGCAACCGACACGGCCAGCGCGGTGAAGATGAAGTTGGTGGCGTAGTACAGGGTGTAGCCCCAAGCCTCGCGGAACCCGAACGCCCCGCGGATCAGGACCGTCAGCGCCTCGATCGGGCTCTCGCCGATGATCAGGATGACGATGCCGGCCACCACGAACGCCGCCAGCAGATTGACCAGCGGCAGCACGCCGTTGGCGGCCCAGCGCGGCAGGCCGCCTTCCGGCAGGGCGGCCATGTCAGTCAGCCACGTGAGTCAGCCACGTGAGTCAGCCACGTGAGTCAGCCACGGGTGACGGCCACCTCAGGCCGCCGCGCCGATCCCGGCCATCAGCGGACCGATGGTCTGCTCGGTCGCGTCCGTCCCGGACACCTCGCCGGCGACGGCGCCGTCGAACATCACCAGCACCCGGTCGCTCAGCGCGATGATCTCGTCCAGCTCGACCGACACCAGCAGGATCGCCATGCCCCGGTCACGCAGCAGGACCAGGCGCCGGTGGATGAACTCGATCGCGCCGATGTCGAGCCCGCGGGTGGGCTGCCCGATCAGCAGTACGTCGGGATCGCGGTCGAGCTCGCGCGCGACGATGAGCTTCTGCTGGTTGCCGCCGGAGAACGCGTCCGAGCGCAGCAGCGGATCGGGCGGGCGCACGTCGAACTCGTTCATCTGCCGCCGGGAAGATGCGATGATCTCCCGCCGGTGCATGAGGATGGCGCCGTTGTAGGCGCGGTCGTCGTGGTAGCCCAGGATCGAGGACTCGTTGGCCGCGAAGGTGGCCACCAGCCCAGTGCGCTGGCGGTCCTCCGGCACGTGGCCCAGGCCGGCGTGGCGCATGCGGCGCGCGTCGCCTGCCTCACGTCCGTCGGACATCATGCGTCCGCTGACGGTCACCGTGCCGGCCTCGGGCCGCTCGATCCCGGCCAGCAGCGCCATCAGCTCCGACTGGCCGTTGCCGGCCACGCCGGCGATGCCGACGATCTCGCCGCGCCGCACGCTCAGGCTCACGTCCCGCACGCGGCGCACGCCGGCGGCATCGGTGTAGTCCAGGTGGTCGGCCGCAAGCATCACCTCGCCGGGCGTGGCGGGGCTCTTCTCCACCCGCAACAGCACCGCGCGCCCCACCATCAGCTCGGCCAGGTGCTCCTGCGAGGTCTCCGCGGTATCGACGTGAGCCACCACCTCGCCGGCGCGCATCACGGTCACGCGGTCGGTGGCGGCCATGATCTCGCGCAGCTTGTGGGTGATCAGGATCATGGTCCGTCCCTGCTCCCTGAGCGCGGCCAGGATCCGGAACAGCTCGTCGGCCTCCTGCGGCGTGAGCACCCCGGTCGGCTCGTCCAGGATCAGGGTCTCGGCGCCGCGGTACAGCGCCTTGAGGATCTCCACCCGCTGCTGGATGCCGACCGGCAGGTCTCCGACCGGGGCATCGCCCTCCCCCTCCAGCCCGTACTCCCGCGCCAGGTGGGTCAGCGTGTCGCGCGCGCGGCGCAGGCCGCGCTGCAGGAGCGCCGCGCCCTCGGCACCCAGCAGGACGTTCTCCAGCACCGTCAGGGGCTCCACCAGCATGAAGTGCTGGTGGACCATGCCGATGCCGGCGGCGATCGCGTCGCGGGGCCTGCCGATGGCGGCCGGCCGTCCGGCCACCTCGATCGTGCCGGAGTCGGCCCGGTAGAACCCGTAGAGGATGCTCATCAGGGTCGACTTGCCGGCGCCGTTCTCGCCGACGATGCCGTGAATGGACCCGGCCGCGACCTGCAGCGACACGTCGCGGTTGGCTTGCACGGCGCCGAAGCGCTTGTTGATCCCCCGCAGCGCGATAGCGGGGGGAGGCCGCTCCGTCAGGGGCAGGAGTTGGTCGCCATGTAGTCGTGGATCTCCATCTCCCCGGCGACGATGGCGGCGCCCGCGGCCTCCACCTGCGCTGCCATCTCGTCGCTGATCAAGGCCTGGTTGTGCTCGTCCAGCGCCCAGCCGACGCCGTCCTCGGCCAGCCCCAGGTTCCTGAAGCCCGGCTCCCAGGTGCCGTCCAGAGCGGTCTTGAAGACATCGTAGGCCGCGACGTCGACCCGCTTGAGCATCGAGGTCAGCACCGACCCCGGGTGCAGATAGTTCTGGTTGGAGTCCACCCCGATCGACAGCTTGCCGCCGTCTGCGGCGGCCTGCAGCACGCCCAGCCCGGTGGCGCCGGCCGCCGCGAACACCACGTCCGCGCCGCGGTCGAACTGCGACTTGGCAAGCTCCGCGCCCTTTACCGGATCGCTCCACGCCGCCGGCGTGGTGCCGGCCATGTTCTGGTAGATCTCGGCGTCCGGATTGACGTACTGGACCCCGTGCACGTAGCCGCAGGCGAACCGGCGGGTCAGCGGGGTGGCCATGCCGCCCACGAAGCCCACCGTGCCGGTCTCGGACGCCATGGCGGCGATCATGCCCACCAGGAACGAGCCCTCGTGCTCCTTGAACACGATGGACTGGACATTGGGCAGGTCCACGACCATGTCGATGATGGCGAAGCTGGTGTCCGGGTACTCGGCGGCCACCGCCTCCACGGCCGGCGCCTGGCTGAAGCCCACGGCGATGATCGGACTGTAGCCGCGGCGCGCGAAGTTCCGGAACGCCTGCTCGCGCTGCGCCTCGTTGGTGATCTGGAACTCGGCGTAGGCGACGCCGGTCTCCTCCTTGAACCGCTCGGCGCCGTTGTAGACGCCCTCGTTGAACGACTTGTCGAACTTGCTGCCGACGTCGTAGACGACGGCCGGGTTGATGTCGGCCATGGCGGCGCCGGCACACAACAAGCCGATCGCCGCCGCACAGAGAATTCGTCGCACGGTAATGCCTCCGTATCGGGGGGTGCGCGGACGCATGCGCCGCGCCGGTCTCCGACATGCTCGGCAAAATGGCCGAGTCGTGCAAGCCTGTTTTGTCGGCTGGTATTTTGACCATGATCTTTGACCATGGTATGAACCAAGGAGATGGAAGAGATTCAGATATCGACGTTCAAGGCGACCTGTCTGGCGGTTCTGGACCGCGTGGGCAAGACGCGGGTGCCGGTCCTGGTGACGCGGTTCGGCAAGCCGGTGGCCCAGATCGTTCCGCCGCCGCCCGCTGCGCGGGACGAAGGGTGGCTGGGCTGCCTGCGGGACCGCACCAGAATCGTGGGTGACATCGTCGCTCCGGCATCCGATCCGTCGGACTGGGAAGTCCTGCGACAGGAATGAAGTTGCTGCTCGACACGCACATCTGGGTGTGGAGCGTGGCGGACGTCTCGCGGCTGGCGGAGCCGGTGCGGCGAGCCCTGGAGGATCCCTCGAACGAGCTGTGGCTTTGCTCCATCAGCGTCTGGGAGGTTCTGATCCTGAGCGAGCGCGGGCGGTTGATGCTGGAGCCCGACGCCCGGAGCTGGGTGCGGGACGCGCTGGCCGATCCTCCCCTGCGGGAAGCTCCCGTCACGATCGACGTGGCGACGGCCAGCCGTGCAGTGCGGCTGCAGAATCAGGATCCGGCCGACCGCTTCATCGCCGCCAGCGCCATGGTATTCGGTCTGACGCTGGTCACCGCCGACCGCGAACTGTGCGACTGTGTCGACATCGACGTACTTCCCGCCGCCGGATGACACACGTCGGAGGCACATGGAACGATGGCACTATCATGACGCCGTGAGCGAACCCTTGAGTCTGCTCGCCGTCATGGGCGCACCCGCACGACTGGACCTGGGTATCGGGCACCCTCTGCCTGCATGCCCGCGCGGGCGATCGGGTGACCGTGTGCAGCGTCACGCACGGCGGCGCCACCCACCGCGAGCGCTTCCTGGACGAGATGGCAAAGCCGGAGGCGGAACGCGACCCCGCCATCGTCGGCGAGCCGATCGAGGCATACACCGGCCGCAAGGAGCAGGAGATGCGGCAGGCGGCGGCGCTGTTCGGGATCGATGACGTGCGCGTGCTGGGATTCGACGACAAGCCGTTCACCCGCCAGGAGCAGCCGCAGGCGATCGACGCGATCCAGGCGCTGATCGTCGAGGTCGCTCCCGACATCCTGATCACCGAGAACCCGTACGGCGACTCCGGCTTCCGCATGGCGCAGCGCACCGATCACACCGAGGTGGGCCGGGCGGTGCTGGAGGCGCGCGACCGCGCCGCCACCCCGCGCGCCGGACGCCCGCACCGCGTGGCGGTCACCTACTTCTCCGGCATCATGTTCGACACCAGCCAGGTCACCTGCGGGGTGGAGTTGCCCGATGACATCGTGGAGCTGCGCGTGCAGGCGGAGGCGTGCTACCGCACGCAGGAGCACGACCCCGAGCGCGCCCGCCGGCGCATCGAGATGGAGCTCGCCCACCTGGGCCGCGTGATGAGGACCCGCTACGCCGAGACCTTCGTGCAGGAGAGCCCGGCGCTGCTCGGGCGCCTGGCTGTCCCGGAACGCATGCTCGCCGCCGCCCGCGAGGGCCGCGTGGAGCGCATCCGCCGGCTCAGCTAGCCGGTTATTCCGCTGGAACCTCCACGCGCCGGCCGGTGCGCGCCGACTCGTAGGCCGCGTCGACGACCAGCCCCACCCGCACCGCCGCCGCGCCCGGGACCGGCACCGGTCCCTCGCCGCGCGTGGCGGCGATGAAGTCCCGGACGAACCGCTCGCCGTAGCCGCCCCCGTAGGCGCGCGACTCGGCGGGAGTGAAGGTGAAGGTGCGCCGCGGCGCGGCCGCGAACTCCGGCACGCCGCTCTCCAGGTGCAGCTCGGGCGGGCCGCGGTCGTTCCACCACAGCCGCCCCTCGCGACCGTTGACGCCGACGTGCTGGTCGTAGCCGGCGGCGTTGTAGAAGCCGCCGCCGGAGACCGCCAGCATGTAGCCGGCGTGCAGCGATGCCAGCGCGCCGGAGCGCAGGCGCATCGACAGCGTCGCGGTGTCCTCGACGTCGAAGCCGTCGTCGCCGCGCGTGGCGACCTCCGCCGCCACCGACCCGATGGGATCGCCGGTGAGGAACTGCATGAGATCCAGCGAGTGGCAGCCCAGCCAGGAGAGGATCCCGCCGCCGGCGGCGCCGCGGTCGAACAGCCAGTGGCCGGGGCCGCGGAAGCGGACCTGCGTGGTGAGCATCCTGATCTCCACCGAGAACAGCGTGCCCAGCGCACCCGCGCGCACCAGCCGGCGCGCCTCGGCGACCAGCGGATTGAAGCGGTTGGTGTAGAACACCGAGAGTTGCCGGCCGGCTTGCTCGGCGGCGGCCACCACGCGCCGGGCGTCGGCGGCGGTCCGTCCCAGCGGCTTCTCGGCCAAGAGGTGGTGGCCGGCCTCCAGGATGCCCGAGAACAGGTCGGGGTTGCGGTCGTTGCGCTCGGCGGCGATCACGAAGGCCAGGTCGCGGCGGTCCAGCAGTTCCGCCAGGCTGCCGGCCTGCTCGACCGGCGTGTCCTGCACCTCGCCGCGCAGCGCGTCGAGAGCCGAGGCATCCTCGTCCCATACGACGATGCGCCCCACCTCGGGCAGGCAGTCCAGCGTGCGGATGTGTCCCGCCGAGTGCGGGTGGCGGAGCCCGATCAGGGCGGCGGTCAGTTGCTGCATCACCTCTCCTCGATTCGTCGTTCGCCCATGATGGTCTCGGCCGGATAGGCGCGGTAGCTGTTGCGGATGGTCGGGCTGCGCAGGTCGGCCTGCCACACCGCGGCGCCGCCGGCGTCCGCCTCGACGATCACGCGCTGCGGGTCACTGTCGTTGGTCTCGAAGTTGATCAGCGTGTTCCCGGACGGCAGCCGGTAGGCGCTCGACCGCGACAGGGAGTACAGGTCCGGGGTGTGCCGGTACTCCCATACCTTCACCGCGACCAGGTCGTAGGTGTTGAGCGCCAGCTCCAGGGCGCGGGAATACTCGCCTCCCTCCTCCTCCGGCCGGTCGCGGCCGTTGTCGAACAGCAGGATGTTGCCGTTCGGGAGCTCGGCGGCGGTGTGCTGGAAGTAGAACCGGTCGGTCGGGTCGGCGAACTCGTAACTGGACTCGGGTCCGCCCAGCCGCCACTCGATGCTCCGGAAGTCCGGCGCGATGGAGATGATCTCGTTGCGGTTGGAAAGCGACAGGATCACGTTGCCGCGCACGCCCAGGGCCAGCGAGTTGACGTTCAGCCAGTTCTTGATGTCCCCGCCCCAACGCACGCGGTTGGCCAGCGACAGGTGATCACGCGCGTCCCACACCTCCTCGGTGGTGTGCGTGACCTGATCCCACAGGCGTAGCGAGTCGACCAGGACGCGGGTCTCCGGCTCGCCTCCCCGCTCGGTGTCGTCGATGGTGATGATCTCGTGGGCGACGTAGAGCACCTGCTCGTCCGGCAGGATCGCCAGGTCGTGGTGGGCCCACTTGTCGATGTCGTTGTTGACCAGGCGCGTCACCACCCGCCCGAGCGGATCGATCTCGCGCAGGCAGCAGTTCACGAAACGGCCGGTGGGGCCGCCCTCCCAGTAGACGAGGTTGTGGTTGGCCTTCTGGCGCACCGCCCTGATCGGCGTCGGCGGGTCGGCCACGACCGGCCGGTTGCGGTGGTACCAGACGATGCGGCCCAGGCGGTCCAGGAACAGGAAGAAGCTGTCCGGGTTGTCCTGCAGGTCGAGCAGCACCAGCTCCGCGGTGGACTCGCCGGTCGCGTCGATCTGCAGGCGGGCCAGCGCCGGCGGCAGCGCGCGCGTACGGAACATGCCCTCGGCCGCGCGTGCGCCGGGCGTACCGTCGCCGGCGACCGGCACGACCGCGTAGGCGTACTCGGTGTCGGGGAGCAGGCGCACCACCGGCACGGTGAGGGTGCCGGCAGGGTCCGCCGTCGTCGCCGAGCGCAGCGTGCCGTCCGGTCCCGCGTACTCGACGTACACGCGGCCGGGCGCGTCGAGCTGCACGGCGATCTCTGCTATAAGGCTGTTGTCGGGATGCAGGGTCGCGCTCGCCGACACGACGCGGGGCGGGCTGGAATCCTCGGCGGGAGCGATCAGGGCGGCAAGGGCGAACGCGGCCGCGACGGCGAAGCGCACGGAGGGAGGCGTAATCATGATCGAGAACCGGATCCTATGGCGTAAGGCGCGCGGCGAAAAGGCGCTGGGCGTGTCGATGAACGAGCCCTCGGAAGAGGTGGTCGAGCTGGCCGGCCGCATGGGCCTGGATTTCGTCAGCCTGGACGGACAGCACGCGCCGGTGACCCCGCAGCAGGTCGGCACCATCTGCCGCATCGCCGAGGGGTTCGGGATGACCACCACCGTGCGCATCCCCGACGGTGCGGAGTCGACCATCCTGTCCTACCTTGACCGCGGCGTGCAGCTCATCGTGGTCCCCAACCTGCAGACGCGCGCGGAGGCGGAGGCGCTGGTCAAGTACACGTTCTTCGCGCCGCTCGGACTGCGCAGCTCGACCAGCTACCCGATGGTGCTGCGCCAGGACGGCCCCGAGCGCATCTCGCTGTTCGAGGCCGCCAACCGCAACACGCTGCTGGTCCCGCAGTTGGAGAGCGTCACCTCGGTGGACAACCTGGACGACATCCTGCAGGTGGACGGCATCGACTTCTTCGCCGGCGGTCCCGAGGACATGGCGCAGTCGCTGGGCCTCCCGGGCGGGCACGCCGACCCGCGCGTGGCCGAGCAGTACGAACGGGCCGAGGCCAAGGTCAGGGCGGCCGGCAAGTTCATGCTCGGCGACCATACCGAGTCGGTGCAGGTGCTCGGCGTCGTCAAGGGGGCGATCGAAGAGGCGCTCACCCGTCTGGGCCGAACCTCGGCGCTTCCATGGTAGAATGCGCAGTCCATGAGGACGGCCACATCGGGAGGCGTCGCCGCGCAACCGGGTGAGTCCGCCACGGCGCAGGATGCCGCCCCGGACGGCGTCCCGCCGTACGTCGAGTTCTCCTCGATCGACAAGAGCTACGACGGGCGCACCCTGGTCGTCAGGGACCTGAACCTCAGCGTTCATGAAGGCGAGTTCCTGACCCTGCTCGGGCCGTCCGGCTCCGGCAAGACCCCCTACCTGATGATGCTGGCCGGCTTCGAGACCCCGTCGGCCGGCACCATCCGCATCGCCGGGCGCTCCGTGCACGACCTGCCGCCCCG
>JAPOQV010000435.1 GCA_026710565.1 Spirochaetaceae bacterium | reverse complement strand
CGGCGCGGGGGCGCCCCCGGGCGGGGGGCGGCGGCCGCGGCGCCGCGCCCCGGCGCCCCCAGCACGCAGGGGGCAAGCTCGGCGCCCCCCCGGTGCCGGGGAACGGGGGGGTGAGGCGGAGCAACTCGATCTTCTGGCACATGAGCGCGAACGCCAGCGCCAGCGCGTCGTCGATGTCGTCCCCGATGTCGGTGTCCAGGATGATCTTGTGCACTGCGAGCAGGTACATTAGGCGCATCCATGGGGGAACCGGAAGTGGTGGGCTGCACGTGGTGAGCGCCGGCCGGCCGTTCCGGACCACCGTCATCGGCTCGATGCCAAAGCCGGCATGGCTGGTGGGCGAAGCGCCGCTGGGAAACGCCGCCTCGCGCCTGCACGGCAGCGGCGCCGGCTGGCGCCTGACCGGCCGGCCCCTGCGCGACGCGCAGGACGACGCGGTGCGACTGGCGATCCACGACCCGATCCGCGCCGGAATCGACGTCGTCAGCGACGGCGAGCAACGCCGCTCCTCGTACCTCACCTACGTGACCGCCCGCTTGGCCGGCTTCGACTACACGACCCTGGCGCGCAAGTGGACTCGCAACCGCCGGCGGCTGGCCGAGGTGGGGCGGTGCGTGGGACCGGTCCGCCGCACCGCGCCGATCCTGGCCGACGACCTGCGGTTCCTGCTGGCGGAGTCGGACCGCCCCGTGAAGGTCACGCTGCCCGGTCCGATGACCGTGGTCGACTCGACGCAGGACGAGCACTACGGGGACGAGGAGGCGATGGCGATGGCGGTGGCCGCGGCGCTCGACCAGGAGGCGCGCGAGCTGGACGGTATGGGCGCGTCGGTCATCCAGTTCGATGAGCCGGTGTTCAGCCGTTACCCGGAGAAGGTACGCACGTGGGGAATCGAGGCGCTCGACCGCGCCGCCGCCGGCATCCGCCACGCCGCCAGCGCCGTTCACGTCTGCTACAGCTACCCCATGCCCGGCGTGCCGCGTCCGATCGTCGACAGCTATCCGGTGATCCTGGCCGAGCTGGAGCGCAGCCGCGTCGCGCAGGTCGCCCTGGAGTTCGCCGCCGCCGGGCTCGACCCGGAGTTGCTGCGTCGCTGCCCGTCCAAGACGGTGTTGTACGGCTGCATCAGCAACGGCACGGATGAGGTCGAGAGGCCCGAGGAGGTGGCCGGGCGATTGCTGGCCGCGGCCGCCCACATGCCGGCCGAGCGGATCCAGGCGGCCCCGGACTGCGGACTGGTGCCGCTGTCGCCACCGGTCGCCCGCGCCAAGCTGCGCGCGCTCGCGGCCGGCGCCGCGCTGGCACGCGAACGGCTCAGGGGTTGAGCTCGGCGCCCGCGAGGCCGAGCAGCTCGGGTGACGGCACGATCGTGGACTTCACGGTGCGCATCTCCCGCGCGGCGGCGATCGCCTCGGCGATGCCCTGCTCCGTGAACGGGAACAGCGTCTGCATCGACAGCCACGGGTAGCGGTCGCGCGCCCGGTACAGGAGGTCGATGCCGGTGGCGATGTCGTCGGCGGTGAAGCCCCAGCTTCCCAGGACGTTCAGGTCCTTGGTGCAGATGCGGTGCCAGTTGGTGTCGATGGAGCCTGCGTCCGTGAACTGCCCCATCTCCACGTAGGTGCCGCCGTCGCGCAGCATCTCGATTCCCTCCGGGCCGGCCGAGGGGTGGCCGCTGCAGTCCAGGGCCAGGTCGGCCCCGAAGCCGCCGGCGATGCTTCGCACCGCCGCGATCCGCGCCGCGGGCGTCGGGTGGTCGTCCAGGCAGACCGTCGCTTCGGCGCCGAAGTCGCGGCAGAGCGCCAGGCGAGGGCGCTCCGGCGCCCCGACGACGATGACCCGCCCGGCGCCGACCTCCTGCGCCGCCGCGGTGGCCAGCACGCCGATCGGTCCGGAGCCCTGCACGACCACGGTCGCGCCGGGCTCGAAGCCGCCTGCCCGCGCGGCCCGCTTCAGCGCCCGCACGCAGGAGGTCAGCGGCTCGGCCAGTGTCGCCAGGCGCAGCGGCATGTCGTCCGGCAGCGCGTACACCTTGGTACCAGCGAGCTCCTCCAGGTCCACGTAGACGTGCTCCGCCCACCCGCCCCACAGGTGCGGCGGCCGCTCGAAGCCCAGGTAGCGGCCGTAGTACACGGGCGTCAGGCACTTGTTGGCGGTCTCCGGATAGTGGACGCAGTAGTAGCAGCTCCCGCACGGCATCAGCGGCGGCAGCATCACCTTGGTCCCTACGGCCAGCGGACGGCCCATGTGGTCCTCGGTCAGGTCGGGGCCGATGGCGCCGACCACGCCGGCCAGCTCGTGGCCGAGCGTGAACGGCCATGGCAGCGGCTTCGGCCAGTGGCCGGCCAGTATGTGCAGGTCTGTGCCGCATACACCGCAGGCGGCGATGCGGATCAGCGCGGCCTTGCGGGGGACCGCCGGCACCGGCACCTCGCGGATGACCGGACCGCTGCCGGGGCCGGCGAAGGTGGCGACGCGGACCCGCTCGCAGGCGGCCCGTTCGCTCACGCCCGCTCGACCTCGATCCCAAGATGGCCGCG
>JAPOQV010000434.1 GCA_026710565.1 Spirochaetaceae bacterium | reverse complement strand
GTCGACGTCCTCGAACACCAGCCGCAGCTCGTGCTGCGGGCTTTGTCGAACGAGCGGCTGCTCGACTTCGCCGAGATGTTGGTCGGCCCCCACGTCCAACTCGAATCGATCACCTACCGGCGCACGCCGCCGCAGGAAGCGGCCGACGGCCCGGTATTGGGGTTCCATCGCGCCATGTTCGCGTTCTTCCCCGAAGACGGCGTGTACCACCGGCCGCTGCTGTTCAACGCGCTGTCCTATCTGCAGGATCTGACCGACGAGAGCGGACCGCTGCGCATCATCCCCGGCTCCCACATGCGGGCGATGCGCATGACCCGCGAGCAGGCCGGGCAGCCCCACCCGGAGGAGGTGATCGTCTACCCGAACGCTGGCGACGTCGCCGTGTTCCACTGCAGCATGCTGCACTCCGGGACGGTCAACCGATCCAGCGATCACCGCTACCTGTTCTTCCTCACCTTCAACCACTCGTGGCTGAAGCATCGCGCCAACTACCGGGGGCCGGTGTCGCAGGCGGTCATCGCGCGGGCGCGAGCGCGCGGCGACCGGCGGCTGTTGCGCCTGCTCGGTGTGGACGACCAGTTCGTCCAGCGCGCCAACTGCGGATTCCTGGATCCGGACGAGGAGAACTGGCAACGCTGGATCGCCGAGGACGCAGCCGCCCGCACGATGATTCGATCGTATTCAGCGTAAGGCCGCGTTGATGCCAAGGCTCCTGGCACAGCGGTTCATGCCCTCATCGTGGGAGAACAGGGCCACCCCACCGGCGTCTTCGCCGACCAGCAGCGCGGTCGCGACGTGCAGCGCGTCCAGAGTCCGAACGTTGACGGGAAACGGGTCCATCGCCCGCTGCTTGATCTGCCTCGACATCTCCAGAAGGTCGATCCCCGCGAGGACTTCGTCCAACCGTTCGCGGGCCACGGTGAGCGCTTCGTCGGTGAGCTCGCCGGCCAGACGACAGCGATGCAGCACCCGCCGGCACTCGATCTCGAGCAGCTCGCTCGACACCACCCGCGGGAACCCCAGCGCATGCCGGATCGGCTCCTCTCCCAGCAGGATGTGACGCAGCAGCACCGAGGAATCCAGGTAGGCTACCACCGGTCGCCCCGCTCCTCGTCCAGGTGCCGCAACGGATCGAGCGACGTCAGTGGCGACAACCGGCGATAGGCGTACGGCCTTGCGGCCGGCTGCACCACGCGGACCGCCTCGGGCACGGGAGCGAGCACGGCGACCGGCGTCGTTCGATCGAGGACGGTGACCGACTCTCCCTGTCGCACACGCCTCAACTCGGCGCTCAGCGTCGCCTTGAGCCTGGCAATGGCGATGGATCTCACGTGACCATCTTATGACTATCAGATAGTCACGTCAAGCGGCCGGCTCCCTTGGTTCCCGGGCAGCCCTCGCTCGACATCGGAGGGCGTCGCCCGGCCGCTGTCGCCAACGAGACCTGCTATGTACGCTCCTTCAGCCTGCCTGACAGGTACTTGTGGATGATGCTCGACAAGAGCGTCTGATATGGGATGCCCTCTTCTCGCGCTCGCGCATCTCCCGCTCTTCGGTGTTCAGTTCGCCGCTCACGATGATCGCCTCCTCTGATACTCTCGCGTCGCCTTCCGGCTGGGGACAATCGTCTTCAGAAACCTCGTGCCGTCCGTACCGGTCACGAATGGTACGAGTATGTCAACAGCTCCGCGCTCTGCTTGCCCGTTCGGCCCCAGAGCCGAGGGTTCAGGACATTGACTTGGCGTTGTGGGTGCCGTCGTCCGTGGCGTCGACCTGCTGCTTGAGCTTCCGAAAGGTGGCCTCGTCTATCCCCGTGGCCGCTTCGATGGTGGACCATGGCACCTCGCTTCCCAGCAATCCCTCGATGGTCCGAACCTGACCCAGCAGCTTGCCCTCCTGGAGACCTTCCCGGCGGCCCCGTTCGACCATTTGCTCAACGTAGTTCATCACCTCTCCTCCCCGACCGGGCACGTTGCGCCGCAGCGACTCGACGAACGCAGCCCGGTGTTGGTCGGGCTGCGTGGCCAGCACGTACTCCACGTGTTTCGCCACTTCCTCGAAGCCGACCGCACGGTACAACTCCCCCATCAGCCGCGTCGCCGACACGAGCAGCGCTTCCCGAGCGGCCCGAAACGCAGCCATCATCGCGATCTGCGCGAGTCTTGCGGCCACGGCTCCCGACACGGACTCCGGGCTCTGCTCCGTCTGATCGATCAGCAGATGCTCGAACCTCGGCACCCAACGCCACTCCGGCTCTGCGTTGGCAAACAGCTCGGCGAACTCCCGGTCGTACTGCCACGGATCCGCTCCCTGGTAGAGTACCAGCGGCACGATCAGCGGCAACCCGCGCTCTTCCTGCTGCCGGTTCCGCCACCTGGGCCAGATCTGGACGCAGTAGTTCAGCAGCCGTAGCGGCATCCATCGGTCCGGCGACGACTGGTGCTCCAGCAGCACGTACACCAGGACTGGCGTGGCGCCGGTCTCCCGCTCGACCGAGAACAGGAGGTCAGCCTCGCTGTCACGCCAGTCAGGGCTGACGAATCGCCCGGGCAACAGGGTGAGCGTGGACCACTTCAGGGTGCGGGCGAGGCTCTCGGGCACGTAGGCGCGGAGCAGGCTCGTGGCGTTCGCCGGGTTGGAGAACACGCTACGGAAGTACTTGTCGTGCGGTCGGCTCGGGTCCACGTTCCTATCAGCGCACCCAGCGGCGCCAGCGCTTCACCGGATCACGGCGGCGGCGCGTCCTATCGTTGCGCTTGCAGATAGCGCAAGCGGTCTTGTAAGCTCATGCCTGTTGAACAGCAAGCAACGAAAGACCCTCGCCGCCATCTTCACGGATCCGGTGTCGGGCACCATCGAGTGGGCGGCGATCGAAAGCCTGCTTCTCGCTGCCGGCGCACGGCTGATCGAGGGACGCGGCTCACGCGTGCGGTTCGAGAAAGATGGCGAGATCGAGACCTTCCACCGCCCGCATCCCGCCAAGGAGGCCAAGCGCTACCAGGCCG
>JAPOQV010000433.1 GCA_026710565.1 Spirochaetaceae bacterium | reverse complement strand
GCCCGGCGGTCACGCCGCGCCCGTGCCACGTCCCCCGCTCGAGGTCGGCGTAGGGGGCGAAGTGCGCAGCGCCCCCACTGTAGAACCACGCCCCGATCACGTGGCCGATCTCGTGCACCGCGGTGAAGAAGGTGCCAAAGTCGCTTGTGGGCTCCCGGATTATCCTGATCGCCCCGTCGTGGGGCTCCCACTTCGTCGTAGCGCGGACTCCGCCTATGCCTATGAGGGCCTGCGAAGGTTTGCCGCCACTTTCCGCCGCGTCCAGCGCGGTGACGACGATCTCGAGGCCGGTGCTCGTCTCGCCGCCGGATTCGACCCGGATTTCGTCGCTCACGTCGCCGTTGGGTAGGAAATAAGTCTTGAGCCAGCCTTCGGGGCGGTGCCAGGTCGACCAGGTGTCGGCGATGCGGTGGCTCCAGGCCTTGCCTGCACGGTCGACGATTGCCTGGAAGGCCCGGTTTTCACGTATCGCCTCGCTCGCGTGATCGAAGTTGAACTCGATCGACAGGGTGTCCGCCAGCCCGCCGGTCCAGCGCCCCGTGTGCACGCCGAGCCGCTCGCCCAGCACCTCGACGGTGTCGCCCCCCTCGAGCTGGGGGACGATCTCCCTGGCCGTCGTCGCACGATCGGCCGCCCGTACGCTCTGGAGCGTTCCGGTCGCGCCCCCGTTCGGTCCTCGCCCGGAACGCGCGCGGATCCCGTCGATCTGCCGGTGTCCCCAGTGATCGAGCAAATCGTCGGCGTACCGGTTAAACCTTGGAAGTACCGCTAGGTTGCGTGCACCGATCAGTGCGCCCGGCCAGTCAGGCGCGCTGGCGAGGGTTGTCCCGGTGCTTCCCGCGTTTGCAGGCTTTGCTGCCATGAGGCCTTCGTAGGCAGCTGTTTGGGCGGGGACGGCGTCGGCTTCGGGCTTGGCTTCGGCCGTCGTCGCGGTATTGACGAATGCCCCCGCCGGCAGGTCGACGCGGTTGGCGAAGTTCGCACCTCCTACCTGGCAGCCAGTGGCGCCGACCGTCGCGGCAACCATTACGCAATGCGCCATCGCGCTCTTGGATTTGAGCAGTTTCCCCTTGGCCTTGTTTCCTTTCCTTCTCGACACGACCCACAGGCGGCGAAGAGCACCGAAGGGATCAAGCGGGAGTATTGCATTGTGGATCGGGCCGGTATGGCGCAAGCAGTTCCGGACGAACGCCGAGTCTGCGCGGCCTAGCTGGCGAGAAAGCCTGCCGGGAAGATTCCTGACCATGGCTGTGTCATTCTCACCTGTTGGCAACAAATAGAACTGTCCGGTTGTTCTGTTGAACAACCACCGCGTCCCGCGGCGATTTATGCACACCTTGGGAATCGGTGGCAATGGAAGATGCGCGTGATTTATTGTGGAGTAATCAAATGATTACACCGCTATCGAGAAACGGAAGATGAACTACACGAACGGCGTGAAATCCTATGAATCAGTATCAACACTCCTGCACACAGGCGCATACAACGCTGCCGAAATCAGAGGCGTGCGCGACTGCGACCCGTAGTCCGGCACACTGCGTTTCCGTGAGTGTTAAGGAAAGTCTGAACAACCCCATCTCCGAGGCTTCGAGGGGGAGAGGCGGCTTGGATTTGAAGCTGGGCGATATTGCTGACAAGCCGGGGGCTGCTGTTGTCGCGGGATCAAGGAGCGAACGGGCGACATCCGCGTCGATCCGCCTCCTTCCCTGCCGTCACGCCAGCGCCGGGCAGACTGCTCCCCTCTCATCCCGTCGCCTGGCGGCCGGCGATCAGCAGGTTCGAGAACCCCAGCAACAACGCGATGCGCTGCCTGTTCTTCGCCATGCCCCGGTAGCGCACCTTGGCG
>JAPOQV010000432.1 GCA_026710565.1 Spirochaetaceae bacterium | reverse complement strand
GTTCGGGATGTTGATCGAGCAACAGGGACGCCAGTTCCAGTTCGTCGCCGACGGTATGGTCAATCTGCGGCGTCTGGAATACACTTGGTTGTTCGGTGCGTGTCGTGCGCATCGGGGTCTCCGGGTGTTTCGGTTTTGTCGAGGTTTGCACCAGCGATGATAACCGGAACACCCCTTTTTTCAACCCCGCCAAAACCCTCAAATCACGCCCATTCAATAAGTTGCGAATTTACGGACAGGAACCAGCTACATCGCAGCCAGGGCGCAGCATCGGGTCCGCCCTGAGGTGATGGCCCACTACCGGGCGAGCCTGGAGCGCAATCGGCTGCTGTACAAGCTGCTGGCCCGGTGACCCGCAGCTTCCCCACAATCGAGGAAGTGGTCGCCATACATGACGATCTGCTCACTCAGCTCGGCGGCTCGCCGGGCGTCCGCGACGGGGTGCGCTGGAGTCAGCCGGCATGCGTCCGCAGATGGGCTACTACGATGGCCTGCTCGACGACGCAGCCGCCATGCATGAAAGCCTCGCGATGAACCACCCGTTCGTCGACGGCAACAAGCGGACCGCGGTCGGCGCCACGGATGCGTTTTCTCGGCCTGAACGGCCACTTCATCGACTGCGACAGCCGCGCCGCCTACGGTCACTTCATGGGTCTGTTCGAGTCCAATGCCTTCCGCTTTGCAGAGCTGCGCGCATGGCTCGAAGACCATGTGCAGCCGCTGCCGGGGTCTTGATCGCCATCCGGCCGCGGGACCGGCGACGTAGTACCTTGTCGATCCGTCGGATCCACCAGCGCCGCCCGGGGAATCTTGACCCCGCAACCGCAAGGTCTCAGCATGGGCAGTCGTGAGTGAGCCTATGGTAACGAACGCGCAGCCCGTACCCGAGCGGGCCGGGGTCGCCGTGATCGGCGCCGGCATCGTCGGCAACTGCCTGGTCGCCCACCTCGCGGAGCTGGGCTGGGAGGACCTGGTCCTGATCGACAAGGGGCCGCTGCCCGACCCGGGCGGCTCCACCGGCCACGCGTCCAACTTCATCTTCCCGACCGACCACGGCCGCGAGATCGCCATGCTGACGCTGGAGAGCCAGCGCCAGTACGAGGAGCTGGGGGTGAACACCACCTGCGGCGGCGTCGAGGTCGCGCGCACCGAGGAGCGCATGGAGGAGCTGCGCCGGCGCATGACCTCGGCGCGCTCCTGGGGCATCGAGGCGGAGCTTCTGACGCCGGACGAGGTGGTCGCGCGCATCCCGTACGTAAACGGCGCCGTGATCAAGGGCGGCTTCTGGATGCCCGCGGTGTCGGTGGTCGACTCGGTGAAGGCCGGCACCATCATGCGCGAACGAGCCTTGGCGAAAGGCGTGCTGACCGTTCTGGACAACACCGAGGTCACCGGGCTGGAGGTCGAGCATCGCCCGTTCGGCCGGCCGCGCATCCGCACGGTCGTGACCGGCCGCGGCGCGATCGCGGTGGAGCAGGTGGTGGTCGCCTGCGGCGTTTGGAGCCCGCGCGTGGCGGCCATGGCCGGCGCCAGCATCCCGCTCACGCCCGCCGTGCACCAGATGGCCGACATGGGTCCGATCGACCTGATGAAGAAGACCGGCAATGAGATCGGCTACCCGATCGTGCGCGACATGGACGTGTTCATGTACGAGCGGCAGAGCCACGAGGCGATGGAGGTCGGCTCCTACGCCCATCGCCCGATCCTGGTGCGCCCGGCCGACATCCCCTCCCTGGCAGAGGCGGAACGCTCGCCGACCGAGATGCCGTTCACGGGCGACGACTTCGCCCCGCAGCTCGGCCATGCGCGCGAGATCATGGGCGAGCTGCTGGCCGGCTCCGAGATGCAGTACGCCGTGAACGGGCTGCTCTCCCTGACCCCCGACGCGCAGCAGGTGCTGGGCGAGACCGCGGAGGTCGAGGGGCTCTGGTCGGCGGCGGCGGTGTGGATCAAGGAGGGGCCCGGCACCGCGCGCCTGATCGCCGAGTGGATGACCCACGGCTACCCGCGCCTGTGCGACCCGCACGGCTCCGACATCACCCGCTTCTACGCCCACGAGCGCACGGAGCGCCACATCCGCGCGCGCGCCGACGAGCACTTCAACAAGACCTACGGCATCGTGCACCCGCGCGAGCAGTGGGCGTCCGAGCGCGGCATGAATCGCGCCCCGTTCCACGACCGCACCGCGGCGCTGGGCGCCGAGCTGTACGACGCGCGCGGCTGGGAGCGCCCGCAGTGGTACGCGTCGAACGCCGACCTCGTGGAGCGCTATGGCGTCCCCGACCGCCCACACGAGTGGGACCGCCGCTGGTGGTCGCCGATCATCAACGCCGAGCACCTGCACATGCGCGAGAAGGCCGGCATCGTCGACCTGAGCGCGTTCCAGCTCTTCGACCTCACCGGCCCCGGAGTGGTGCCCTACCTGGAACGGCTGACGGTGAACAAGTGCGACCGCCCCGTGGGAAGCTCGATCTACACTCCGCTGCTGACCCCGGACGGCGGCATCCGCGCCGACCTCACCATCCAGCGCCTGGCCGCCGACCGCTTCCGGGTCGTCACCGGCGCCTTCGACGGCGCCCGCGACGAGGTGTGGTTCCGCCGCCACCTGCCCGACGACGGTTCGGTGCAGTTCGAGAACCGGTCCTCGGCGCTGTGCACGATCGGCGTGTGGGGACCTGACGCGTGCGCGCTGCTCGGCGGCATCACGGACACCGGCCTCTCGCAGGCGGAATTCCCCTACGGCACGCTGCGGGAGGCGATCATCGACGGCGTGCCGGTGACCATGCTGCGCATCTCCTACGTGGGCGAGGGCGGCTTCGAGATCACCACGGCCATGCAGCACGGCGTGCGCCTGTGGGATGCGCTCTGCGAAGCGGGCCGCCCGCTCGGCGCCCGGCCGGTCGGCATCGGCGTCTACGGCACCACCGGCCGCATGGAGAAGGGCTACCTGCTGATGGGCTCCGACCTCACCGCGGAGTACTCGCCGATGGAGGCCGGCCTGGCCCGCCCGCGCGTGAAGCGCGACGACTTCATCGGCAAGGCTGCCTACCTGAAGGCGCGTGCCGGCGGACCGATGGCCAGGATGTGCGCGCTGACCATGGACGACCACACCGGCGCGGCCGGCATCGACCGCTTCCCGACCGGCGGCAACGAACCGATCCTGACCGCCGACGGACAACGGATCGCCGACGCGCACGGCCGCGAGTCGCGCGTGACCTCGGCCGGCATGGGGCCATCGGTCGGAACGTACCTGCTGTTCGCCTACCTGCCGCCCGAGCATGCCGAGGCCGGAACTCGCCTGCAGGTGCTGTACATGAACGAGCCCTTCCCGGTGACCGTCGCGCCCGGCCTGGCCCTGTTCGATCCGTCGGACACCCGCATGAAGGCATGAGGACCCGGCCGCTGCTTCGGCGCTGACCGGTGGCACCCATGTCCATCGAGCGCACCGAGGCGCAGATCGCGCAGGCCGCCGCGCTGCAGGACCACCTGGCCGGCGACCGCCATCGGCCCTGCTATCACTTCATGCCGCCGGCGGCATGGATGAACGACATCAACGGCGCCCTGTTCTGGCGCGGCCGCTACCACGTCTTCTACCAGTTCAACCCGCACGGAGCGTACTGGCACCGCATCCAGTGGGGACACGCCTCCAGCGTCGACCTCGTGCACTGGGTGCACCACCCGGTGGCGCTTGAGCCGGATCCGCACGGACCGGACCGCGTCGGCTGCTTCAGCGGCGGCGCCCTGGTCAGCAGGGAGGGCGTGCCGACCCTCATCTACTTCGGCAACCCCGACGGCGTATGCATCGCCCAGAGCCGGGACGACCTGCTGATCCGCTGGACCAGGCATCCCGGCAACCCCGTGATCCCGCAGCCGCACTCCGGCGACGCCGACTTCGGACGCTACGAGGTCCACGACCCCTGCGCGTGGCTGGACGGCGACACCTACTACGCGGCGGTCAACCGGCGCCATCCGAACGGCGAAGGCGACGCCGCGTTCCTGTTCAAGTCGCAGGACCTGCGCCGCTGGCGGTTCGTCGACACCTTCTATCGGTCACGCCGCGAGTGGACGGAGGAGGACGAGGACTGCGCGGTCCCCGACTTCTTCCCGCTTGGCGACCGCCACATGCTGTTGTTCTGCAGCCACCTGCAGGCCACCCAGTACTACCTGGGCGAGCTGCGCGGCGAGCGGTTCCATCCTCGCCTGCACGGCCGCATGAGCTGGGACGGAGGTCAGCTCGGCGGCCCGCGCACCCTGTTGGATGCCTCCGGGCGGCGCATCTTCTTCGACTGGGTGCGCGAGATCCGCGGGCCGGATCGGGAGCGCGCCGCCGGCTGGTCGGGCGTGATGACGCTGCCGCGCATCCTGGGACTGGCCGCCGGCGGCACCCTGACCATCGAGCCCGCGCCGGAGGTGGAGCGGTTGCGCTACCGCCACCGCGGCCGGCAGCAGATCGCCCTGGCCGACGGCGCCGATGCGGTGGTGCCCGGCATCGCCGGAGACACGCTGGAGCTGGCGCTGGAGATCGATCCGGCGCAGGCGGCCGAGGTGGGCGTCGCGGTGCGGTGCTCGGCCGACGGCGCGGAGCGGACGCCGGTCGTGTACGACGCGCGAGCCGGAGTCATTCGCGTCGACGTGAGCCGCTCATCGCTGGACCGCCAGATCGTCTACCACCGCTACCGGACGAGCAGCAACGGCCGCGCGCTGATGGCCACGCTGCCTGCGAGCGAACGCACGGTCACCGCCCAGGCGGCGCCGTTTCGCTTGGCCGCCGGCGAGCCTCTGAAGCTGCGCCTGTTCCTGGACCGCTCGCTGCTGGAGGTGTACGCCAACGGCCGCCAGTGCGTGACCCAGCGCATCTACCCGACCCGCGACGATGCCGTCCAGGTTCGGCTGCTGGCCCGCGGTGGCGCGGCCACGGTGCGCCGGCTGGACGCGTGGGACTTGGCTCCCGCCCATCCCTGACGTGCGCGCCGCGAAGTACATTCGTCACGTCGTGGCTTGCCGTAACATGACTTGCTGTTCAGGCAGCATCCCTCAACCCCACCTTCTGCTGCGCGAGATCGCCCTGTACCAGGCGATCCTCCACGGCGTCGCGTCCGATCACGCCGCTGCGTCCTCGATTGCCACCGCCACCGGACTGCCCGAGCACGCGGAGGCCGGCACCCGCCTGCAGGTGCTGTACATGAACGAGCCGTTCCCGGTGACCGTCGCCCCGGGCCTGGCCCTGTTCGACCCGCCGACACCCGCATGAAGGCGTGAACCGCGGTTTGACGGCATCGGCAATTGCCGTTACGACATGGGCAAATGCTGAGCGATCAGCAGTGATCAAGTGGATCCTTGTCGCGATGCGTTTGGAGGAAGCCGTGATTGATGTCGCGCACCCGGACCGCAGCAGGTACCGGAAGGCCGCTGGTGCCGCGCTGCTCGCCCTGATCGGCGTGCCGTTGCTGCTCGGTGGCTGCCGGGCACCGGGAGTTCCGGACTCGCCCGAGGCTCCGCACCTGCGTATCGCCACCTGGAACCTGGAGCATCTGAACGACACCAATGCCGCGGGCTGCGTGCCCAGGGATCAGACAGACTACGACGCCATCGCCGACCGTATCCGGGAGATCAATCCGGACGTCGTGGCCTTCCAGGAAGTGGAGAACACGGCCGCAGCGTTGCGGGTGTTCCCTGCAACACACTGGCACTTGGAAATGTCCACCCGTCCCGAGCCATCAGGTGCCGCCCGCGAATGTTGGGGGCTGCCCGGACAGTACCTCGAGCATCAGGCGACCGGTTTCGCCATCCGCAAGGAGATCGCCTACCGGCGCAACGAAGACCTGGACTCCCTCGGCCGTCGTGCTCCGACGTTGCGCTGGGGTACGGACATCACCGTCACCCTCGGCGACCGCCAACTGCGACTTCTCTCCGTGCATCTCAAGTCGGGATGCTGGTCGGCCGAGCAAGACTCGGACGCGAACCGAGTCGAGACCTGCGCCACGCTGAGGGATCAGATTTTCGAAGTCAGGGCCTGGGCCGACCGCCGGGAGGACGAGGGAGTCGCTTTCGGCATCCTTGGAGACTTCAACCGCCGCTTCGCCGTCAGCGACGACTGGGCCTGGAGAGCGCTGTCGCCGGAATCGTCTCCGCTCGATCTCCTGACCGCGGACCTCGAATTCCAGTGCGATCCGAACTACGAGGAGTTCATCGACCACATCGTGCTCGACGCTGCCGCCGCAGCCTTGCTGGTCCCGGAGTCGACCCGTGAGTGGCCTCGGCACGATGACCACCCGGACCACTGCGCCGTCTCGGCTGATCTGACGACGCGGCCCTGAATCAGCTCCCGGCGGCCTGGACCGCGCGGCACGCTCAGATGCGGCCGGTGCGGCGCAGCAACCGGAGGTGGTTGCGCACGTTGTCGTGCTCGAAGTAGGCGTCCTGCAGGTGGCGCATACCGGTGGAGCGGAGCGCCGTGCGGCCGTGCAGGACGCGGTGGCTGGCCATCAGCATGATGTGGCCGGCCTCCAGCCGGCAGGAAGCCTGGACGCCGGGGTCGTTCATGCGCGTCGACAGTTCGTGGTAGGCGGCGTAGAACTCGCCGAGCCGCGGCTCGGACAGCGGCATGGGCTGCATCTGCTGCGTGTTGAAGCGCACCAGCCGGACGTTGCCGCCGGCGTCCAGGTCGACCACGGGATTGACCGCGTAGCTCTCTTCATCCTCGCTGAACAGGCGGAACGGCACCGGCACCGCACAGAGCGCGTCGAACTTGTCCGGATGATCGCGCCGCAAGCCATCCACCACGCCGAACGCGTCCACTAGCGAGGAGTCGCCGCCCTCGCACTCGTTCACGAGCATGTGCAGAAGCTGCACGCTCGGCGGCCAGGTGTAGCTGGTGAAGTCGTTGTGCGGGGCGAGCGCCAGCTTCGTGTGCGCGACGCTGTAGCCCGCCGGATCGACCACGACGTTGTGGATGCGGTCGAACACCACCTCGCGGATGGGACCCAGACGGGCAGCGAGCTGCTCCGAGGAGTCGGGCTCGGTGGGGGCGTCGACCAGCAGGCAGGCGCCGGTCTCGAGGAACTCCTCGATCAAGTCCGCGGCGGTGCGGTCGTGGTCGAGGAATCGCCGAAAGTCGAACTGTCGCGGACGGAAGCTGGCGTCCCAGTAGCGCAGGTCGGTGCGAGGCCGGCCGATCAGGCCGTGGATCTCGCTCGACCGGTAGCGCGTACGGTGTCCGTCCGGCCACGCGATGGCGACCGCCTCGTCCTCGCATCCGGCGTGCTCGACGGTGACCTGCCGAGGCCGCAGGTCCACGGCGACCCGGAAGAGGTGGAACCGCTTCTCCGTGGTCTGCTCGACCCGGCACTCGCTGCACCCGCAGTTGTCGCGCAACCACAGGTAGGGGAGATCGGTCCGTGCACCATCCTGCCAGACCGTGGCCAAGCCGTCGCCGTTCTCGGCGACACTGCTGATCGAGTGATACATGGCGGACCCTCAATCGGTGATGACCGGCCCGGAACCCGGGCACGCGAACGCTACGCGCGTATCAAGGGGTGTCGTTTCGGCCTGTGTCAAGAGTTTCTGAAAAAAAAGGAAGAATAGTTAACTCGCGGCGCCGGGGCTGTTGACCCGCGTAATAGTCCGGCATACACCATGCGCAAAGGGAGAGTTACAGGCATGCACACGACGACGACGCCGGACGCCCCCACGGTGAGCTTCACCCACATGGCGGACGGCACGCGCGAAGACTACGAGCTGCTCGCACGGTTCGAGGACGAGTTCGCCGCCGGCACCGCCGACCGGGTGCTGGGCCAGCTCCGCGCGCTGTCCGGATCGCTGGCCGGCTATCAGGTCGACCGGCTGGAGCACTCGCTGCAGACCGCCACCCGCGCCTACCGCGACGGGGCGGAGGAGGAGATGGTGGTGGCGGCGCTGCTGCACGACATCGACGACCCGCTGGCCCCGCACAGCCACGGCGAGCTGTCCGCCCTGATCCTGCGCCCCTACGTGACCGAGCGCACGTACTGGATCGTGCGCCATCACGGCCTCTTCCAGCTCGTCTACTACGGCCACTTCCGCGGCTGGGACCGCAACGCGCGCGATGAGTACCGCGACCATCCCTGGTACCAGGATGCCGTGGACTTCTGTCACCGCTGGGACCAGTGCGCATTCGACCCCGACTACGAGTCACTGCCGCTGGAATTCTTCGAGCCGATGGTGCGCCGGGTGTTCGCGCGCGAGCCGTTCAGCCTGGCGCCGAGGGAGCACACATGACCACGCAACCGCAGAGCGTCGACCAGTCCGACCGCATCGTCCCGATCAACCTGCGCCAGAGCGGTCGCACCCCGACCGAGTTGCTCATCTCCACCCGCGTGCGCAAGTCGCCCTACTGGCACCTGTCGCACGCGGCCGGGTGCTGGCGCGCCACGGTCTACAACCGCATCTACCACCCGCGCGGCTACGTGCGGCCGGAGGACGGCGGCGCGGCGGCCGAGCACGAGGCGCTGACCCATCACGTCACCCTCTGGAACGTCGCGGTGGAGCGCCAGGTCCGAGTCAAGGGGCCGGACGCGGAGCGGTTCACGGACTACGTCATCACCCGCAACGCGAAGCGCATCAAGCCCATGCACGCCAAGTACGTCATCCTCTGCAACGAGCGGGGCGGCATCCTCAACGACCCGGTGCTGTTGCGCCTGTCGGAGGACGAGTTCTGGTTCTCCCTCGCCGATTCCGACCTGCTGTACTGGCTGCAGGGGGGGAACGTCGGCATGCGCATGGACGTCGAGATCGACGAGATCGACGTCTGCCCGGTGCAGATCCAGGGGCCGAAGTCGGAGGCGCTGATGGCCGACCTGGTGGGCGAGGGCATCCGCGACATTCCCTACTACGGGATCATGGAGGCCGTGATCGGCGGTTGCGAGGTGGTGATCTCGCAATCCGGCTTCTCGGGCGAGAAGGGCTACGAGATCTACCTGCGCGACGCCACGCTGCACGCGGAGAAGCTCTGGAACGCGGTGCTGGAGGCGGGCAAGGCGCACCGGCTCATGGTCATCGCGCCCGGCCACCAGCGCCGCATCCAGGCAGGCATCATGTCCTGGGGCCAGGACATCGACCACGAGACGCTGCCGTTCCAGTGCGATCTGGCCTACCAGGTGCCTCGCAAGAAGAAGGCCGACTACATCGGCAAGGCGGCGCTGGAGCGCGTCCGCGAGCAGATCGAGGCCGGCACGCCACCGTTCAAGATGACGATGGCCGGCATGACCATGGGCGGCAAGCCGATCGACGACTACGCGCCCGACTTCTGGCTGGTGTCCGACGCCGACGCGGGCGATCCGATCGGCTACCTGACCTCGCCGTGGTACGCGCCGGAGCTCGGCTGCAACATCGGCATGGGGTGGGTGCCGGTCGGCCGGTCGGCCGTCGGCACGGAGCTCACCGTGTGGCTGCCGGACGAGTACGCCAGCGAACCGGGCAGGCCCGACCGCGCGCAGGTGTGCGAGGTGCCGTTCCGGGAGTCGGTCAATCCCTCGGCGCGCGAGATCGCGCACGCCCGCGGCGAGGACGCCGCGATCTGAGCGGCCGGCCGGCGCTCCGAACGTGACTGCCGGGATCGTCGACGCCCAACCGCCTCTCGACCGGGAGCGGCTGTTCCGCGGCGACATCGTGGCGTTCCGGCGGATGCCGGCGATGACGGCCCTGGCGGAGCGGGCGCGGGCGATGGCCTGCGCGGCGTTCGCGCCGCATGCCCCGCCGGACGCGCAGGCGTCGCTCGACCGCGCGGAGTTCCTGGCCAGAGCGGGGGACCTCCGGCGCTCCTTCATGCGCG
>JAPOQV010000431.1 GCA_026710565.1 Spirochaetaceae bacterium | reverse complement strand
TCCCGAGCCAATTCCTGCGGCGGCCTCCCGGACTGCACCAACTCGACCATCCGCTCGCGGATCTCAGGTGGATACGCTTGATGCGTTCTCGCCATCGTAGCTCCCTCCTCCGTGCCTCACTGTCTATGTGTCCACGAAAGCGGGGCAACTCCAGCCCCACGCGCGGGCAGTCTGCAGCGCGCTTGAGCGCAGCGCGGCGACGGGTAGGCCATGCTCAGCCGCGCCGCCGTGTCCAAGAATTCCCTGCAGAAACCGCGAGACATCAGGTGTTGCGCCGGACCGCGGCCAGCACCTCCGCTACCTCGCGCATCGCGTCTGCGGTCGCGTGCTCCCCGAACTCGGCCAGAACCGCCTCCGCCCGCTGCGGGTCCCCGCGGCCGGCGTGCAGCCGGATCAGCTCCGCTGCCAGTACCGCCGAGGACCGGTTCGATTCCCAGGCGGACTCGATCAGGCGGTACGCCGCGTCCGCGTCTCCCAGGGCGCACAGCTCCGCCGCGTCCCGTACCGCGGAAAGGGCGGTGTATTCCGTGTGCGCCGGCAGCGTAACGCGAAAATAGGTGCGCTGCTCGTCGAAGTCGTAGCGCGGCGCCGGAGAGCCGTTGGCCGCCATCGCGGCGGCCACCTTCCGCAACCCGGTCAGGCGTGCCTCGGCGAGTCCGAGCTCCCTTGAGAAACTCGCCGATGCGGCGGTTGCGGGCGGGCACGGTCGGGAACGAGGAGCGCAGCGAGAAGTGCTGCGGCTCGAGTCCCGGAACGGGTCCCGGATAGCTGATGATCTCCACGCGATCCGGGTACAGATATACCTTGGTCGGTTCCAGCACGTCGGGCTCGTAGCTGCGGTGATACAGCGCGTTTACCAGGGTCTCGCGCAGCGCCACCGCCGGATAGGCACGCCAGCGGCGCGTCTCGATCCGCTCCGGCTCCTTGCGCAGGTGGACCGGCGACCGTCCGTGCAGATACTGGAGGCAGTCGCGTACCTGCCGCGTCAGCCCGCCGCGAAACTCCTGCTCTTCCTGGACGTCTCCGGTCCCGCCCGCGGCGAACAGCGCGCAATCGATCCATGCGCCGTGAAACCAGCGGGTCGGCTCGGCCGCAAAGAACAGCAGACCGACATTGCGGGGCACGTCATGGTCGTTGACCCATGTGGTGATACCCATGCGATGGTAGATCTCCACCGCGTCGCTTTCGTCGGTGAGCCCGCTGCCGATCTCGTGCAGATGCTCCCTGACGGTCATCTCGTGCAGGCCGGCGAGCCTGGCGGCCAGCGCCCGGCGGTCGTCCCACGGCACCGCCAGCTCGGCCGAGGACAGGCCCGCCGGCGGCGGGATGGCACGCCGTCCCGTTCGGCAACCCCGATGACGACGTAGCCGCCGTTCAGGTGTGGTAGTCGTTGGCGAACGCGCAGATCGTCTTGAGCACCTGGGGGCCGGTCGTCTCAGGATGCCAGGCAGCCTTGAATTCTCAAGGCAGGTTTGGACGGACGGGCAGCGGACCATATACGATCGAGACGGAACGACCTGATGGCCTTTACCGTTGCTGACTTTCGTGATCTGACGCGCCTTCTGGAGGAGCGGCCTGATTGGCGGGAGGAGTTGCGGCGCCTGGTGCTGACCGATCGCCTTCTGGCCCTGCCGGATCAGATCGCAGAACAGCGCCTGGAAACCGACCGGCGCTTCCAGGAGGCCTCGGCACAGATCGCTCGGCTGGCCGAGACTCAGGAACGGCTTATACAGGAACTCGGTGCGTTGACCCGCACGGTGCTCGGGCTCGTCGATGACGTCGGCAAGCTGAAAGGCTCCGACCTGGAACGGCGCCTGCGAGAGCGCTCTTTTGCCCACTTCGGCCGCCTGATCCGGCGGGCCCATGTACTGACTCAGGAAGAGCTCGCCGACGTCCTGGACGCGGGGAAGGCACGGGGCGCGATCACCGAACGCGAAGCTGACGAGTTGACGTGGACGGATCTCATCGTCCGCGGAAGCGGCGTGACGACGGCACCGACGTGTCGCTCGTCGTGGAGATCTCCTACGGAGTCGGACTCGGTGACGTGGAACGGGCCGAGCGCCGAGCTGAGCTCTATGGCAGGCTCGTCGCGCCCGTACTACCGGTGGTTGCGGGCGAGGCGGTCACCGCTGAAGCGGAACAGTGCGCCCGATCCGAGGGTGTGTGGCAACTGGTACGCGGCCGCATCGTCCCACCGGACGCCGTACCCTCAGTTCGGACTCCCTCGCCCTGACCGGCCCGCGTCCCGGTTCCGCAAGCTCGGAGTCGCGGCAAGTTCAGGCGCTACGTGTTGTGCGAGGGGTTCCAGCCGTCGCCCCAGGTGCAGCCGCGGGCCGCACGGCTCGGCGGCCATCCGCTGCAGGTCCATCCCTGACGCGTGACTGGTCTCACGGTCCGGCCAGACGTTGGCATCACGGACCGGTCCTTGAAGGCTGACTCTCGCACCACGTCCGTTCAGGCCGCACGTCGCTCATACAGCACTTTCCCCTCTGCCAGCACGCTGTGGATCATGGAATGCGGGTCACTTCGCTGCCTTGCAAGGACTTCCGGAGAGCGGATCATCACGTCGACCGGCAACACGAAACGGTCGGCAATCGCCCGACGAATCGGATTGCCGCGCTGTGGCTCTACGGCATCTGAGCGCAGCACGACCAGCAGATCCACATCGCTGTGCTCGCTGCTCTCTCCGCGGGCATGGCTGCCGAAGAGAACGATCTGTTCTGGATCAAAGCGCTCGACGATCAGTTGCGCCATGGCCCGGATCGTCGCTCGGTCAATCTGGTCCTCAACGGCATTCACCATCTTCCCTCCCATAGGCAACTCATTGTCCAGCGTCCGACTGACCGCGTCCAGGCTACGTGTAGTGCGAGGGGTTCCAGCCGTCGACCAGGTGCAGGCGGTGCATCAGCGGGTCGCACGGTTCGGCGGCCATCCGCTGCAGGTCGCCGCGGTGGCCGAGGCGCCGGATCGTGTTCCACTGGCTGCGGGTGATGATACGGCGGTCGCAGTCCCACAGCGACACGCCGGCCGCCCCCTCGGCGTACGCTTCCGCGGCGCGCCGCAGGTAGTCGCCGGCCGCCATGTTGCGCGGGTACAGGTCGGGGTAGAAGAGGCAGCCGGTCCCCTCCACCACCCCGCGCATGTAGGCGAACTCCAGACTGCCGTGCTGGGAGTCGCCGGCCGCCGGCGCCAGGATGTCCACCAGCCCCTCGCGTGCCCAGGTGCGCAGGTCCAGCCCTGACGCGCGGTTGGTGTCGTCGTCCGGCCAGACGTTGGCCGCCACCCGCACCCTGCGGCCGGCCCCTGCCCCGTCCAGCGCCTCGCGCAGCTCCCGCATGAAGGTGGTGACGTAGCCGGACCACAGGTCCAGCAGCCGCTCGTCGTGCCCGTACTCGAGCTGCCACTGCGGGTCGCCGCCGCGATGGTCCACCGCGCCGCGCAACTCGCGCGGGTCGACGCCGTGGGCGGCCCGGAACGCCTCGATCACCGGCGGCTCGTACAGCACGAACGGCGCCCGCCGCGTGTAGATGAGCTGCACGCCCTCCACGCCGTACGCGGCCAGCTCCAGCAGCAGGTCGACGTAGAAGCGGCGTACCTCCGGGTAGGCCATGCTCAGCCGTGCCACCGTGCGGCCGTCGCTGTCCCGGCAGCGCAGCTCCGGATGCTCGCGCCAGAACGGCACGGAGTGGGTGTAGTCCGGCGGCGGCCCGGCCATCGTCCCCATGCGGAAGCCCAGGAAGACGGCGATGCCCATCGCCTGCACGAACTCCACGCGCACGCGCACCGGATCGATCCCCCGCTCCAGGAAGCCGCGCAGGCTGCGCACGGTACGCGCGGCCCGCTCCGAGACGAAGGCCTCCTCGCCTTCCCCGTACGGCGTCCCCACCGCGCTGGGATAGAAGGTCGAGCCGGCGCCGCTGCCGCCGGTGCCCAGGAACAGCGTGCCCACGTCGCTGTCGGCGAGCGGCGCGTAGATGGACAGCAGGTCTTCGACGGTGCGGGCGCCGTCGAAGAAGGACGAGCCGGAGTGCCCATCCAACTGGGCGACAATCAGCTTGGTGGCAGGGTCGCTGGCCGATCCGGTGTACTCGGCTACCTCCGCCGCGCTCATCGGCACCAGCCGCACGAAGGCGAGCTGCGCGGCGCTCGGCGCCTCCACGCCCGGACAGGCGACGATCAGCTCCTCGTCCGCCAGGTCGCCTGCCTTCCAGAGCACCTCCTCGATCGCGCCGCCCGAGCCCGGGATCGACGCGTTCACGCGCGCCCCGTCCACGACGCTGGGCCGCACCAGCTCGGCCCGCGGCTCGCTCGCCAGCCGCACGTCGAGCCCGAACGGGTCGCTGAACGGCTGGCCGGGCTCGATGCCGCCGCGGTACAGGCCCAGGTAGATCGCGTGCCACCCGGTGACCGGCAGCGGCAGGCGCAGGTCCGGCGGCCTGCTCTGCTCGGTCATGCCGACCATCACGCCGTGGATGCCGCCGGCGGTCTCGTACGGCAGCGTGTACCAGCAACCGTCGCGCAGCCCGGCTCCGATCGCCGCGCGCGGTTCGCAGCGCGACAGGTCGGCCAGCAGCACCCCCTCGCCCTGCGGCCGGTGCCAGAAGCGGCCGGCCCGTGCGACGCCCCCCGAGGCCTCATCCATGCGAGCTCACCTTCCTGACCGTGATCGGCACCCCCTGAGCGTGAATCTGCCGCGGCGGGAAGCCGTCCTTCGAAATCACGTCGATCACCAGGATCGTATCCGGTGCGATCAGCGCCATGTCCTGCATGCCGCAGTGGTACGGCTGGCCCGACGCGTACGCGCCGTCGAAGTGGACGACCTGGTCGCTCCAGACGCTCCCCTGCCCGTCCGGGCTGCAGACCACGCTGCCGCCCGGCACCCCGCGGGCTCGCAGCACCGCCAGCACGCCGCCGTCGGTCAGCAACAGGCGGGGATAGATGCCGGGAATAAGCTCGCCGTCCACGTATACGCGCTGCGGGTCGGTCCAGGTGAGGCCGCCGTCGGCGGACCACGCGGTCAAGAGCGGCTGGTCCAGGTGCGCGCGGCCGTGCAGGTCGCGGTGGCCGTGGATGCCGGAACGCATGGCCGCGAACAGCCGGCCGTCGGCCAGCGCGATCAGGTCGGACTCGTTGGTGCCCATGGGCGTGAGCTCCGGGTGGTAGCTGACCGTCGACAGGAAGCGCCAACTGCGGCCGCGGTCGGCCGACTCGGCGACGATCACGCGGTTCTTGAACCAGTTGTAGCGATGGATCAGCTCCGCGGCCACGGGAGAGGCGGTCCAGACCCGGTCGCCCTCCAGGTTGCCGTACAGGGTGATCAGGATCCTGCCGTCGGGCAGCTCCAGGAAGCCGCGCACCGGGATGAAGGTGGTGGCGAGGGGGACGGAGATCGGCGCGCTGAAGGTCTCCACGGTCCGCCACTCGTCGGTGGAGACCGAGACGTCCAGGGTGGCGGTGCCCTCGCGCGGATCGGCGAAGCGCGCCTGGCCGGCGACCTGCATCACGGTGCCGTCGCTGAGCTGGCCATAGGCGCCGTCGGCGCTCAGCGGCGGGGCTGGCTCCCAGGTGGCGCCGCCGTCGGTGGAGCGGCGGTCGCAGAGGATCATGGTGCCGCGCCGGGTCACGATGAACTGTGCGGCGTTGCCCGGCAGCGGTCCCAGGTCGATGCGGTCGCCGACGGTGATGTCGAGCTTCGGCGCGGCAGGGCCAGCCGGCCGCGCGGCGGTGATCGGGGGGCGATCGAGAGCCGGGCGGGCCCAGTCGACGACAGCGTCGGGGTCGGGGTCCGGGGCG
>JAPOQV010000430.1 GCA_026710565.1 Spirochaetaceae bacterium | reverse complement strand
CCTCGACCAGGCGGGCGGGGTCATCGACGACGTGATCGTCTACCGCCTGGGGGAGGAGCGGTACCGCATCGTGGTCAACGCCGCCAACACCGGCGCCGTCGTCGGGCACGCGCGCGCGGTCGCTGCCGGCATGAGCGGCGTCGAGCTGCGCGACCGGAGCGCGGAGTTCGGGCTGGTCGCCATCCAGGGGCCGCGGGCAGAGGCGATCCTGCAGGGTGTCGCCGCGGCCGACCTTGCCGCCGTTGGCATCTATCGCTGCCGGCAGACCGAGGTGGCAGGCGTCCCGGCGCTGGTGGCGCGCACCGGCTACACCGGCGAGGACGGGTTCGAGCTGTTCGCCGCCGCAGGGCGCACGGAGTCGCTGTGGACGGCGCTGCTGGAAGCGGGCGCCCCGGCCGGCCTGCAGCCGGCCGGGCTCGGGGCGCGCGACACGCTGCGCCTGGAGGCGTCGTTCCCGCTGTACGGGCACGAGCTCACGCGTGAGGTGTCGCCGCTGGAGGTCGGGCTCGGCCGGTTCGTGTCGAAGGGCGGCGCCTACGTCGGCGCGTCCGCCATCGCCGCGCAGCGCGCGGCGGGCGTGGCGCGGCGCCTTGCCTGCCTGCAGCTCGACGGACGCGCGATCGCGCGAGCGGGGTTCACGATCACCACCGCCGGCGGGGAGCCGGCCGGAACCGTGACCAGCGGCGGCTACGCGCCGTGGCTGGAGCGCAGCGTGGCGATGGGACTGGTCGCGCGCGAGCACGCGGCCGTGGGCGCCGAACTGGCGGTGACCATACGGGGCCGCCCGGTGGCCGCCACCGTCGTCCAGCGCCCATTTTACAGGCGCAAGCCCACGTGATGAGGAAGGGATGATGGATTTCCCCAAGGACCTGCGATATACCGCCGAGCACGAATGGATCCGGCAGGACGGCGACCTGGTCGTGATCGGCATCACCGACCACGCCCAGCACGAGTTGGGTGACGTGGTCTACGTGGAGCTTCCCGAGGTCGGTGCCGAGCTCACGCAGGGCAGCCCGTTCGGCGTGATCGAGAGCGTGAAGGCGGCCAGCGACCTGTACTCCCCCCTGTCGGGCGAAGTGGTGGCCGTCAACGACGCCCTGGAGTCGGCGCCGCAGCTCGTCAACGAGTGGCCATACGGCGACGGCTGGATCGTCACGATCCGCCCCAGCCGGCCGGACGCGGAGGAGCCGCAGCTCATGGACGCGGAGGCCTACGCCCAACTCGTCGCGTCGGCCTGATACCGCCGTGCAGTACGCCCCGCATACCGACGCCGAGGTCGCCGCGATGCTGCAGGCGATCGGCTTCTCCAGCGTCGAGGAGCTGTTCACGGACGTCCCGCATGCCCATCGGTTTCCCCGGCTCGACCTGCCCGACGGGTTGAGCGAGCCGGAGGTCGCCGCCGCCTTCCGCGACCTGGCCGACCGCAACAGCGCCCTCGACCGGCACGCTTGCTTTCTGGGCGCCGGCGCCTACCACCACTACACGCCGGCGGTGATCCCGCACCTGCTGTTCCGCAGCGAGCTGTACACCGCCTACACCCCGTACCAGCCGGAGGTGAGCCAGGGGACGCTGCAGACCATCTTCGAGTTCCAGACGATGGTCGCCCGGCTGCTCGGCATGGAGGTCGCCAACGCGTCGATGTACGACGGTTCCACCGCCTTGGCGGAGGCGGCGCTCATGGCCGCCCGGCTGCGCCGCGGGCGTGAGACGATCGCGGTCAGCGAGGCCGTGCATCCCGAGTACCGCGAGGTGCTTGCCACCTACCTGTCCGGCCTGGGCCTCCGCATCGTGACCATTCCGTTCGACCGCGCGTCGGGACGCACCGATCCCGGCGAGGTGGAACGGGCGCTCGGCGACGACATCGCCGCCCTGCTGCTTGCCTACCCGAACTTCCTGGGCGTGATCGAGCCGCTCGCGGAGCTGTGCGAGCGCGCGCACGCGGCCGGAGCGCTGGCGGTGGTGTCCGCCGACCCGGTCGCGCAGGCGGTGCTGCGCCCGCCCGGCGAGCTGGGCGCCGACATCGCCACCGCGGAGGGGCAGCCGCTCGGCATACCGCTGTTCTACGGCGGCCCGTACGTGGGGCTGCTGGCCACCTCCATGCGCAGCGTGCGGCAGATGCCGGGCCGCCTGGCCGGCATCGCCCACGACGATCGCGGCCGGCGCGGCTTCGTGCTGACCCTCAAGCCGCGCGAGCAGGACATCCGGCGCGAGAAGGCGACCAGCAATATCTGCACCAACGAGGCGCTGATCGCCACCGCCGTGGCCATCTACCTGGCGGCGCTGGGGCCGTCCGGGCTGCGCGAGGTCGCCGAGCAGTGCTATCACCGCTCCCACTACCTGGCCACGGAGCTTTCCCGCGTTCCGGGAATCGAGGCCCGCTTCTCCGGGCGGTTCTTCCGCGAGGTGGCGGTGAAGACGCCGGTGGCGCCGGCAGAGCTGAACCGGCGGCTCTGGGCCGACCACGGCATCGTCGGCGGGCTCGACCTTGGCCGCTTCGACCTTGGCCTGGACGGCTGCTGGCTGCTGACCGCGACGGAGCTCAACAGCCGCGCCGACATCGACCGGCTGGTGGCGGCCGTGGCGGAGGTGGTCGCATGAGCGACGCCCTCGCGAGCGCCGCCGGCATGTCCGGCGCCCCCGGCATGTCCGGGGCCGCCCTGTTGCCGGAGCAGCCGCTGCTGTTCGAGCGCTCGGTCGCGGGCCGAACCGGCGTGCAACTCCCGCCGCTCGACGTGCCGCGCGCCGAGGCGCTGCCGGCGGACCTGTGCCGCGCCGAGCTGCCGCTGCCGGAGCTGTCCGAACCGGAGGTGGTCCGCCACTTCACCAACAGCTCGCGGCGCAATTTCTCGGTCGACCAGGGCTTCTATCCGCTCGGCTCCTGCACCATGAAGTACAACCCCAAGATCAACGACCGCATCGCCGACCTGCCGGGGCTGGCGTCCCTCCACCCCTACCAGGACGAGGCGACGGTGCAGGGCGCGTTGCGGCTGCTCTGGGAGCTGCAGGAGTGGCTGGGCGAGATCGCCGGGCTGCCGGGCGTGTCCCTGCAGCCGTCGGCCGGCGCGCACGGCGAGCTGACCGGCGCGCTCATCATCCGCGCCTGGCATGAAGCGGCCGGCGCGCAGCGGACCACGATGCTGGTGCCCGACTCCGCGCACGGCACGACCCCGGCGACCGCCGCCATGGCCGGCTACCGGTCGCGCACCGTGCCCACCGGGGCCGACGGCAACCTCGACTTCGCCGCCGTGCAGGATGCTCTGGACGACAGCGTCGCCGGGCTGATGATCACCAACCCGAACACGCTGGGGCTGTTCGTGGAGCGCATCACGGACATCGCCGCCGCCGTGCACGACGCCGGCGGGCTGGTCTACATGGACGGCGCCAACATGAATGCCATGGTCGGCGTGGCCAAGCCGGGCGACCTGGGCACCGACATCCTGCACTTCAACCTGCACAAGACCTTCAGCGTCCCGCACGGCGGCGGCGGCCCGGGGGCGGGCGCCACCGCCGTGACGGAGGAGCTGGCGCGCTTCCTGCCGGTTCCGGTGGTGAGCCGCGCAGAGGACAGGTACTTCCACGACTACGACCGGCCCGACTCGATCGGCCGCGTGCGCGCCTTCTACGGCAACGTCAACAACGCCGTGCGCGGCTACGCCTACCTGCGCTCGCTGGGCGGCGACGGGCTGGCTTCGATGAGCCGGCTGGCGGTCGTGGCCGCCAACTACGTGCGAACCGCGCTGGCCGACGTGCTGGAGATTCCCTATCCGCGGATGTGCAAGCACGAGGTGGTCTTCAGCGCGCGGCGTCAGGCGCAGGAGCACGGGGTGCGCGCCCTGGACATCGCCAAGCGCCTGATCGACTACGGCATCCACCCGCCGACCATCTACTTCCCGCTCATCGTGCCCGAGGCGCTGATGGTGGAGCCCACGGAGACCGAGTCCAAGGCCACCCTGGACCAGTTCGTCGCGGCCATGCGCGCGATCCTGGCGGAGGCGGCCGAGACGCCGGAGCTGGTGCGCACCGCCCCGCACACGACGCCGATAGGCCGCCTGGACGAGGCGACCGCCGCGCGGCGGCCCGTGCTGGTCTGGCCGCAGGACGGCATCACGTCCGGCTGACGGGCAACGTTCAGAACGTCCAGGTTGCGGGTCTCAGGGTTGCTAACCGACTAGTCGTCCAGTAGGTTTACGCCATGAAGACCGTGGGTATCTACGATGCGAAGACGAGGCTCTCCGAGATTTGCGAGCAGGTCGCCCAGACCGGTGAGGCGGTGCTCGTCACCAGGCGCGGGGCGCCGTTGGTGCAGATCGATCCCGTGGAGCCGCCCGACTCGGGTTCGGCGATATGGCGACTGCGCGAACGGTTCGTCGCTGCGCATGGCGAAATCGAAGCCGATCTCGATCTGCCGGCAAGAGCCGTAGAGCGGTTCGATAATCCGTTCTGAACCGATGCCCCTTACCCACCTGCTCGATACCAGCGTCTACTCGCAGCCGATCAGGAAGTCGCCGCTGCCTTCCGTCCAGCGGCGATGGGCGATGGTCGGCGATCGGGCGATCGTGACGTCGGTGATCTGCGAGGCCGAGGTGTTGCAGGGTCTGGAGGCGAAGCGGTCCGGCCGCCTCTGGGACGCGTACGATGGCGTCCTGAAGGGGCGCATACCGCTCCTGCCGGTAGACGCCCGAATCGCCTCGCGGTACGCGCGGCTGCAGGCGGAGTTCGAGCGGAACGGCCGGAGGCGTTCGGCTTTCGATCTGTTGATCGCCGTGACGGCACTCGTGCACGATCTGACGCTGGCGACCTGCAACGTCCGGCACTTCGACGGTATCGAAGGTCTGGCAGTCGAGGACTGGAGTCAGGACCCGAATGGGGAGCGGCGTGCCGTGTCCGGTTGAACCGGTGCCGAGGTCGGGGAATACTCGACCCCGACAGAGACCCTGACAGAGACCCCGAAGGAGGAACCGATGGCCTTTACCCTTGAAATCGGCGACCGTGCGCCGGACTTCTCCCTGCCCGCCGTCGACGGAAAGACCTACACCCTGGACGACTTCGCCGGCAGCGCCGCGCTGGTGGTCGTGTTCTCGTGCAACCACTGCCCGTTCGTGATCGGCAGCGAGGACCGCATGAACGCGTTCGCGGCCGACTACGCGCCGCGGGGGGTCGCCATGATCTCGATCAACTCGAACGAGACCGACAACCATCCCGACGACTCGTTCGAGCACATGGTCACCCGCGCCGCGGAGAAGGATTTCCAATTCGTCTACGCCCGCGACGAGGATCAGAGCGTCGCCCTTGCCTACGGCGCGCTGCGCACGCCGCACTACTACCTGTTCGACGCGGACCGCAGGCTGCGCTACACCGGCCGCATGGACGACGATCCCCGCGACGCCGCCAACGCGAGCACGCACGAGTTGCGCGATGCGGCCGACGCGGTGCTGGCGGGCAGCGCCGTCGCGGTCGAGCTGACCAACCCGCTCGGCTGCAACGTCAAGTGGGCGGATCAGGACGCGCACTGGATGCCGCCGGAGGCGTGTGACCTCGTCCAGGCTTCATGACCCGGAGGTGATCGGCGCCTACCTCGATCCGGCGGGCACGCCGCCGGACCGGCCGCCGCTGGCCGCGATGGATGCCGCCACCCGCGGCCTGCACTCAGGCATCGACGCCGCGATGAGCCGCACCGGGGTGCCGTATCTGCACCCCGACGGCGAGACGATCCAGCTCGACCTGCTCGGCAGCGGCCCCATGGTCCGCTGGCAGGAGCGTAAGCAGGAGCTGATGTTCCTGGGCTCCGCGTGCTGGTCGGAGCAGCCGCAGATCTACGGGCGCTACGGCACCACGGTCTCGCGGCGGCTGCTGTCGTGGGTCCGCGAGCTGGAGGGTGCCGAGGCGGCGGGGCTCACCGACACCGGCATGCAGGCGTGCGCGCTGCTGTTCGACGCGCTGCTCGAGCCCGGCGACCACGTGGCGTGCGCGCGCGGCGTCTACAACAAGAGCAAGGCGTACCTGAGCCGGTTGACCACGCTGCTCGGCGGCGAGCTGACTCTGGTGGACGACCTGAGCCACGCGGGGCTGGCTGCCGCGCTGCGGCCGGAGACGCGGCTGCTGTTCGTGGAGACCTACACCAACCCGCTGATGCGGGCGGTCGACCCGGAGGCGCTGGCGCGGGCCGTGGGCGAGGTGCGCGCGGCCGGCGGCTCGCGGCTGGTGGTGGCGCTCGACAGCACCATCGCCAGCCCGTGGGGACTGGCGAAACCGGCGCTGCGCTGGGACGGCGTGGACGTGGCGGTGGTGTCCGGCACCAAGGCGCTGGCCGGACAGGACCGCGACATGTGGGGCTACCTGGCCTCCGACGACATCCGCCTGCTCAACGGCGTGATGGACCTGCAGGCGATGCGCGGCGGCATCGCCGACTGGCGGCGTGCCACGGCGATCCTGGAGGGCTTGGAGCGGGCCGAGGCGCGCTTCCGGCAGCGCTGCGCCACCGCGCGGGCGGTAAGCGGGTTCCTGGCCGCCCATCCGCTGGTGGAGGCGGTGGTTCATCCCACCGCCCCCGGCCACCCGGACGCCGCGGTGATCGCCAAGCACTACACCGAACCGGGCTCGATCGTCCGCTTCCGGCTGCGCGCTGCCGGCCGGGACGGGG
>JAPOQV010000429.1 GCA_026710565.1 Spirochaetaceae bacterium | reverse complement strand
GTGAACAGTTGCGTGCGACGGTGTCGGGATCGGGAGGTGATCTGGTGACCTATGCCGAGGAACTGATGCAGGAAATGGCGCGCAAGGTCCGCGCGGAAGGACTCCAGGAGGGGCTCCAGGAGGGGCTCCAGCAGGGCCACAGGAAGGGGTTGATGGAGGGGCAGGTGGGCACCATCGAGAGCCTGTTGCGAGCGGGCGTCCGGTGGCCGGTCATCGAAGCGGCTACCGGCATCGACCAGGACGCCTTGCGTGCTCTCAGGCAGCGACTCGAAGGACCGGAAGAGGGGACGAGAGAAGCCGACTGAAGACCCGCGGCCTCCCGGCGTGAACGCCGTCCTGCTGGCGGCTGGCTACGGGATTCCGCATCCGCTCGCTATTCTCGACACGCCCAAGGCGCTGATTGAGGTGGGCGGCCGCGCCCTCATCCATCGCCTGCAGTCAGAATCGCCAATTCTGCCCGTTCCTCAGGTCCGGGTTACGCCGAGCAGCCCGGCCATGCGTCGCACCGAGACAAGGCCCTGGTAGATGGCCAGTCCCATCACCTTGAGAACAGGGGTTCGCCCCGGCTCAAGGCGCCCTGGGCGTCGCCGCCTTTCTGGGCGAGGGTGTGGAGCGGGACACGGCGAAGCCGTCCGCTGGTGCCGGCTCTCCGCCGAGCAGGGGGACCTCGACGGCCAGTGCTGCCTGGGCTTGCTGTACGCCAGCGGCGCCGGTGTCGAGCGGGACGCGGCGGAGTCCGTGAAGTGGCTGCGGGCCGGAGAATTCACGTCGGGCCGGGAGACCGCCTTGCCGAGGGCATGACCGCCGAGCAGTTGGCAGAGACGAAGCTCGCCGCCGACACCTTCCCGGCGACCTATCGAGACTCCTGACGCGACGCGCCGGTCGGCGCCGGCCGCGTCAGGCTACTCGGACTGCCACCACTTGCGCCGTGTCGCTACCGCCGGTCACCTTATCTCAAGCCACTAAAGCCGCTCACCGAGAATTGCTGATTGACGGCGGTGTATATCGTCAACTACCGTAGGGCGAAGGCCGATGGAAAACGCGCAACACTTCGAGACGCTCGCTATTCGCCGCTTCCGCGGCTTTTCGGCGCTCGACCTTGACCGTCTCGGATCCTTTAACCTTTTCGTGGGTGCCAACGACGTTGGGAAGACGTCGGTTCTGGAAGCCATCTTCCTGTTGTCGAGCGTCGCCAACCTTCACTTGCCGATAAGGATACAGAACTGGAGACAATACCTGGTTGATGATTTCGAGGAATTGTCACCTCTCTTCCACAACATCGACGTCGACGCATCGGTGACTCTGGCGGCTCACTCAGGCCAGGAGCGCCGCACGCTAGCGATTTCTGCCCCCTACCAGCAGACCGCCATCGATATGGAGACGCAGCGCGCCGCCAGCAGGACCAACGGCAAGGCGTCCGACACCAGGAGCGACGATGGAGCAGGCAGTCAATCGTCTTCGTCGACACCTTCCGGCTTGCGTGCGCTGCGGTACGACGCGACCGTGCAGCGGGCGACTGAGGCCGATCCGATCAGCGTTTCCGGGACGCTCGTCGATCGTGGCGAGAAGTGGGAGGTTGTCTCGGAGCCGGGTTCGGCAGCGGACACCACGATTCCCGCGGCATTTCTTCCAGCGCGACTCGGCTATGACCCGGACACGATCGGCGACGTCATCGTCGGCAAGAAGACCGGTGAGCTTCTCAAATACTTGCGTGTCGTAAATCCCCAAGTGGAGCAGATCGCAGTACGCGGTACCGTAGCATACTTGGACATCGGCTTGGCTCGCATGATTCCGCTCAACATGTTCGGCAGCGGCATGGTGCGGGCGGCAGCGATTCTCGGTTCGGCGATCGCTCGGGACGTTCGTATTATCCTGATTGATGAGATCGAATACGGTCTTCACTACTCGGCGATTCCCGCGCTGTTGCGAACGCTCCTCGCGGTGTCCGCCGAAGGCCGCATGCAGGTATCCGTCACGACACACAGCCTTGACGTCTTGCGAGCGCTGCAAGCGGTGCTGAGTGAGGCCCCATACGCGCGGTATCAGCCCACTGCCGTTTGTTATGCGCTGGAACGCGACGCGGGAGGATCGGTACGTCCCTACCGGTACGACTACGATCAGTTCGAGCACTGCGTGGTCGGTGGCATGGAGATACGGTGATGCCGTGGACGATGTTCGTCGAGGGAAGCAGTGACGAGGCCTTCCTGAGCTGTGTATTGAGCCATCTGGATATCACCAACGTAGAAACCGAGCGAATCAATGGAGGGGTTGGGAAGCTTGGCAGCGTTGCTCGTCAGATGCAAAGACGCTCGCTGCGGGGGAATCGCATTTCCGTGATATTGGACGCGGACGCGGACTTCGAGAAGCGACGTGGTGAGTACGAAACGGAGCGCGTGCGGCACGAGCTTCCGATCGACCGCTTCTTTCTGCTTCCCAATCACCGGGACACGGGGTGTCTCGAGACCTTGCTTGAACAGATCGCGGTTTCCGGACACCGCGTGGTGTTTGATTGTTTCGACGCATACGAGCGTTGTTTACGCCGTCACAGTGACGCATACCGCGTTCCGAACCTCAAGGCCCGCATCTACGCATACTGTGAGGCGCTCGACATCGAGACTAGCGCACCGAGTCGGGATTACGGCAACACCAGCTATTGGGATCTGGATGCCGTCGCTTTGGAGCCGCTGAGGGCTTTTCTTACCGGTCTCCACGCTACCGGAGCATGAAGCGGTCGGAGAGACGCCGTGATCGGTAACGCGAGCGACTGCGAGCCGCGTGGCCAACCCCCCGGGCCGGCTATTCCCGGCGGTCCTCGGGTTCCGGAGACTGTCCTCCTTCGCGCCGCAGAATCCGTCGCGCCGCCTCGACGTCGGCCTCGCCGGCACGCGCGGCGAAGAACCCCGCCGTCTTCGTGGACGCGACCTCCTCGTTCGGTGGCCGACGTCGTCGAGAAGCCGTTCCAACGACACGAGCCGCTCGCGAAACCCGAGCCGAACGCCACAGAGAAGACTGGTCGGCGAGGGCGTGACGCGCGATCATGGCGAAGCCGTCCGCACCTTCCTGGCGAAGCCCACTGGGACTTTTGACGCGACGCGCCTGTCCCCGCCGGCCCGCGCTTGGGCTTACTCGGACTGCCGGGGTCTCACGATGGCGAGGCGGGATCGGAGGCGGGATCGAAGGGGGCGAAGAACGCGGCGGCGGTGTCGCAGCGCACCAGCCAGTCACCGACCTCGGCCCGCCGTTCCGGATCGGCGATCGGGGCCCGCAGGTCCGCCAGGCGGGC
>JAPOQV010000428.1 GCA_026710565.1 Spirochaetaceae bacterium | reverse complement strand
GGCCGCGGGCGGCGGCCGGGGGGGGGCGGGCGGCGCGCCCCCGGCCCCGCGGGCGGCGGCGGATCCCGCCGCGCACGCGGCCGGTGGCGGGGCGGCCGCGGTGATCGCGCTGCCGCCGTATCCCGGGCAGCCCGGCCGGGACGAGTTGCAGTCGTACTACCGCGCGATCGCGGAGGCGGCCGGCCGGCCGGTGTTCATCCAGCACACTCACGCCGGCATGGATGCGGCGTTCATCGAGCGGCTGCTCCGCGACATCCCGAACGTGGAGTACGTCAAGGAGGAGAGCGATCCGAGCGCGCACCAGATCAGCGCGCTGCTCGCACGCTGCGGGGCCGTGAGCAGCGGCGTATTCGGCGGCGCGCACGGCCGCTGGATGCTCTCGGAGCTGCGGCGCGGGGCGACCGGATTCATGCCGGCCACGGAGTTGACCGACGTGCACGTGCAGATCTGGGATGCCTGGCAGGCCGGCAACCGGGAGCGGGCGCGCGAGGTGTTCAACCGGCTGCTGCCGCTGATCAACCTGCTCGGCCTGCTCGGGTTGCCTGCCTGCAAGGAAGTGCTGGTGCGACGGGGCGTGTTCGCTTCCACCGCGACGCGCGTGCCCGGAAGCGTCGAGCTCGACGACGAGGACCATCGCGAGCTCGACGCGGTCCTGGCCAACCTGCAGCCGCTTCTGCGCGTCTAGCGCCCCGAAACCGTCGCCTACGGCTCCGCTTTCGGCCCATCCCCACCTTTCGCGTCGGAGTCTGTCGGCCTTCCCGCTGGCGCGGCAAATCCGACCGACTCCTAGCTCCTAGCGGTCGGCGTCCTCGCGCCCGTGCTCCGCTTCTTCGAGTCGCTGCTTGAGAGCCCGCAGGGCATCGCGGTCCACGCCGATGGCCGACTCGATGACCGACCATTGCACGCCGGCCAGGAGGAGCTTCTCTATGGTGCCCACCTGGCCCCTCAGCTCGCCCTCCCTGAGTCCGCTCAACTCGCCTTCCTGCCGCCCCTGCTCGCGGCCTTCCTTGATGAGTTCCTCGGCATAGGTCATCAGCTCTCCTCCCGGTCCCGACACCGCCTTGGCCAGAGCCTCGCCGAACGCGAGTGCGGTGTCGCGGTCCTGCGTCGCCAACAGGTACCTCACGAACGTGCGTACGGCGTCCCGATCGCCGGTCGGCAGCAACTCCGCGAGCAGGTGCACGGCCCTCCGCAGCGCCTCCTGCCGGTGGCGAAACGGCGCCATCATCATGAGCTGAGCGATACGGCCCGGCAACCTGCCGCGCACCTCGCCGGGCACGATCAACGACTGATCGATCAGCAGATGGGTGAAACGTGGGACCCACGGCCACTCCCGCACCGATGCGGCGAACAGCTCGGCGAGCTCCGTGGCGTGCCTCCAGCGGCCGCGGCCCTGGTAGAACACCAACGGGATGATCGGTCGCAGTCCCCGTTCCCGCGGGTGCATCCGGCGGTCCCGGTCCCAGATGCGACAGCAGTACTTCAGCAACCGGAACGGCATCCAGCGATCAGGCTGCGACTGGTGTTCCAGCAGCACGTACAGCCATGCGGGCGGGTCGCCGGCGGCGCGGTCGATCGCGAAGAGCAGATCGGACTCGCTGTCGCGCAACCGATCGTCGACGAAGGTAGCGTCCTGGATGGTGAGGCGGGACCACTGCAGTTCGGCGGCAAGAGGCCCGGGCAGGTAGGCGCGCAGAAGGCCGGCCGCCTCCGCCGGGTCGCCGAACACGGTGCGAAACAGCTTGTCGTGCGGCCGGTGCACTTCGGGGGCCATCGACAGAGGAAACGCATCATTCGGCGCTCGCGCTTTCGACTGCGGGGCGAGGGCCTCGAGCCGTGGTACCGTCACTCGCCATGATCGACATTCGCCAGCAGCCGGGCTCCTACCGCTACACCTACTCGGCGGACCACGAGGTAGTCGCGCGCGTGCAGCCCGGAGAGCAGGTGCGCATCCACTGCGTGGACTGCTTCGAGAACCGCCTGATCGACGAGTCCCAGCACTACGCCGAGGTGTGCGAGTACCCGTATCTGAATCCGCAGACCGGGCCGGTCTACGTCGAGGGGGTGGAGGAGGGCGACACCCTGCTGGTGCACATCGACGACATCGAGATCACCCGCGACTGGGCGATGACCGGGCTGGTGCCGCGTTTCGGCCTGCTGACCGGCACCACCGCGACCGCCATGCTCACCGACGCCCTGCCCGAGGTGGTGCGCAAGGTGCCGATCCGCGATGGCCGCGTCTGGTTCGGGAAGCTGAGCCGTCCGCTGTCGCCGTTCATGGGCACGATCGGCACCGCGCCGAAGCTGGAAGCGATCAACGCGCTGACCCCGGCGAGCTACGGCGGCAACATGGACTGCCCGGAGACCTGCGCGGGCAACACCCTGCACCTGCCGGTGCGCAACGACGGCGGGCTGCTCTTCTGCGGCGACGGGCACGCCACCCAGGGCCACGGCGAGATCGGCGGCGTCGCCTGCGAGGTGCCGGTCAACTTGGTGTGCCGCTTCGAGGTCATCAAGGGGCAGGCCATCGACTGGCCGCGCGTCACCAACGACACGCACCTGATGGTGATCGGCAGCGCCCGCCCGCTGGAGGACGCCACCCGCATCGCCACCACCGAGCTGGTCAAGTGGGTGGCGGCCGACTACGGCATGGATCCCACCGACGCGCTGATCTGGATTACGCAGGTGCTGGAGTTGCGGGTCGGCAACGTGTGCGACCCCAACTACTCGGTGGTGGCCGCGGTTCCGCGCGAAGCGCTGACCGCCTAAGCTGGCTCCCATGGCCGGACGCATTGAGGACAAGGTCGCGATCGTCACCGGGGCCGGCTCGGTCGGTCCCGGCATCGGCAACGGCCGCGCCACGGCACTGGTGTTCGCGCGGGAAGGGGCACGCGTGCTGCTCGTCGACCGCGACCTCGCCCCTGCCGAGGAGACCCGGCGGATGATCGCCGAGGCGGGCGGCGAGACGTCCACCTGCCAGGCGGACGTCAGCGACGCGGCGGCCTGCCACGCCCTCGCCGAGGCGTGCATCGAGCGCTACGGCCGCATCGACATCCTGCACAACAACGTCGGCATCGAGATCGCGGGCGGGCTGGCGGAGACGACCGAGGAGGCGTGGGACACCACCCTGGCGGTCAACCTGAAGAGCATGTTCCTGATGGCCAAGGCGGTCGTGCCGCACATGGAGCGGCAGGGTTCGGGCGCCATCGTCAACATCTCCTCGATCAACGCGATCCGCACGCTGCCGGCGCTGTCCCTGCCGTACGCGGTGTCCAAGGCGGGAGTGATCGCCTTCACCCGCGACGTGGCGGTGGAGTACGCGGCCAAGGGGATCCGCGTGAACGCCGTGCTGCCCGGCATGATGGCCACGCCGTTCGTGGTGGCGGCGCTGACCGACGCGTATGGCGGCGACGTGGAAGCGATGATGGAGCGCCGCGACAGTCTCTGCCCGACCGGCAAGCAGGGCGAGGGGGGGGACGTGGCGCACCTGTCGCTGTTCCTGGCCTCGGACGAGGCGCGCTACGTCACCGGCGAGTCCGTGGTCGTCGACGGCGCGCAGACCTGCCGCATCTGAACGGGCCGGCACCATGCAGCGCACTCTGAAAGTCTATCTGGCGGGCGAGATCCACTCCGACTGGCGCGGCGACCTCGCGGCGGCGATCGAGCGAGCCGGGGTCCGCGCCGAGCTGCTGGCTCCGGTGACGGACCACGACGCCAGCGACCAGTGCGGGGTTCGCATCCTCGGGGAAGAGGACAAGGCGTTCTGGCGCGATCACAAGGGGGCGGGCATCAACGCCATCCGCACGCGCACGCTGCTGCGCCTGGCGGATGTCGTGGTGGTCAAGTTCGGCGAGCACTACCGGCAATGGAACGCGGCCTACGACGCCGGCTTCGCGGCGGCGCTCGGCACGCCGGTGATCACGCTGCACGACGACGGCCTGTCCCACGCCCTCAAGGAAGTGGACGCCGCGGCGATGGCCGTCGCCGCCACCGTGGAGCAGGTGGCCCAGATCCTGCGCTACGTGCTCTCCGAGTAGGCGAGGGCGTTGCGCGCGACCTATTCTGCGGCTGTGAAGCCGCCGTACGGGAACGGAGTCGCGTTCATCGAGGGGCGCTACTGCCCCATCGGGGAGGCCAGGATCCCGATCCTGGACTTGGGGTTCCTGCGCTCGGACGCCAACCAGGACACCGTGTCGGTATGGGGCGGATCGTTCTTCCGCCTCGACGATCATCAGCGGCGGTTCGAGCGCAACATCGCCCGGCTGCGCATGCACTGTCCCTACGACCGGCAGGCGCGCAACCAGATCCTGGCCGAATGCGTTCGCCGCACGGGCTTGCGCAATGCCTACGTACAGATGGTGATGACGCGCGGACGGCTGCCCGCCGGCAGCCGAGACATCCGCGGGTGCGCGAACCAGTTCTACGCGTTCTGCCTGCCGTACGTCTGGTTGGCGCCCGAGGAGCAGCGCCGCCGCGGACTGCATGCCCACATCAGCGACATCGAGCGCGTGCCGCCGCAGTCGATCGACTCTACCGTCAAGCACTACCACTGGCTGGACTTCGAGCTGGGCCTGCTGGAGGCATACGACGCCCGCGCAGAGACCGTGATCGTGGTGGACCGCAACGGCGATATCGCCGAGGGTCCGGGATTCAACGTGTTCATCGTGGAACGGGGCCGGCTGGCGACGCCGGCCGCCGGCGTGCTGGACGGCATCACCCGCCGGACCGTGCTGGAGCTGTGCGCGGAGATGGGCATCCCGTGCGCGGCCGAGCCCATCGCCCCGGCGCGCGTACGGGCGGCCGACGAGGTGTTCGTCACCTCGACCGCCGGCGGCCTGATCGCCGTGACGACGGTCGATGAGCATCCCGTCGGCGCTGGCACGCCCGGCCCGGTCACCGCGCGGCTCACCGACGCCTATTGGTCACGGCGTGAAGCCGGCTGGCACGCGACGCGCATCGACTACGGCGACGGCCCATGGCGAAGCTGAAGGACGTAAACACCACCGATCTCGTCGGCGCCATCCGCCTGGGATGCCAGACGATGTGCCGCCTGTTCAACGCGGACGACGACGACATCCCGTTCTTCGACATCCTGGCCCTGCCCGAGGCGCGGATGGGCTTCAGTTGCCACCACTCGGAGGCGCAGGTCCCGGGCCGGTTTCTCAACGCCCTGCTGAACGCCGAAGACGCCCTCGGCATCCGCATCGACGAGCAGGCGGTCGACACGATCACCCGCGCCGCGTTCTTCGCCTACCAGGGGGCTGTGCCCCTGCCTCTGAACCGGCAGCGGATCGGCGGACCGCTCGTCAACTTCCTGCCGACCCAGATTCGCGAGGGGTTCCACGCGCTGTACGCCCTTGCCAGGTATCGCGACTCCGGGCGCGCCCGCGAGCTGGCCGAGGCATCCATTGACACGATCTTCCGCACCTGGGACCCGTCGGACGGATGGGACTATGCGCGCCTGCAGGACGCGCACGGGCTGTCGATCCTCAAGCCCTCGAGCTTCCTCAACGGGCTCGGCCGAACCATCGGCCCGCTGGTGAAGTACTTCCGGACAACCGGATACGGCCCGGCGCTGGACCTTGCCATCGTCCTGAAGGACAAGGCCGTCGCGGACTTCTTTCCAGAGAACGGCGAGTACCAGGACGCTCATGGCCTGCACGGGCACTCGACCACCTGTACGGTGTCATCGCTGGCGCAGTTGGCGGACCTGACGAGCGACGCACCCCTGCTGGCCCGCGTGAAGGCGTTCTACGACAACGGCCTGCGGCACATTCGGGACCAGATCGGCTGGTCGATCGAGACGACCAATCCGGGCAGGAACTACGGAAGGGGCGAGGCCAACAACACCGGCGACATCGTCGAAACGGCCATGATCCTGGGCCGTTGGGGCTACGACGAGTACTACCACGACGCGGAGCGCATCCTGCGCTGCCACCTGCTGCCCTGTCAGTTGCGGGATGTCTCGTTCATCCCCGAGCCGCCGAATCCGGAGGGCTCGGACGGCACGCGCGACGTCGCCCGCAGGATCGCCGGATCGTTCGGGCTTCCGGCGCCGTACGGACACCACCCGGTCGGCGTCGCGGAGGTCAAGTTCAACTCCGACATCGTGGGCGGCGTGGTCGGCTCGCTGTGCGAGGTGTACCGCGAGGCGGCGCGCCACGACGCGGCCGGACACCGTGTGAACCTCCTGTTCGACCATGAGACGCCCGCGATCAGGGTCAGGTCTCCCTACACGCATCCCGCGCTGAGTGTCGAGCTGAAACGCCCCGGACCGCTGTTCGTGCGTCTCCCGCCCTGGGTCAGCCCTGACGCGATCGAGATCTCCGGCTCGGATCGACCACGCCATACCGGCGGCTGGCTGTTCTTCGCCGCGCCGGCGACAGACCGGGCGATCCGTATCGCGTATCCTCTCGCGGAACAGGAGATGACGATGCGCAACCCGGCCGGGGACATACGCGTGCGTCTGCGCGGAGATGCGGTCACCGCGATGGACGACCTCGGCGCGGACATGACCTTCTTCGACCCGATCGACCGATGAACAGGAGGACGTGACGATGACCATAGACGCTGCCGAGGTTCGCAAGCCGAAGCTCGCCTACGACTACGAGTTCGACGCCGACCGGCTCGACCAGATCGTCGCCTGCACCGCCGAGCACGGCTTCTGCGTCGCCAAGGAGGTGCTGTCGCCCGCCCTGGTCGACGTGCTGTGCGGCGAGGTGTGGCGGGTCGTGGACCCGGACCGCACGCTCGGCCCGGGCGAGAGCCGCACCTACCACGCCTGGTTCGACGAAGCGGCCGAGGCGTGGGCACTCCTCGACGACGACCGCTTCATGGACCTGCCGCGCGCGCTGCTCGGCACCGGCGACATGTGCCTCAACCGCTCGGCGGCGATCATCCGCCGGCCCGGCTCGGCGACGGTGAGCTGGCACACCGACTGGCGCGGACAGACCGACGACCCGCCGCGCGACAGCGGGCAGGTCCTCAATCGCGGCTCCTGGCCGTCCGGCACGTGGTTCTACGTCACCGGCTCGCGTCCCACGCATGGCGGCCTGTGCGTGATCGAGGACTCGAACCGCGTCGGCTGGACCGGTCCGGAAGGGTTCCGGCTCACCGCAGACCGGTACACGTTCGTCCGCCAGGATGCGACCGACGAGGAGCGCTACGACGACTTCGACATCCCGGGCCTGGTGCCGCTGTTCACGGACCCGGGCGACTGCATCCTGTTCGCCGACCGCACGTTCCACGGCGCCTTCCCCAACCGGGAGGAGCAGACCCGGCTTTCCTGCGGCGTCGGCTTCCGCAAGCAGGGCGACGTCATCGACGCGCCCTGGGAGCTGCCGGCTACGGCGCGGGCCTTCGTGGACGCGCTGCCGGCCCGGCACAAGCGCTACGTGGACGGCTACACGGGCATCGACACGACGTTCGGCCAGGCGATGAGGTAGCGCCGCCGGCCGCTTGGTAGGATCGCTGCCATGAAGGCGATAGTGATCGAGCAGAGCGGCGGGCCGGAGGTGCTCGCCTACCGGGACGCCGGGGTGGGCGAGCCGGCCGCCGGACAGGTGCGGGTGCGCGTCGAGGCGGCCGGCGTCAACTACATCGACACCTACCAGCGGAGCGGACTCTATCCGATGCCGCTGCCGTTCACCCCCGGCGTGGAGGGCGCGGGCGTCGTCGACGCGGTGGGCGACGGGGTCGAGGGCGTGGCCGCAGGCGACCGGGTCGTATACGTCATGACGCCGGGCTCCTACGCCGAGCTGGCGCTGGTGCCGGCCGCCAACCTGGTCACGATCCCGGAAGGGATCACGACCGAGCTGGCGGGCGCCGTGTTCCTGCAGGGCCTGACAGCCCACTACCTGAGCCACTCCACCTATCCCCTGTCTTCGTCGTCGACCTGCCTGGTGCTGGCCGCGGCCGGCGGGGTGGGGCTGCTCCTCTCGCAGATCGCCAGGCACCGCGGCGCCCGCGTGATCGGCTGCGTGTCCTCCGACGCCAAGGCGGAGCTCGCCCGCCGGGCCGGATGCCACGAGGTGATCCGCTACGACCAGGTGGACTTCAAGGACGAGGTGATGCGCCTGACCGACGGCCGCGGCGTGCAGGTCGCCTACGACTCGGTGGCGGCGGCCACGTGGCAGCAGAGCCTGGGCAGCCTGGCGCCGCGCGGCTACCTGGTGCTGTACGGCAACGCCAGCGGTCCGGTGACCTCGCTGGACCCGCGCGTGCTGAACGAAGGGTCGTACTTCGTCACCCGGCCGACCCTCACGCACTACGTCCAGGAGGAGGGCGAGCTGCGCTCGCGCGCGGACGACCTGTTCGGCTGGATGGCGGCCGGCGAGCTGGACGTGCGCGTCCACAAGCGGTATCCGCTGCGCGATGCCGCGCAGGCGCACCGGGACATCCAGTCCCGCGCCACCAGCGGCAAGCTGCTGATCATCCCTTGACCCCGTTCCGGGCCTACCCGCCGCCGCCGGCGCACTACCGGAACGTCACCCTGCAGCTCGTGCCGTTCCACGCGGCGCCGGGCGCCGTGCAGCGCTTCCTGCCGGAGCCGCTGACGCCGCACCCGCAGGGCGCGTGCATGGCCGCCGGCATCGACGTGGGGTTCTGCAGCAGCTACGGGAGCTTCCAGGAGGCATTCCTGATGCTCGGCTGCCGCTTCGCCGGCACGGACGGCTGGTTCTGCTCGCACGTGCTGCACAACGGGCCTGCCGGGATCGCGGCCGGACGGGAGATCTACGGGACGCCCAAGGTGTTCGCGCAGGTCACGGTGCGGCGCCACGAGCGCACGATGGTGACGGAGGCGCATCTGGACGGCGTGCGGGTCATGCGGATCGCCTCCACCACACACGATGTTGTCGCGGCGGACGAGCTGCCATCGCTGTCGCCGTCGTGGCGGCTGAAGGTGATCCCGCGCGCCGACGGACCGGGACCGGCGCTCAAGCAGCTCATCGACTGCAGCGGCACGATGCAGGATCTGGCGGTCCGCTTCTCGGCGCGCGGGCGGGGGACGGTCGCCCTGGAAGCGGCGCCGGAGTGCGACCTGACGGCGCTCGCGCCGGCGAGCTGCGGGGCAGCCGGCTACCTGGAGTGCGACTACACGGAGGGCTACGCGGCGATCGCTCACGACTACCTGGCGTGAGGGTCCGCGGCGCGACCGGCACCTGACGCGGGCGACCGCGGCGACGCCGTGACGGCGTGGGCAGCCTGCCCTTCTCGACGCGCGTGCGCAGAGCAGACATGATGCGCGCTTCGCAAGCGGTCAATCGGTGGCTCGGGTGTGCCGAAAATGAGGACTGGGAGTAGACCCGTGGCACCAGGAGGTAGACCTCGATGACACGTGACGACACTCGAAAGAACCATGCCGGGCCGGCGTCGCTGGCAATCATGATGACGCTGGTGCTGCTGGCGACGGTGGCGGCCGGCGCGCAGGAGACCGACCGCGAGGACCGGTACACCACTGCCGGCAACGCCATAGCACCCAAGATCGCCCAGTCGATGACCTGGGGCATCGTCGATGCCGTATCCGGTCGCGTCGACACCGTGGGGTCGCTGCAGGCGACCATGGAACGGCTGGAATCGTCCGGTACCGTGCAGTACGGCCTGCCGAAGCTCAGCCATCGCAGGCTGATCGCGTACGACGGCACCCCGTTGCTGATCGGGGAGTCCGGTGAGGTCAACGGAGCGATCGGTACGCTCTGGGGATTCGGCTTCACCGCGGGTGGAGACTACCGGAGCATGGGCAGCGGCCAGGGTGCGGAGGTCGGCTGGGACGGCGACGTGATCACCGGGCACCTGGGGTTCGATGTCCGGCCGGTGCGCGAGCTGCTGCTCGGTCTGACGGCGGGGGCGTCGCAGGCCACCACCACCTTCGAGGTGGACGGCCGGCGGGGCCTCCTCGATCACCGCATGATCAGCGCCTCCCCGTACTTCAGTTGGGTGCTGTTCCCGGGCATGTGGTGGTGGGCCACCGCAAGCTACGGCGTCGGCGAAGCGGAGATGGCCGACAGGGACGAGCCGGGCGTCGCGCGTCCCCACGCCGGGTCCTCGTCGCTGCTGAGCGGCGCGCTGGGATGGAACGTCAACCTGATCGACAGCCCGGGCCATGATCCCGGCTCACGCGTGGGCGTGGCGGTCAGAGGGGAAGGGTCCCTGAATCACTTCAGGGTGGACTCGTCACGGGGTGACATGCCGGACCTGGAGATGAACACGTGGCGTGGCCGTCTCATGGTGCAGGGAACCTACGAGCAGCCGTTCAACGACAGCGTGTACATGATCCCGACGCTCGAGGCGGGCGTCCGGTACGACGGCGGCCAGGCCGCCAGCGGCGCGGGCGTGGAGCTCGGCGGCCGCTTCCGCTACGAGGATCAGTCGGTCGGCCTGACGCTGGAGGCGCACGGCCGCGCGCTGGTTCCGCTCGACGACACCTCCCGGGAGTGGACCGCCGGCGGGCTGGTTCGGATTTCCTCCGACCGCGACGGCTTCGGGCCGTTCCTGAACGTGACCCCAAGCTTCGAGCCGGTGGAGTCCATCGCCTCCGTGCCGACGGCAGAGTTGATCTCGCGCCAGGGCCGCGTGGACGCCGAATTGGGCTACGACGGCCTGCAGGTGGACGGCGTGCCCGGCTTGTTGACCCCCTACGGCGCTGTTACGCTGGCCGACGGGGGCTCGTCGACCTATCGGTGGGGCAGCCGTCTGACGCTCACCGACGACCTGGCCCTGAACCTGGAGGCGCAGCACGAACGAGCCCACATCGCCGCGGCAACCGAGCACAGCGCGACCCTCAGCGCCAACCTGCGGTTCTGAGGGTAGGGAACCGGTAGGCTCAGGACCGGGATTCGCCACGGTCCCCCGCATGCGATGACGGCGGGGGAAGGCATCGCTGCGGTGCGAGGGGCGGCCGAGCGCCGGCCGCCCCGTGAGGTGGCGATCTGCAGGCTCGACGAACTTCCGCCGGGCGCACGACGGGAGGTGGACGTGGGCGGCCGGCATGCCGTCTGCGTCTTCAACGTCGGGGGCGATCTGGTCGCGCTGCGCAATCTCTGCCCTCACCGCGGCGGCAAGCTCACCCGCGGATTCGTCGGACCCCTGGTTACCGGCGACGCGCCCGGCCGCTTCCGCTACGAACGCGAGGGCGAGATCCTGCACTGTCCCACGCACCAGTGGGAATTCGATCTGAAGACGGGCTGCGCGTTGCACGATCCGGGCCTCTGTGCGAGGACCTACCGGGTGAGTGTGCGCGGCGATCAGGTCATACTGCACACATGAGAGGCAGACCAGAGGGAGGTTCACGTCGATGACACCGAGCGCTATTGCCACCGACTCCGCAGTCGCCGACCGGCCGGCGGTCACGACCGCGCAGGCAGCGGAAGACGCGCCCGCTCGCGCGCGCAAGGTCGCTCCGTACGTCGTCGACTGCGACTGCCACCACGTGTGGCGGCAGATCGAGGACATCTTCCCGTACCTGCCGCGCCGCTACGTGGAGAGCATCAAGGACTTCGGCCCGATGATGCCCAAGTACCCGTACACGAACATGCGCAACAACAGCGGCCTGGCGTTCCGGGTAGACCACGCGATCGAGTCGGACACGGACCTGGCCGAGTTCACGATCGAGAACCACGTGGAGGCGTACGGGATCGACGCCGTCCTGCTGACCGGATCGTCGGTCTACTCCGCGGCCGGGCTTCCCGACCAGGACTACGCGGCCGCGCTCTGCCGCGCCTTCAACGACTATACGCTCGAGCACTGGGCCGCCAAGGACCCGCGGCTGCTGATGACCATCGCCGTGCCCGTGCACGACCCGCGGCAGGCCGCGGTCGAGATCGAGCGGCTTGGCTCCCATCCGTCGGCTGCCGCGGTGATGATGCCGGCAGGCGCCCGCTCGCCCTTCGGCAATCGCTTCTACGACCCGATCCATGCCGCCGCCGCCGAGCAGGGGTTGCCGATCGTGACCCACTTCGGGTGCGAGGGGCAGGGTCCGACCAACCCGCCGACCGCCGCCGGCTTCCCCTCGTATTACCTGGAGATGCGCATGGCGCGTCCGCAGATCGCGCAGGCGCACTCGGCCAGCCTGATCTGCGAGGGGGTCTTCGAGCGCTATCCCGCCCTGCAGTGGCTGTTCGTCGAGGTGGACACCTGGTGGATCCCGGGCCTGCTGTGGCACTTCGATGCCGACTGGAAGGCCACGCGGGAGTACACGCCGTGGGTGAAGCGCCTGCCGAGCGAGTACTTCCGGGGGCACATTCGCGTCGGGACCCAGCCGCTGCAGCTTCCCGAGCGCAGACAGGACGCGGCCGCGTTCCTCCGGTGGATGCATGCCGGCGAGGTATTGGTCTACGCCAGCGACTATCCGCACTGGGACTGGGACGAGCCCACCCCCACGGCCGCGCGGTTCCCGAAGGATCTGCGCGAAGCGGTGTTCGGGGGCAACGCGCGGGAGCTGCTGAACCTGGGCTGACCGTTCCGGACAGGCGCTTCCGGTCAGGCCGGGTCACTCGGCCCCGTTCACGAACGCGCGCAGGCGGACAAGCTGGGCGTCGGTTCCTATCGCCACCAGCGAGTCGCCGGGCCGGACCGTGACACCCGCCATCGGCCCGGCCGCGTCAGTGGCGTGACCCTCCCCACCGTGGATGGCCACGACCACGGCGCCGACGTGATCGGCGATCCGTGCGTCCTGCAGGGTGCTCCCTGCCAGCGGTGAACCGTCCGGCACGGCCACCTCATCGATCTGCAGTGAGCGGCGCTCGCGATCGAGCACCTCGTCAAGAAACCTGGTCAGCGACGGGCGCAGCAGCGAGTCCGCCAGGCGGCGGCCCGCGCTGCGGTACGGGGACACGACGCTGTTCGCACCCACCTTCGTGAGCTTGCGGATGGTCTGCCGTTCGGCCGCCTGCGAGACGATCTTCAAGGACGGATTGAGCTGCCGGGCGGAGAGCACGACGAACACGTTGGTCTCGTCCTTGGGCAGCACGGACACCAGGCCGGCCGCCCGCTCGATGCCCGCGGCCAACAGGGTCTCGTCCTCCTCGGCGTTGCCCTGCACGAAGAGCACCGACTCGTCGCCCGCGCACTCGCACCGTTCGGGGTCCAGGTCGATCATCACGAACGGCACCCCTTCGCCGGAGAGCTCGGCCGCTACCTCCCTTCCGAACTTGCCGGCGCCGCACACGATGTAGTGGCCGTTGAGCCTGCGGATCGCTCCGTCCATGCGTCTCCTCCTCCAGCCGGGCAGGAATGCCCCCTGCAACAGGTAGGCAACCAGCGAGGTGGCCGAATACCAGATGATGATGACGGCGACCACGATCAGGCCGGACGTGAACATCCGGCCGGTCGGTGAGAGCTCCCGCACCTCGCCGTAACCCACCGTGGAGATGGTGATCACCGCCATGAACAGGCTGTCGCCGAGCGGCCCCCCTTCGATCAGGGAGAATCCCAGC
>JAPOQV010000427.1 GCA_026710565.1 Spirochaetaceae bacterium | reverse complement strand
GCCGATGGCTGGAACGGTGAGCGAACGGACGATCGAGGCGCTGCGAGAGTTCGACAGCCCGACGGTCATGAACGCGGTCGAGCGGTTCGCGGTGCGCGACCGCACCGCCGGCTACGCCAACCTGGACCTGCAGTGCCTGTTCCCGGAGCGGGCGCCGCTGGTCGGCTACGCGTTCACGGCGATCGCGGACACGACCACGCCGGCCGACCCGCGCCCGGACCGGCTCACCGAGCTGTTCGAGCGGATCGCGGCCGCGCCGCAGCCGAGCGTGTACGTGGTCAAGCACGTCGGACAGGACCGGCTGCGCTCCTGCTTCGGCGGCGACATGACCGCGCGGGCGCTGCAGCACCTGGGCGCGGCCGGCATGGTCACCGACGGCGGCGTGCGCGACCGCGCCGGGATCGAGCGGCGCGTGCCCGGGTTTCAGCTCTTCGCCGCCGGTTTGGTGGTCTCGCACGGCATCCCGGCGATCATCGACTTCGACATCCCGGTGGAGATCTGCGGGCTCACGATCAATCCCGGCGACCTGCTGCACGGCGACGAGAGCGGTCTGCTGACCATACCGGCCGAGATCGCCGACCGCGTCCCGGAGCAGGCGCAGGCGGTGCTGGACGTGGAGGCGCCGCTGTTCGAGCTGCTGGAGCGCGAGGACGTGTCGTTGCAGGAGATGCTCGACGCGTACCACGTCCACTGATGGCCCACAGCACGCACGACTGCGCGCCCACCCTGACCGATTCGCAGGTCCTGGAGTTCTGCAAGTACGGCCACCTGATGCTCGAAGCCGTGGTTCCGGAGGAAACCAACGCCCGCTGCCGCCGCTGGCTGGATGAACACCACGCAGGCGACGGGCCGGCCGAGCTGCAGGAGCTGCTCGGCGAGGAGTGGTTCTTCGAGGGCGTGGTCCGCAACCCACAGGGAGCCGGCGCGATGCGCTCGCTGCTGAGCGCCGGGTACGTGGAGCCGACCTGGCTGACCTACTTCAAGGGGATCGGCCCGGCCGAGGCGAACCAGTGGCACATCGACGGCGGCTCCCGCTTCGGTCCGGAGCTGGACGTGCTGAAGTGGTTCTACTGCCCGGCCGACTCGCCCGTGGAGTCGGGGCCGACCGAGTTCGTGCCGGGCTCGCACCACATCTACAACCAGGTGCGCTTCATGGCCCACTACGGCGAGATCGGCGGCACCTGGAAGGCGGTCGCCCCGGCCGGCTCCATCTACCTGACCGCCTACTCGCTGTGGCACCGGCGGGCGCGCGCCACCTGGGACGGCGTCCGCTACATGGTGACCAGCTCCGCGTGGCGCACCAAGCCCCCGCAACGTGACTGGGTGCGGGAACCGGATTTCGGCGTCAAGGCTGCCGACTACACGTCCACCGCGCCCCGCTTCGGGGAGCAGGTGCGCGGCGCGCACGACAACGCCCGCATGTTCCTGTGGCTCTGCGGCCGTGCCGAGGAGTTCCAGCCCGCCGCCGGCCCCTCCTGGCCGCAGTCCACGCCGGGCAACCGCGCCCGCTACGGCGCCCCCGGCGACCGTACGACATGAAGAGGGTCTGGGAGCCGCTCGCCGGCATCCTCGCCTCCGCCGCGCTGGCGGCCGGATTCCTGCTCGCCGGCTTCGTCGGCGTCGGCACGCTGTGGGGCGCCGATTCTCCCCACGTCAGATGGGGATACCGCGGCGACATCGGCCCCGCGCACTGGGGCTCGCTCGATCCGGCGTTCGCCGCCTGTGCCAGCGGTACGGAACAGTCGCCGATCGACCTCTCCGGAGCGCAGTCCCGTTCGCAGCCGCCGATCGAGTTCGACTACGGCCCGCGCGCAGCCGAGATCGTGAACACCGGCCACACCATCCAGGTGAACCTCGCCGCAGGCAGCGGCATCTCCATAGACGACATCCGCTACGAGCTGCTGCAGTTCCACTTCCACCGCGGCAGCGAGCACACGGTGGCCGGCGTCCGGTTCACCCTGGAGCTGCACCTCGTTCACCGCAGCAACGACGGTGCCTTGGCCGTGATCGGGATACTGTACCGCGAGGGCCCGGCCAACGAAGCGCTCGCGCCGATCTGGGACCTGCTGCCCTCGGAGCCCGACACCGCGAGGGCGCTCCCCGACACGCTGGACCTTGCCGAGCTGCTGCCGGAGCGCCGCACGACCTGGCGCTACGCGGGATCGCTCACCACCCCGCCCTGCACCGAGGGCGTGTCCTGGGCGGTCATGACCGAGCCCATGTCCCTCTCCGAGGCTCAGATCGAGGCGTTCCGGGCGACCTACGACGGCAACTACCGCCCTGTACAGCCCGTCAACGACCGTCTGCTGACCCGCGACCGCCGATAGGCGCACCAGCCTCAACGACCATGCCGATGGTTTCCCTGAAGCTTGACTTCACCGGCCGGCGGCCAAACCTTCCCGACCCCCATGGAGGGCAGCATGCG
>JAPOQV010000426.1 GCA_026710565.1 Spirochaetaceae bacterium | reverse complement strand
TGAAAACCGAATCCGACCGATCAAGCTCACCGCGAAAAACGCGTTGTTCGCCGGCCACGACGAGGGCGCCCGCTCCTGGGGCCGCGTCGGCTCGCTCATCGAGACCTGCAAGATGAACGGCGTCGAGCCCTGCGCCTGGCTCAAGAGCACGCTGGAGAAGATCGCCGCCGGTCATCCTCAATCCCGAATCCACGAACTCCTGCCCTGGCACTTCGACCCCGGGTCAAGCTGAAAACCAAGGTGGGGTACTCGCACCGCTTACGAACCAGTAGGCGATGTGGCCCGGCAATCTGGCCAAGGTCTGGCCATCGTTGCCGACAAGAGACTCCTCCTCGACCAGCCAACTCTGACCGCCAGACTCCAGCGTATCGAAGCCTCGAGACCCCGCCGTGAAGTCGCGCCCGCGGGCGTCATAGGCCCGCACGGTGCGCGATGCCGCGTCTCCGATGAGCACGATGTCGAGCGTCCCGATGCGGTCGTTGATCACGCGCCCACCCTCGAATTCCGAAAGGGGCCAGGCCTTCTCGTGGATGCCGCTGCGCAACGCGAAGACATAGTCCTTCGGCTTGAGCCGCGTGTCCTTGACCAGTGCCGGGAACATCAGGTGGGGGCTCGCGAAGTAGCTGGCGTAGGGACGTCCGGGCGTGTAGTCGCGCGAATATCCTGTATCCAGAGACAACACCCTGGTGTCGGGGTGACGGGCCAGCCAGCGCTTCCAGGTCGTGATGGCAATCGGACGCACCTTGAGTTCGATGCCCGAGCCGGTGAGCGGCCCGACCACCGGCCGGCCGGTGAACTGGTTCCACAGCGAGTGGGTCTCCCGGTCGTACATCAGCTTGTTCGAGCGGTAGAGAAACCCGGACGAGCCGAAGACGAAGCGGTCCGGCCGTCCGTGCACACGGGTCTCGAACAGGATGCCCGAACCGCACAAGGTGCAGTAGGCCAGGGCGACGGGCACGCCGCCGATGATGTCGTTGAACATCTCGTGCCAGTCGAGAATGCGCAGCGGGTAGGCCCGCGCATCCCCAGCGATTTCCACGCCGAACACCAGTTCGTCGTCGGTAATGTAGGTCGCCGCCTCCGGCGAGACATGCTTCGGGTCGTTCAGCGCCGGGATCCCGTCCTTCCGTACCCCGCCCCAGACGATCTCTTCGAGGCGAATTTCGTGATTCACGCCTCGTTTCAGGAACAGGCGGAAACTCGGGTCGATCAGAGCGAAGAGATCGGCCTTGAAGGCGTCGTACCCCTCGAACGGCACGATCTCAGGGTGTGCTTCCTGCCACAGGATCCAGGCGTGCCAGTCACCGCCCAGAGTTTCGTCCGTCAAGGCTTCCAAGGTGTTGGCGAGGGATCGATCGTGGTCCCGGAAATAGCGGAGGATCTGGATCAGCGCCGGCACGACGTTGGCATTTCCCCGCTCCTGCAAGCTCCGCAACGCCTGGCGTCGTCCATTGACGTCCGCCGAAAGGATTTGGCGAACCGATTCCTCGACGTTCGTCGCGGAGTCGACGGCACGATCCTGCGCTGCCGCACAAATCGAGAGCGCAAGGACCACCACGGCGACGCTGACGGTGCCGGCGGCGGCGGGAAGGGGAGTGATGAACGGGAGGCGCATGGCAAGGGGCTTGGGTTTCATGCGGGCATGGCAATTCGGGTGCTGCTACTGTTCCGGTTGCTTGATGCAACCCCACCACCTTCGAAAGCGCTGCACAAGGGAGACAGTTCATGAACCGCTATTTCAACCCGCCCGACCTGGCCCCGCCATTCGGGAACTACAGCCAAGGCGTCGAGATCACGGAGGCCGAGAAGATCGTCTACGTCGCTGGGCAGGTCGGTGTGGCATCTGACGGAACGGTGCCAAGAGACTTCGAGCAGCAGGCCGAGCAGGCCTTTTGCAACGTTCGGGGCGTCTTGCGTGCCGCCGACCTGGACGTCGAGAACATCGTGTCGACGCGAACCTATCTTCTGAGTCGCGACGATATTCCGGGATTTCGAGCCGCGCGAGATCGCGTATTCGGGGAGGTCAAGCCGGCGGGTACGCTGCTGATCGTTGCCGGATTGGCGGCGCCGGAGTGGCGGATCGAGATCGATGCCTTCGCCTACGGGTAGGGGCGAAGGCATCCCGCGCTGATCAATTCCCTTTGACCTCGACGAG
>JAPOQV010000425.1 GCA_026710565.1 Spirochaetaceae bacterium | reverse complement strand
GAAGGCGCTGTGGCGGCGGTGCTGGCCGACCAGCAGGGGTACGCCGCGGCGCGCGGCCGCCTCGACCAGCGCGCTGCCGTCCGCGGTGCTCGCCGCGATCGGCTTCTCCACCAGCATCGGCACGCCGGCCTCGGCGCAGAGCAAACCGCCTTCGCGGTGCTCGGCGTTCGGGGTGGCGATGATCGCCCCGTCGATCCGCTCGCGCCGCAGGAGCTCCGGGAGGTCGCCGTGCACGGGACAGCCGCCGGCGGCTCGCGTCGCCAGGGCCAGGTCAGGATCGCACACTGCGGCCAGCACGCACTCGGCGCTGGTCCGGATCCGCTCGATGTGGCTGCAGCCCATGACGCCCGCGCCGATCACCGCCAGGCGCAGCGGCATGGGGCTCACCGCGCGGCTAGGTAGGTGCCGATCCGCTCCAGGCCAGCTTCGATCTTGTCAGCGTCCAGCGCGTAGGACAGGCGCACGCGGTCGGGGGCACCGAACCATTCGCCCAGGTAGGTGATCACCTGGTGGCGCTCGAACATCTCGCTGACGAACCCGTACGGGTCGTCGACCTTCGGCAGCACGTAGAAGGCGCCTTCGGGCTTCCACAGATCCAGTCCCAGATCCGAAAGCCCGGCGTAGATCAGGTCGCGGCGTTCGCGCCAGATGATGAGCTGGTCCTCGACGTAGGAAGGCGGCGCGCTCAGGGCGGCCAGCGCCATCTCCTGCCCCAGGATGTTGGTGTTCATCGAGGTGTGCGTCTTCATCTCGACGACGCCCTGCACGAACTCGGTGTCTTGCGACCACAGGTAGCCGACGCGGAACCCGCACATGGCGTAGGTCTTGGAGAACGAGTCGATGGTGACGACGTGCGGACCGGCGAGCGTGTGCGTCTCGCTCACGTAGATCAGGTCCTTGTACACCGCGTCGGACAGCAGGTAGACGCCGAGGTCGCGCGTCAGCTCCTCGATCCGCTGCAGCGTCTCCACCGGCTGCACGCGTCCGGTGGGGTTGGCCGGCGAGTTGACGAGCACCGCCGCGCAGTCGCCCACCTTGTCGGCGAAGTCGTCGATGTCGATGCGGCCGTCGACCGCGTCCGTGTACACGGGCTCCAGGCCGGCGTACCGGACCGCGGGCGGATACGAGTAGTAGTAGGGGCGGGCCATCAGCACCCGCCGGCGGCCGGCCGGGCAGGTGCGGCCGATATGGCGGAGCGCCAGGTCCAGCGCCTCGCTGGCGCCGTTGGTGACGACGAAGCTTTCCGGCGTCGAGCCCGGATAGATCGGGGAGAGCGCTTCGCGCAGTTCCTCGCTCCCGGAGATGAGTCCGTACTTGAAGTCCCGGTAGCCGGCGAGCATCCGGAACGCCTCCGGCGGCGGCGGCAGATCCGGCTGCCCGGACCCGAAGGAGATGATGTCGCCCCCGCGAACGCCGATGAACGTCGCCGGAGACAGCCGCTCGCGTACCTGCATGTCGTGACTGTACCAGACAAGCGCTCAAGGGTCGGCGATGCTGCCGTCCGTCCGGGTCGGTCCGTCGCCGCGCGGCACGCGGCGGAAGGGGCTGGCCAGCAGCGCGTCTTCGTCCAGGTCGACGCCCAGGCCGGGGATGTCCGGGACCACCAGGTTGCCGCCCTCGATCGTCCAGGCGTCGCGCATGGCGGTGTCGCGGTAGGTGTCCTGGCGGACGAATTCCAGGATCAGGAAGTTCGGGATCGCCATGCCGAGGTGCGCGGCGGCGGCCGTGGACAGCGGGCCCTGCGGGTTATGCGGGGCGAGCTGCACGTAGTAGGCCTCCGCCAGCGCGGCGATCTTCTTGACCTCGGAGATGCCGCCGGCGTGGCACAGGTCGGGCTGGATCACGTCCACCAGCCGCTGCTCGAAGAGCGGCCGGTAGTCCCACTTGGAATAGAGGCGCTCGCCGGTGGCGATGTCCATTGGCGGGTCGGCGTGGCGGAGCCGGATCAGGCTCTCCAGGTCGTCGGGCTGCGTGGTCTCTTCGAGGAACAGCAGGTCGAACGGCGCGAGCGCCCGCATGAGCCGCGCCGCGCTCGACGGCCGGCCGCGGCCGTGGTCGTCGATCATGATGTCGACCGCCGGGCCGATGGTGTCGCGCAGCAGGGTGAGCCGTTCGGCGAAGATGCGCAGCCGCTCCGTCTCGGCAAGCAGCAGGTCGTCGCGCCAGGAGCCGGTCTTCATCGCCGTGAAGCCGTCATCGACGTCGCGCCGGGCGTCCGCGACCATCTCGTCCGGGTCGTAGATGCCGACATGGGTGTAGAGCCGGATGTGATCGCGCGCGGGACCGCCGAGCAGCCGGTACACCGGCACCCCCCACGCCTTGCCGCGCAGATCCCACAGCGCCTGGTCCAGGCCGGCGATGGCGGAGTTGATCACCGGGCCGCCCCGCCAGAAGCCGTGCCGGTAGAGGCGCTGCCAGTGGTGCTCCACCGGCAGCGGGTCGCGGCCGATCAGCATCGCGCCCAGCTCGGCGACCGCCGCCTGCACGGTCCGTTCCTTGCCTTCCAGGGTCGCCTCGCCCCAGCCATACAGGTCGGTGTCGGTGCCGACCTTCACGATCACCCAGTTACGGCGTCCTCCCCAGGTGACCGTGGTGCTGATGTCCTTGATCTTCATGACGCTCCCCGTGCCGGCGGCGGCGCGTGGTCGAAGCGCATGCCGTTCGTCGCGTGCCGGAAGCCGAGCGTGCGGTAGAACGGCAGGACATCGTCCTCGCAGTACAGCACGGTCTTGTAGCAGCCGGCCTTCTGCGCGCCTGCGAGCAGGGACTCGATCACCGCCCGCCCCACGCCCGCCCGCTGCCGGTCCGCGGCGACCGCCACGTCCTCGATGTGGGCGGCGGTGCTGCCTCCGTACAGGAACTTGCGCAGCAGGTACAGCGTGCCGGTGCCGACGATGCGGCCGTCCAGCTCGGCGACCGCAACGACCGTGTCGGGGTTCCTGCGCACCTGCGCGAAGATGGCGGCGGCCGCGCCCGGATCGGCATCGCCGGTGGGTCGGAGGGCGTTCAGCGTCTCGAAGAAGCCGTTGCGCAGGTCGCCGGCTTGCAGCTCGCGGATGCGGAGGTCGGGCATGGCCGCACCGTACGCGATACCCGCAACGCCGTCATGTCGTCGCTCCAGGCCCCCAGGCCCGTCCCGCCTTCCATGGTGGCTGTGGGACCTTGCCGCTGGCGCGGCGGATCCGCCAGACTCCGTGACCTGCGCGGGGGAGGAACGATGGGACGATTCGAGGGCAAGGTGGCGCTGGTCACCGGCGGCGGCACCGGCATCGGCCGGGCGACGTCGCTGATGCTGGCCGGAGAGGGTGCAGCGGTCGCGGTCAACTATTCGCGCTCGCGTGAGGACGCGGAGCGCACGGCTGCCGACGCGCAGGCGCGTGGCGTGCGCGCCATGGCGTGCCAGGCGGACGTGGCCGACGACGCGGCGGTGACGGACATGGTCGACTCCGTGGTTCGCGAGCTGGGCGGGCTGGACTTCCTGATCAACAGCGCCGGCACCACGCGGCCGGTGCCGCTGGCCGACATGGACGCCATCACGCCGGACGACTTCCAGCGGATCTACGCGATCAACGTGAACGGGGTGTTCTGGTGCTGCCGCGCGGCGATCCGCCACATGCGCCGTGCCGGCGGCGGCCACATCGTCACGGTCGCCTCCCTGGCCGGGTTCACCGGGACGGGCAGCTCGCTGGTGTACGGCTCCAGCAAGGCGGCGGCGATCGCGCTGACGCGCGGCCTGGCAGCCAGCCATGCGCCGGACATCCAGGTGAACGCGGTCGCGCCGGGGCTGGTCGAGACCCGCTGGATCAAGGACTTCAGTCCGGAGACGATCCAGTCCATCGCCGGCCAGATCCCCATGGGCCGCGTCGCGCAGCCCCAGGACGTGGCCGACGCCATCTTCGGGCTGCTGGTGTCCAGCTACATCACGGGCGAGGTGGTGCTGGTCTCCGGAGGACGTACCAGCTAAACGGACCGTTACGAACCTGTAACATCACCGTATAGGAGCCGGCACATGGAGTTGCTACGTTCACGGGGCGGCAGGCACGCATGATCATCGACGGCCACGCACACGTCTTTCCGCGCATCGGCTCCGCTCCGCCGGAGCTGGCCGAGCTGCAGCTTCGCTTCCTGCAGCACCACGTGCAGTACCACCCGCAGGGCTTCCGGCGTGCGACCGACGGCTCCCGCCTCTCCGGATCGCCGATCGCGCCGGAGGGGGACGCGCTGGACGACATGCCGGAGGCCGAAGTCCGCATCGGCCGCCACGGCCGCCTGCAGTTCCGCGTGGGCGGACAGGAGTACTACCTGCCGTGGTACCCGCCGTCGCTGGACGAGCTTGCGGCGACGCCGGAGGCCCTGATCGCGCAGATGGACTATGCCGGCGTGGACCGGGCCGTGATCCAGCACGACCACCTCTACGGCCGCCTGGACGACTACCTGCCGGACGTGCGGCGGCGCTTTCCGCGTCTGCTGCCGCTGGCGCAGATCGACGAGTGGAGCGACGACCTGGCGGGCGAGGCGGCGCGCCTGCGCCGCCAGCTCGACGGCGGCTGCGTCGGGCTCTACTTCTGCGTGGAGGCGTTTGCCAAGCTCGGATTCCGGCGCGCCTTCGACGACCCCTGCTTCGAGCCGGTGTGGGCGCTGGTAACCGAGCGCGGCGTGCCGGTGTTCTGGTATCTGTACACCTCGCAGCGCGACCGCCTGGGCACCTACCTGGAGCAGGTCCGCCGCCTGGACCGCTGGGCGCAGGCCCACCCGGAGATAGCGTGCGTCTACACCCATGGCATCGAGTCGATCGTCCTCCGCCCGCGCGCGGAGCGGTTCGTGATCCCGGACGAGGTCCTGGCCTGCTGCCGCCATCCCAACGTGCACCTGGAGGTGATGCTGCATCTCATGGCGCCCGACACCGAGTACCCGTACGCGTGGGCCATGCCGATCATGGAGCGGCTGCATCGGGAGCTGGGGCCCGACAAGCTGATCTGGGGCTCGGACATGCCCGCCACGCTGCGCTCGTGCACGTACCGCCAGTCGATGGACTACGTGCTGCGGCACGCCGGGTTCATGACCGCCGCCGACCTGGACCTGTTCTACGGCGGCAACCTGGCGCGGCTGCTGAACATGGAGGCCTGAACATGGAGGAAGGCACCTGACGTGGACATTCGCGAGATAACGGCCGAGGTGGAGCGCGAGGGAAGCACCCTCGCGCAGGTACGCAGCGAGCTGCGCAAGCAGATCATCGGCCAGGACCGGCTGCTCGGCCGGGTGCTGATCGGGCTCATTCCCACCGCCCACCTGCTGATCGAAGGCGTCCCCGGCCTGGCCAAGACGCTGGCGGTCACCACCCTGGCGCAGGCGATCCGTTCGAGCTTCCGCCGCATCCAGTTCACTCCGGACCTGCTTCCGGCCGACCTGATCGGCACCCTCGTCTACCACCCCGGGTCGGGTGAGTTCACGACCAAGAAGGGGCCGATCTTCGCCAACATCGTGCTGGCCGACGAGATCAACCGCGCCCCCGCCAAGGTGCAGAGCGCGCTGCTGGAGGCGATGCAGGAGCGTCAGGTGACGATCGGCGACGCCACCCATCCGCTCGACGACCCGTTCATGGTGCTGGCCACGCAGAATCCGATCGAGCAGGAAGGCACCTACCCGCTGCCGGAGGCGCAGGTCGACCGCTTCATGCTCAAGGTCGTGGTCGGCTACCCCGAGCGTGACGAAGAGCTGGCCATCGTGCGTCGCGTGGCCCGCACCGAGCCGCCGCAGCCGGTCTCCGGCATCCTGGAGCCGGCCGACCTCGCGCGGCTGCGAGCGCTGGCGGACTCCATCTACCTCGACGAGAAGGTGGAGGAGTACGTCGTCGACCTGGTCCGCGCGACGCGCGAGCCCGCCGCCCTTGACCTCAGGATTGACGGGCTCGACATCGGCAACCTGGTCGAGTACGGCGCATCCCCGCGCGCCACGATCTACCTGACACTGGCGGCGCGCGCCTACGCGCTGCTGCAAGGCCGCGGCTTCGTCACGCCTCAGGACGTCAAGACCATGGCGCCCGACGTGCTGCGCCACCGGGTGATCGCCACCTACGAGGCGGAGGCCGAGGAGCGCACTTCCGACGACCTGATCGCCCTCATCCTCGACTCGCTCCCGGTGCCCTGATCTCCAAGGACATGATCTCCAACGACATGCCCTCCAAGGACATGATCTCCCCCGAGCTCATCCGCAAGATCCGCTACATCCAGCTCCGCACGAGGCGCACGGTGACCACCGCCTTCGCCGGCGAGTACCGCAGCGTGTTCCGCGGCCAGGGGATGGAGTTCGACGAGGTGCGCGAGTACCAGCCGGGCGACGACGTGGGCTCGATCGACTGGAACGTCACCGCCCGCACCGGCCGGCCGCACGTGAAGCGGTTCGTGGAGGAGCGGGAGCTGACCGTCTTCTTCGTGGTCGACGTGTCCGCCTCCGGCCGCTTCGGCTCCGCCGGCGCGGCCAAGACCGAGGTGGCGGCCGAGCTCGCCGCGGTGGTCTCCTTCGCCGCCGCCCGCCAGAACGACCGCGTCGGGCTGCTGGCCTTCAGCGACCGCATCGAGCTGTTCGTGCCTGCCAAGAAGGGGATCACGCACGTGCTGCGCATCGTGCGCGAGATCCTGTCGATCCAGCCGGCCGGCACCGGCACCGATCTGGCCGGCGCGATGCGCTACCTGAACCTGGTGCTGCGCCGGCGGGCGACGGTCTTCCTGATCTCGGACTTCCTGTGCGGAGGCGGGACGGATGACGCCCCTCCGTGGTGGTCACGGCTGGCAGGCGGGCCGGCCGGGAGCCGCGAGGCCGAGACCTCCGCGCCGATCCCGTCGACCACGGATCTGCGCATGGCCGCCCGCCGCCACGACCTGATCGCCGCTTCCATCTTCGATCCGCGCGAAGCCGAGATGCCGCCGGCAGGCATGGTCGAGCTGGAGGACGCCGAATCGGGGCGGCTGACGTTGTTGGACACCGGCAGCCGGCGCGTGCGCCGCGACTACGAGCGCCGCTCGCGCGGGCGGCGCGAAGCGCTCAGCCGTCAGCTCCGCGAGCTCGGCATCGACGAGATCCCGATCCGGACCGACGCGAGCTGGGTCGATCGGCTGGGGCGCTTCTTCCGGATGCGGGAGAGGAGGGCAGCCTGGGCCTGAAGGGGCGGACCGCGGCGATCGGGGCGGGTGCGCTCATGACCGCCATCGCGGCCGCGCTGATCACCGGCTGCACGACGGGCCCGGCGGAGGGCGCCGCCCCGGCGTGGGAGGTCGACCATGCCTACGGCGAGGATCCGGTCGCCGTGCGCCTGCGCGTGGATCGGCTGCGGATCACCACGGCGCAGGTCGTCCGGGTCGAGGTCGAGGTGGACGCTCCCGAAGGGGTGATGGTGCGGTTGCCGGACCCGGAGCAGTTCGCCGACAGCGGGTTTCAGGTCGTGCCCGGTACCGAGCCGCCGGCCCTCGCCGACGACGGCCGCACCCGGCACCTGCGCCGCTTCCGGCTCGAGCCCTTCCTGGCCGGCGACTATCCGATCCCTGAGCTGGCCGTCGGCTGGCTGGCGCCCGGCGGGGAGCCCGCCGGCCTGTCGACCGGCGCGCTGACCGTGCAGGTGAGTTCCGTACTTGGCGATGCCGGCGCGCCGCCTGCAGGGGAGTCGCCGGCTGCCGAGGAGGACCTCCCGGAGTTGCGTGAGGTAGGCGATCCGATCCGGGCGCCGCTGCGCTGGTGGCGGCCGGCGCCGGCCGGCGTGGCCGCGCTGGCGGTGGCCGCGGCGGTCGTGGCGGCGGTCCGCGGGCGGGGGGGTGTGGGCGCCAGCCCGGCCGTGGCCCGCGAGCGCCCCCGCGCGGGCGCGTGGGGGGCGCGCGGT
>JAPOQV010000424.1 GCA_026710565.1 Spirochaetaceae bacterium | reverse complement strand
GCCTGCAGCAGGTGTGCGAGCGGCACGGGGTGGAGCTGCCGCACGCGGCGGTGCAGTTCGTGGCCGCGCAGCCGGCCATCGTCGCGCTGGTCTTCGGCGCCTGCAGCCCCGCCGAGTTCGATCAGGCGCTTGCCGGCACCCGCGCAGCCCCACCCGCAGCGATGTGGGCGGAATTGCGCGCTGCAGGGCTGCTCGATCCCGCTGCTCCGGTCCCCGAGCCAAGGTAGCGAAGCCCGGCACGCTGGCGGGACGGTTCAGCGGTCGCGCGCACTGCGTGGGTTCACGGTACCGGAAATTCGATGGTGTTCCCGTTTCCGATCGCCGGGTGTGTGTTGTGCTACGCAGAAGCTGTGAGGATGTGCGCTCATGAAGAACATCACCGTATCAGTTGACGAAGAGACCCACCGGCTCGCTCGTATCCGGGCGGCCGAGCTGGACACCTCGGTTTCAGCCTTGGTCCGCGGCTTCTTGTCGGGGCTTGTTGACGGGCAGGACCAGGGATGGACGGGTGCGCCACGGCGGGAGAGCGCCCAGGAACGGCGGCGCCGACTGCTCAGCGAGATGTTTGCCGACTTCGATGCACGTGGCATCGGGTTGCGAACGGCGGAGAACCTGCCCAGGGAAGCGCTGTACGATCGCGTTGCCGCGCGGGCCGAAGCCGATTCTGAACGGAACAACGCGGGGCGATCGTTGCCGCGGCTCGCGCCGTTGGTTGCGACGTGGTGTACTCCGAGGACATGTGCGCCGGGCAGGACTACGATGGCCTGCGGGTCGTGAATCCCTTCGCCGGTCTGTAGCCGGACGCCATCGACGGCCACTGCGGCGGGCGATCGCCAATTCGGATTCGGAGTAGCCGCGCGCGGTCCCATGGCTTCTGAATCGAAGGGCTGACGATCGCGGTGGTCAACCCGGCGGGTGCGCTCAGTACACCGGAAAACCCAGGACCGTGCGCTGCTCCAGGGTCAACTCGGCGAGCTGCCGGTCGTCGAGCGCCTTGACCTCCGAATAGTCGGGCGCGGCCGAGGTGATGCCCACCAGCCGTTTCGCGGCGTCGGACATGCGCTCGACGGCCGCCGGGGGCAGCATGCGGATGCTGTCGGTCTTGCCGCGCAGCCACGGCCGCAGGTAGTAGCCGATCACCGTCCATCGCGGCTCGTCGCCGCGGTTGATGCCGCCCTGGTGCCAGAGCGCGGCGTCCCAGACGATCGCGCACCCGGCGCGTGCCTCGACCTGCACGGCACCGCTCGGGTCCAGGTCGGGGTCCGGCACTGCGCACGACCGGTGCGAGCCGGGCCAGAGCAGGGTGGCGCCGTTGCGCTGGTCGAAGTTCACCAGGCACCAGACCACGTTCAGCGCCATCGGGTAGTGCGTGCCGCCGGCGAACGGCAGCACCGTGTAGTCCTCGCGGTCGACGTGCACCTGGAAGCCCTTGGCGGCGTCCCGTTGGCCGGTCGGCATGGGAACGCGGATGTTGCCGTCGTACAGCAGCGCGCCGTCGCCGAGCACGGCCCGCACGATCTCCATCACCGGCTGGTTGAGATAGAACTCGTGGAAGTGCGGGTGCTTGCCGACGATGGCGTGGGCGTTGCGCAGGTTGTCGGTCTGCGTGCCCGTGGAGCGCGCCACCGGCTCCTCGGCGTCGAGCAACTCGCGGACGGCGCGGCGCGTGGCGGCGACCTCCGCGGCCGACAGCGCGCCGGGCACGATGGTGTAGCCCCGCTCGGCCAGCTCCGCGAGCCGGGTGTCGAGGCTCATCGGTCGATCAGCTCCGAAAGCCGCCGGCTTCGTAGAACCCGCGCGACTGGTCGACGGTGCGCTCGGTCTCCTTCAGGAAGCCGAGCAGGCCGTCCAGGACCTCCGCCAGGTCAGGCCGGTCGGGATTTGCCGCACCGCCCTGCAGGATCGCCTGCGTGGTCTTGGGCATGTACGTGCACAGGTAGCCGTCGTACCCGATCCCCTTGAGGATCCTGAAGATCTCCTGGTAGTCGCCGTGGCCGGTGCCGTGCTGGCAGTGGTTGGTCTCGTTGAGGTGGAAGTGCCTGATGCGCGTGCCCGCGTAGCGCAGCGCGTCCGGGATCGAGCCCTCCTCGACGTTCATGTGGTACACGTCCGGCTGCACGCCGAGGTTGTCGAGCCCCAGCTCGTCGACGTAGTTGACCGCCTCGTACAGGGTGGTCAGCACCTCCGGGAGCCCCTCGTAGGTGTTCAGCGGCTCCAGCAGGATGGTGATGCCACGCGGCGCCGCGTGCGCGCAGATCTCCCGGATCGACTGCCGGAAGTTGTCGCGCAACTCCGCCACCGGCTCGACCGGGAAAGGGAGCTGCGGGACCGCAGGCTGCGCCGCGCACAGCTCCGTGAAGCTGGCGCCCAGGTCCGCGGCCAGGTCGACGACGTCCTTGGCGTACTGCACGGCGTAGGCGCGCGTGGCGGGGTCGGTGCTGGCCAGGTTGCGCTCCTCGCCGGCGTGGTAGTAGCCCCAGGCGGCGAGGACTTCCGGCACCGCCAGGCCGTGGGCCTCGACCCGCTTGCGCCATGCGCGGGCATCGACCGCCTGCGGGTTGCCGGGCAGGTCGACGCCGTCGTAGCCCGCCTCCCTGGCCGCTGCCAGCACCACCTCGGGCTCTTCGAGCACGTGGTATCCGACCCACTGAAGGGTGTCGCACTGCAGGCTGTACTTGAAGGACATGTGGCCGATTGTACCGGATGGCCACGGATGGCGAACGGGCGCCCGTCAGCGGACGAGGCCGTTCAGGGCCGGAAGAGCTTGAACCCGGACATGGCCGTGATGCCGCCGACCGCTTCCAGGACGCGCAGGGTCACGGTCCGGCCGCGGGCCGGCCGCTCGAGGATCAGGTGCTGCGGTTCGCGCCGCCCGGTGAACGATCCGCGTGCCGCCACGGCTGGGCCGCCGCCTGCGACGCGGAGCTCGCAGAGCAGGACGTTGCCGTCGAGGGGTCCGTCGGTGCGCGGCTCGTAGACGAAACCGGCGATCTCCTCCTCGCCCTCCAGGGCGAAGGAGATCTCATGCGGAAACGGGGGGTGCTCGGCGGAAGTGAGCCAGAAGGTCCAGTTGGTGCCGTCGAGCACCGTCGCCGCCGGATGGTCCGGATGGGACCCGGTCGACGCGGTGACGGTGATCCGCCTGCTTTCGAGCAGGTCGCACGCCAGGAACGTCTTGGGCCGTCCCAGCGTGCCGTCGTCGCGAACGATCGCGGCGCGCACTGGCGTGGGACCGGGAAGCGGGACGGGTCCGGTATGGACCGCGTCCTCGGCCGACGGGTTGGACCCGTTCAGGGTGAAGTGGACGCGGGCACCCGGCAGCTCGGGCTCGATGGTCAGCATGCGGTCCCGGTAGCCGAATTCGATGCCGTCCGGGTAGCGCGCGTTCACGTCCAGCGCCGCGAGTCGGGGAAGATGGCACAGGATTCGCTTCGCGAGAGAACGGTAGTCACGCGCCTCCCGTGGTGACCAGGCGACCTCGGCCAGCGCGAGCGCGCGGGGAAAGAGCTGGTAGCCGGCGGTCTCGAACGAGGCGATGCGGTCGCACCACAGGTTTCCCTGCGCGCCGAGGATGTTGGCGTGGTGCTCCGCGGCCAGGCCCTGGGGGATCGGCTCAAGCGAGTAGGCCGTGCGCAGCGCGACGGTGCCGATCCAGCCCGCCGGCTCGTTGAACCAGTTGGCGTCCTGGTGGTAGTCGAGGTAGCAGCAGGTCTGCGGGGTCATCACGATCTGGTGGCCCCGTTCGGCCGCCTCCCGGACCCGGCCGCTGAGGGCGGCGTCTCCTTCCTCGCTGCGCCAGTACATCACCGCCGCGGAGGGCGCCAGTCCGCCGTCCATGATCTCGTCCCAGCCGAGCAGCCGCCGGCGGTGCCTGCCGAAGATGGTCTCCACCCGCCGGATGAAGAAGCTCTGCAGCTCCTCGACGCCGGTCAGACCCTCGCGCCGCATCCGTTCCCGGCACGCGGGGCAGTGTGTCCAGCTTGTCTTGTCGGCCTCGTCCCCACCGACGTGGACGAACTCGGACGGGAACAGCGCGAAGGTCTCGGCGAGGATGTCCTCGATCACGGCGAACGTCCGGTCGTTGCCGGCGCAGTACACGTTGGCGCCGGCCGACGGGTCGCAGCTCAGCGCCGGCATGGCCTTCAGAATCGCCGCAGAGTGGCCGGGCATCTCGATCTCCGGCACCACGGTGATTCCGCGCGCGCCGGCGTACGCGACGATCTCCCGCACGTCACGTTGCGAATAGGATTGCGGGCTCGCAAGCTCCGGGTACTTGGCGATCTCCAGCCTCCAGCCCTGGTCGTCGACGAGGTGCCAGTGCAGGCGGTTCAGCTTGTAGCGCGCGAGCGTATCCAGGAGCGTGCAGACCTCCTGCTTGGTGAAGAAGTGCCGGGCGCTGTCCAGCAGCACCCCGCGCCAGGGGAACCGGGGCTGGTCCCGGATGTGCAGGCACGGCAGCTCCACGGCCTCCCCGTGCAGCGGCAGCAGGTGCGCCAAGCTCTGCAGGCCGTAGAGGAATCCCGTGGGGTGCGACGCGGCGATCTCGACCCCGCTCGCGGAGACGGCCAGGTCGTACGCCTCCACCGCGGTGCCGCTGGATTCCTTCAGGATGATCTGTCCGCCGTCTGAAGATGTAACGCGAAGCGCGATCTGCGTGAGCGGCTGCGCCGATTGCACGAACAGCTCGGCCGCCGCCCTGAGGTCGCTCCGGCCCGCGGGCACGGCGATCGTCACCCGGCCTGCGAGCCTGAGGGTTCCTTCGCACGCGCGTACGGACGCGGGGACGGGGATGATGGCGTTCACGGGTCAGAAAAAGGCCGTGCCACCACTCTGTGATGGCACGGCCGAAACCGCAAGGGTTGGTGGCGTGCGTGGCCTACAGGCCCATCTCCCTTGCCTTCGCGGTGATCGCCGCCACGGCGTCCGCGTAGCCGTTGGCGTTCCACTCGTCGATCATGTCCTGGTACAGCTCCTCATTGGACTTGCCGGAGTCATCGATGATGAACCGGGCCCAGGAGGCGCCGACGTCGATGGTCAGGTTCTGCTTCTCCGGCACGTCGATGGCCTGCACGGCCGGAATCGCCGGCGTGTCCTTGCCGCCGACCGAGTGGAACCACTCGATCTCGGCGATGGCGGCCTCGCGAACCTGTGCCGGGATCTTCGGATTGACGTACTGGACATTGTCCTCCGGCCAGTTGACCAGGTAGGAGAAGCCGGCGGCCGCGCTCATGATCGGGTAGAGATCGCTCGCGACCTGCAGGTTGCCGTCCGCGTCGGTCTTCAGGGGCACGATCTCGGCGCCGTCCATGCGGTAGTCCTGCCCCTCATGGCCGAACATGACCGTCATGGTGCCTTCCGGGCTGTACATCCAGTCGTAGAGGTCCAGGATGCGGCTCAGCTTCTCGTCGTCGACGGTGCCGGCGATGAAGCTCTCGGACCAGAAGCCGGTCTCCCCGGCGCGGCCGATGGCGTGGAAGTCGTAGCCGTCGACCGGGAAGGGCCTGAGCACCTTCACGTGGTCGAAGAAGTTCCGGTCCGGGTTGAACTGCTTCCAGCGCTCCATGAACCCGTTGTAGTGCACGGGCACGGACTGGAAGTTGGTCAGGCCCGCCTTGTCGGTGGCGAACAGATCGGCCGAGTCCCAGCCGCCGGTGTTCAGGATGAAGTCGGGATCCAGGCCGCCGCGCTGGTAGAGCTCGCGCAGGAAGCTGAACAGCTCGAACGCCGCCCGGGTCGTCGTGCCCAGGTGGTACTCGTCGCCGACCTTGACCCAGCTTCCGTCGGTGTAACCGTAGCCGAAGCTTTGGCTGTAGAAGGGCCAGAGCGCCCGCAGGCTGAAGCCCATGGTGTCGTCCTCGCCGTTGCCGTCGGGATCGTCGGTGGCGAACCGCACGCACATCTCGATGAACTCCTCGGCGGTCTGCGGATCGTCGATGCCGAGCTTCTCCATCCAGTCCTTGCGCACGAACAGGGTGCGGCCGCCCCAGGACAGGTTGGAGGTGGCCAGCTCCGGGTGGCTGGAAGGCAGGACCTTCGCGCCGCCCCGCGGCAGTGCGTACGTGCGGCCGTCCACGTCGTACTCCCGCACGCCGGTGTTGTCGATCGTCCACTCCAGGTCCGGCCAGGCCGAGAGGTCCTCCGGCAGCGCCCGGACGACGCCGTCCTCGATCCACTGGAAGTACCGGCCGGTGCCGATGTGGGCCATGAAGAACACGTCCGGAAGGGTCGACGAAGCCGCCCAAGTGCTGATCTTGGTCTCCATGTCCCCCCAGTTGTAGTCCTTCGGGGTGAGGGTGATGTCGAACCGCTCCTCGATCCAGTCGCGCATCGGATCCTCGACTCCCTCCGGGAACGCCGCACCGATATTGATGCTTCCCAGGGATACCTCGATACGGTCCGCGACGCCGAGTGTCGCGACGAGCAGCAACTGGACGAATACGATCGCCAGCGTCTTGATGAGTCTTCTCATCGTAGCCTCCTGCCTTGAATTTTTCGGGCATACGCCCAAATAAGGTCCGTTGTCATGCCTTTATCGCACCGATAATGATGCCTCTGGCGAAATATTTCTGCACGAAGGGATACACGAGGAGGATAGGCAGCGTCGCGATCGCGACCGTGGCCATCTGTACGGAAAGCCGGTAGTGATGCGTGCCGAACATCGCCGACGCCCGCGCCGCAAGCTGGTTCGCCATCTCCTGCTCGATGACGATCTTGCGCAGCAGGAGCTGCAGCGGATACTTGTCGGGATCCTGCAGGAAGAGCATCGGGAACCACCAGTCGTTCCAGAAGTTGACCGCGTAGAAGAGCGAAATCGTCGCCATGATCGGAGCGGCGATCGGGATCACGATCCGGAACATGATGAGGATGTCGTTGGCGCCGTCGATTCTCGCCGACTCCTCCAGGGATTCCGGGATGGTGAGGAAATAGTTCTTCATAAGGATGAGAAAGAACGTGTTGACGGCCAGCGGGATGATCATCACCAGGTAGCTGTCGATGAACCCGAGGTCCAGCATCACCAGGTAGAGGGGGATGAGCCCCCCCGAGAAGAACATGGTGATGATGATGTACGTGAAGATGGCGTTGCGCCCCGGCAGGCCCTTCTTGGACAGCGCGTAGGCGGCCGAGGTGGTGACCAGCATGCTCACCGCGGTGCCGACGACGGTGACCACGGTGCTGACCAGGAATGCGCGCGGTATCGTGTCGTCCGCGAAGATCAGCGCGTAGGATGCCAGGTCGATATGCTTGGGAATCAGGTAGAAGGCGCCGCCGGCCACGTCCTGGTAGCGGGCGAACGAGACCACCAGCATGTAGTAGAAGGGCACGACCGTGAGCACCAGGATCAGCAGGAGCACGCCGTGAATGACGGCGTCGGCCACCCGGTCGCCGATGCTGCGCGTCCGGGCATGTTCCCTTCTTCGCTCCCGGTACGAGCCGGCAAGGGGTTGGCGATCGCCGCCGAGCAGTCGGTCCGACATGGGCCCCGGTCTCCTAGAACAGTCCCTGCTGGCCGAGCAGCCTGGCTCCCCAGTTGGCGGCCAGCAGCAGCACGAAGTTGATGACCGACTTGAACAAGCCGACGGCAGTCGTGAAGCCGAAGTTCTTGGAGTCCCAGAACGACATTCTGAACACGTAGGTATCGATGATGTCGGCGACCTCGTACACGGCCGGGTTCATCATGTTCAGGATCTGGTCGAAGCCGGCGTTGAGGATGTTGCCGACCTGCAGGATGAGCAGGATGACGGCCGTTGTCGTGATTCCCGGCCACGTGATGTGCAGCATGCTCTTCCAGCGGCCGGCCCCGTCGATGGTCGCCGCCTCGTAGAGCTGCGGATCGATGCCGGCGATCGCCGCCAGGAAGATGATCGATCCCCAGCCGACGCTCTTCCAGATCTCCGTACTCACCAGCAGACCCCGGAACAGGGAGGTGTCGGTCAGGAACTGGCTCTTCGAGCCGCCGAGCGTGGCGATCAACTGGTTGAGGGCGCCGTTCGTGCTGAGTATCCCGAGCATGACGCCTGCGACCAGCACCCAGGAGAGAAAGTGGGGAAAGGTATAGACGGTCTGATACACGCGCTTGACGCCCGTGCGCCGCACCTCGTTCATCAGCAGCGCCAGGATGATGGGCGCGGGAAATCCGAACAGGATGCGGTAGAAGCTGATCAGCAGCGTGTTTCTGAAGGCACGCCAGAAGTCGGGTCTTCCCCACAGCATCTCGAACCACTGCAGCCCGACCCACTTCATGTTCATGAACTGGCCGACGTAGCTGAGCAGCGGCAGGTCGCCGAGCGCGCTCGGCGTGTTGAACCGGTAGTGCTTGAAGGCCAGCACGATCCCGTACATGGGGACGTAGTTGAAGACGAAGTAGAACAGGACCGCCGGCAGCAGCAGGATGTAGAAGTACTTGTAGCGCTCCAGCCGCGCGCCGAGTCCGGCGGTCGACGCCGCATGCGTCATGCGGCCCCGGGCGGAGAGCGCTCCATCCTTCTTGGTCGTGAGCATGACCGCCACGGCCCCCGATTATAGGTGCCGCTCCGTGAACTGCCATGGTACGCCAGTCACGTTGTCGCGGACGTAGTACGGTAATACCGGCTACGGGGCCTGCAGGGCGGCCTTGGCCGCGCGCTTGGCGTGGGTGCGGTCGCCAACGCCCAGCTTGGTGTAGATGACGCTGACGTGGTTGCGGACCGTCTGCTCGGCGATGAACAGGCGTTCGGCGATCTCCCGGTTGTCGAAGTCGCGCAGCAACAGGTGCAGTATCTCGGCCTCCCGCCGGGTGAGGCTCTCGAACTTCGACTGGATGAAGTTCAGCTCCCCCTGGTACTGGGCGGCATCGCGCTTGCCCATCTGCACGCCTTCCTGGGCGCGCTGGACCAGCTTGTAGCCCACCGCCGGCGACACGAAGTAATCGCCGGCGTGCACGGCGCGGATGGCGGTCACGAGCTGGTCGGGCTTGACGTTCTTGAGCACGTAGCCGATCGCGCCGGCGTCCAGAGCACTGAACACGTAGTCGTCGTCGTCGAAGGTGGTCAGGACCAGGATCTTGATTTCCGGGTGCTGCCGGTGGATGGTTCGCGTGGCCTCCGTGCCGTCCATCACCGGCATGCGCACGTCCATGAGGATGACGTCCGGGCGCAGGCGTTCGGCCATGCGCACCGCCTGGCTGCCGTTCTCGGCGATCCCGGCGACCGTGATTCCGTCCCTGCCGTAGGTGCGCAGGATGATCTCGATGCCGTGCGCGAACAGCTTCTGGTCATCGGCTATCAGAACCTTGATCCGCTCCAATGATGTCTCCTATCGCGTACGGAATCGTGCCCGAGAGCTGGAACCCGCCCGGCACGTTCCGGGCGCTGATCTCGCCGCCGAGCTCGGCGAACCGTTCGCGCATGCCGGACATGCCGATGCCGTCCTGGACCGTCGCGTCCGACGGCATCCCGCTGCCGTTGTCCCACACGCCGACCCTGATCTCATCGCTCGCCCGCCACAGGGTAATCCGTACGCGGGAAGCGTTCCCGTGCCGGAACGCGTTGGTCAGGCCCTCCTGCACCAGGCGGAACAGGACCGAGTCGATGCGCGGGCCGAGCGTCGGCGGCAGGTTGCCGGCGTGCAGCTCCACGGACAGCCCCATCGCATCCTGGAACGCCCGCGTGAGCTGGAACATGGCGTCGATCCCCTTGCGTTCGAACTGCTCGACGGAGCGCAACAGGTGCAGGATCTGCCGCGTGTCGTTCAACGCCAGCTCGCTCTGCGCCCGCACGTCGTCCAGGAGCGAGTCCAGGGACTGCGGCTCCTCGCGCGCCCGCGCCTTCGCGGCGTCCATCATGACGATGACGTTGGTCAGGGCGTACCCGACGGTATCGTGCAGCTCGCGGGTGATCCGGCTGCGCTCCTCGGCGGCGCTCTCCGACTTGACCGTCCCGGCGTATGCCTGGAACTCCCGGTTCGCGCGGGCAAGGCGCCCGATGGTGGAGTCCAGGCTGCGCACGCGCGCGGTGAGCTCGACCACCCGCTCGCGATGGAAGGCCGCCACCCAGCCCAGTCCCGCGGGCAGGCCGGTCACCAGCGCGAATGTCGCCAGGTAGTGCACGGGTTCCGGCGGCCCGGCCGGCGCGCGCGTGGCCAGTACGGCCAGCGCGGCGGCGAAGAACGCGGCGGACAGCGCCATGCCGACGCGGTCGTCGTCGTACAGCACCGGCTCGATCAGGAGCGGCGCCGCGAGCAGCGCGGGGACGAACACCGGCGGCCCGTCCAGCAGCGCGATCGCGATCAGGACCGCCGCGGCTCGGGCGATGGTGATCGCCCGCACCCGCGCGGCGCGGCGCATCGCGAACATGGCGACCGCCAGCACGGCGGATGCGCCCAGCGGCAGGTAGAGCTGGAGGCGCGCAGCCTCGGCCACGCCGCCCGTGGCGACCCAGGAAACGCATACGAGGTGCGCCCCCAGCGTGGTCAGCAGCAACACGAAGGAGAGCCGCCGGCCGGTCACCGACTCGCTCAGGAGCTGCCATCCGTGCTGCAGCCACCGAACGACAAACGGCACCATCCGGACACGCGTTATAACAGAAATCGGCCGAGGCGAGATGCCGGCCGCGCCCGGTTGGCGCCGGCAGCCGTAAGCGGGGCGCACGCTGAGCGACACCGCATTTGTAGTTCCTTGGCGTGCGATGAAGAATGGGCGCCATGGGAGAGCCGATTCCTGCGCTCGACGTGATGACCGACGACCTGGAGCCATGGCCGATGGCTGCCGAGCAGATCCTGAGCGGACCGCCGCGCATGGCGTCGCGGGACCTGTACCGTGCTGACGACGACAGTACGTGGATCGCGGTCTGGACCTGCACCGAGGGCTCGTTCTGGTCGCGGTATGCCGGTGACGAGGCGATCTACCTGATCTCCGGGCGCGCCCGCCTCACCGACCAGGACGGCCGCAGCGCCACCTACCGCGCCGGGCAGGCGATCCTGATCCGCGCCGGCAGCCGCTGCACGTGGGAAATCGAGGAGGAGGTGCGCATGCTGTTCCACTACCGGGCCGCGGACGGCGCGGAGGCGGACTCGTGAGCCGCGCCACAGCGGTCGTCGACCGGCTGAAGGGGCCGGTGGTCCCGGTCAACATCTGCTTCGCCGACGACCACTCGGTCGACTACGAGGCGATGCGCCGCTACGTCGACTGGCTGTGCGAGCAGCGGGTGCCCGTGGTGCTGCTGACCTACGGCAGCAGCGAGTTCTCGGTCCTGTCGGCCGCGGAGATCTGGAAGCTCACCGAGCTTTTCGCGCGCACCGTGGACGGCCGCGCGCTGTTCGTGACCTCCACCGGCTACTGGAGCATCGGCGAGTGCCGGGAGTTCCTCCGGCACGCCGACGCCGTCGGGGCCGACGCGGTCAAGGTTCAGATCAACCCGTGGCTGGGCCAGGAGCGTGAGGTGCTGGTCGGCTACTTCGACGCCATCCGCGGCGCTGCCGGCATCCCCGTGCTGGTGTGGGGCGCGTGGCCCGACCCGTATCCTGTCGCCACCGTGCGCGAGCTGGCCGCCCGCGACGAGGTGGTCGGGATCAAGAACGACGGCGACCCGTTCTACGCGTACTACGACCTGCTGCGCGCGACCGCCGATCAGAGCTTCGCGGTGATCTCGGGCGGCCAGATGCGCAACTTCATGCTGGGCCATCCGCTGGGCGGCGCCGCCTACCTGTGCACGGTGGCGCCGTTCCGCCCCGATCTGGCGTTGCGGTTCTACGGGCATCTGCAGGCCGGTGAGACGGACGCGGCCTGGGCGATGGTGGAGCGATACGAGGACCGCTGGCTGCAGTTGGCCATCAAGCACGGCTGGCTGGAGAGCGTGAAGGTGGCGATGGAGCTGCACGGCCTGGTGCCGAACGCGAGGCTGGGCCGTCCGCGCCCGTCGCTGGAAGGCGCGGCACGCGCGGCCGTCCAGCAGACGGTGCGGGACGTTTTCGGCGACCCGGGTTCGTGACCGCCCGTCAGGTCTGCTGAGGAGGTAAAGAGAGATGGCCGGCGACGACATGACCAGAGCTGTCCATTACCAGATGGCAGATCCCGGTACCAGGTGGATCAAGGATGCCGAAGTCGCGGTCGACTCGGATGGTCCGCTCGACGCCAAGCGGGTCCTTACCCCGAACGTGATAAAATTGGGCCGGGGATACCGGATGTATTATCACGGCTTTGGGCCGGAACGCCCGAATCGCGACTCAAAAGGGTATATCTTGAGCTCCTTTTCCGCCGACGCCGAGCAGTGGCAGAAGGAGCCAGGTGTGCGGTTGGATGCCGGCGGTGACGGGGCGGCGCATTATATCTGGAGTCCCGAGGTGATCCCCTTGCTGGACGGCGGCTATCGGATGTATGTCGAGGGGCGGACCGAGCAGGCGGGAGGTGCGGTCCGCAGCGCCATCATCAGCGCTTTCTCGGATGACGGACTCGTTTGGGAACGCGAACAAGGCGTTCGTCTGGGCGGCGATCACACCTCGTATGGCGCGCCGAGATGCCTCTATCTCGACCCGGATCGAGACGGCCAACCATTCCGCTACCGCCTCTACGTCAGCGCCTCGCCTTTTCCCGATACCGCCCCGCCGCCAGGGGCTTTCAACGGGCGAAATATCGTAAGTGCGGTGTCCGGTGACGGTCTGCACTTCGAGTTGGAGCCGGGCGTCCGAGTCGCACAGGAGAGCGAGCTGGAGTCGTTTTCCGTCTATGCGCCGGAAGTGTTACGTCTGAGTCACGGCGGATACCGGATGTATTATGCCGGATGGGTGACAGCTCCGGAGGTTCCGGCGGGATCGAAGTATCACGGCAGAATATTCAGCGCATCTTCGCGCGATGGGCTCAATTGGCGCAAGGACGCGGGCATTTGCCTCGACAACGGTGGGCGCTGGGATACCGCCAAGGCGTCCGAGCCCTGCGTGATCGACCTGGCCGACGGCCGCTTCCGGCTGTTTTACGAAGCCTGTGATCTGGAGGGCCGCTGGCGCATCGCCAGCGCGACTTCCGCCGCGTCCATATACCCCGCCACGACGCTCTGAACCGGAAGGCACCCTTCCTCGGCCGAAGAGATCGTCCCGTCACCCGAGCCAGCGCTCCTACTCGGCGCGACAAGCGCCGGGCCCCGACCAGCGCGCATAGACCAGGCGGGCGCGGAGTCCCTGACGCTCGCCCGCGTGCATGCGGGGAAAGGTGACGTGGAACCAATCGAGGTGGGAGTGAAGCGGGGGCGAAAGAGTGGCGGCGCTCGGTCAACTCCCCAAGACGATCCGCTGCCCGAGGCTCGCGTGGCTGCGGCAGACCCTCCTCGTTCTCTTCCTGGTACGTCGAAAGCACATCCTCCTTGATGCTGTCTCGGAGTGTCCGGCCCACCCGCGTGGTCGAGGACTACGCCTCGCATCCCGTCCGCAGCCTGTTTTCGACGCCGGCGTGCCTGTGATTCCTTCGCTGACGCACCGCGGTACGCGCCTCCGTCGAACGTCAAAACCGCACGCCAATATGGCCCGCTGACGTGCGATGGAGTGCCGCGAAGGCTAACCAGATCGTCGGACGCGTCCTACACCAGGTTCAGGCCATGCCAAATCAGCGGAAGCGGGAAAACTCGGCGAAGCACGCTGGCAAGCTCTTCACCCTGAGTCGAGGGTTGGGATTCTTCCCCCAGGCCAAACACGATGTGTTCGGCCTGATTCGTGACCACTTCTTGCTCTCCGTATCGGAAAGTGAACTGGTCGTTCCCGCGGGTATCACCGTGGACCTGGTCCACGACAAGAAGCTCGATCTCTTCTCCGCGCAACCGGGACTCCAGATGTGGCCGTAATCCGTGCATGAGGCGCGGCAAGTTCAATATCTTGTAAGTTCCCATGGACGAGGGACTCCAGCTGACTGGAATCCTTCTTTCTTCGAGGAGATGCAGGAACGCTGTATCATGAAACGGGATGTAGCAGTACATCTCGCGCAGATCGAGCTCGGTTAGGGTTAGGAGATGCGGAATGGCGCTGAGTATTGCTCTGCGGTTGCCACCGTACTCGATGATCTGTCCCCGTCCGCTCATCTGCTGGTGGAGCGGGATTGCTATGAACTCGTTGCACGCCACGACGACGTAAGCCACCGGCCGTCCTCCGCTGAAAATCGTAAATACTTGCCCGGCGAACGGATGGAGGAACAGCGTACAGAAGTCGAGAAATGGACGTCGGACCCGGATCGGCTCCATCTCGTGAATCTCCGCAAGGGCGTCGAGGTGCTCAGGGGTGAGCGGCCCTACCTCGACATTGGCTCCTGTCTCTAGAGTGTGCTTGGCGAACCTGCAGTAGTGTACCCTCCCCGCCTTCCTGCAACCGAGTCGTCGATACAATCCAAGGTCGCCAGAAACCTGCATAAGATCGCCACCCAACTCTTCTATCCGACGCATGCAGTCGACCATAATCCTACTGGCGTAGCCTCGTTCCCTACGGTCCGCGCGCGTATGTACGAAGCCAACCCCACCCACTGTCATCCGACATCCCCAGAAGGAGACTTCGGATAGCATGATGCTGGCACGTGATATTATCTCTCCGTTTTCTTCTATGATGCGGATGTTATTGGCGTTATTGTGCTGAAATACGAGTGGCCAACGATTCAGAAGGTAAGAGGGATCATCTGGGCGCATCCCACGCAAGAGCGCATCCAACTCATCTCTTCGGATGCCGCGAGGGTCTCCCATGATTATCGATTGTAGTGAGTATATTAGAACTTGTCAACGGAGTGTGAATCATGGCGATCATCACCGTAGACGGCGAAAGCGATCCGGAGAATGTCGGGATTACACTGCCTCATGAGCATCCGTTTCTCGATCTACGTTGGCCATGCAAGAGGCCAATCGATCCAGTGGAGAATGCGCTGTTCGATTCTAGGGTCAGCATGCGGAATGTTGGCCACCTGAGGCGCAACCCCTATGTCATCTGCGACAATTCCTTGCTGGACGATCTCGAGCTCTGAGGTGGTCGCGAAAGTTCGGGCAGGATGACAAGGTGGATTCCGGGCCATGAGGAGGGCCGAAGGAGTGGCGACAAAACGACGCCGATTCACAGCGCAGTGTGCGAATTGACCGTGGAGCGCAATTTGCCGCGCGGGCACGGGAGCTTGAGCCGGGCCGAGCCGCTTGCGATGATCGACCGCGAACACCGGAGTCTGAGTGTGGTCCGGCAGTGCCGACTGCTCGCCGCGACCCGCCCGACGGTGTACTAGCGACAGATCTCCAACACCGATCAAGGCAGCCAGTGCACCAGCGTGGTCTACTGGAAGCGAGCGGGATACGGTGCTCGATGGATGGCCGTGGGCGCTGTCTGGACCACGTGTTCATCGAACGGCTGTGGCGCTCGCTGAAGTACGAGGCGGTGTACCTGCGTGAGCTGAAAAACGGTTTCGAGGCGCAGCGAGTGATGGGGCGCTTGAAGAGCAGGTGGCGTAGTGGCGGCGGAGAGCCGGAACAGCGGCCAGTTGCGAGCACGACGGGCAGGTGGCCGGGCAGTATGGAGCGGGGACTTATCCACATATCCACAGGCTGGGACACCCCTCCGGCCTTCGGCCCCCATTACCGTCACCTGTTTGAGAGAGGGAGAGAGGGAGGGGTAGGTTGACAACCAACGGATTACACTCTACACTACCTTCGGTCTGTCCAACCGACCGGGGCCACCACCGTTGCCACGCGAGAAGTCCTGGAATTCAAGAAAGGGGGGGCACTATCGTGGAGGTATCGAGCATCGACGCGGGCCGATCGCCGGCCTCGATTCGGTGTGTGGCGATGCTCACGGGAGTGAACGTGGTACTGGGCTGTGGATATACGAAGTACGCCCTGCCTCAGGAAGTCGTCGATGAATCGGAAGCAAGTCTTACCGAGGATCTCATAAACGAGATCCAATACGGCATCGGCGACACCGGCATCAGGCCGGGTGTGATTGGAGAAATCGGCATAACGCCGAACATCCAGGATTGGGACGAGAAACCCTGCGCATCGCGGCAAAGGCGCATCGAGAAACCGGGTTGCCGGTCTACAGTTTCTCGAGAGGCTCAAAGTGAATCTCGACAGGGTTGTCATCTGTCACGTGGATGCTCAATCCAAGCCCGATTATGTCGAAACCGGTGACTTCCTGATGAACGCGACTACGACAGGATCGATGCAATGCAGACTCTGATAGAGGAGGGATATACCGATCAGCTCCTCGTGTCGCAGGATGTCTGTTTGAAGACCGATCTCGTCTCTTTCGGAGGTTGGGGATGCGCGCACATTCACAGAAACATCGTTCCCATCATGCGTACACGGGGCTGGGAATCCAGAACGATAGAGGCAATCATGGCCGACAATCCAAAAAGCTGCTCAACGTAGGTCCCTGAGCCGAATATGCCTGCGCCGCAACGTCCGAGCGAGAAATACTGCAGCTTTGCACCGGGCGCCGTGCACCTCGAGCCCGGCCTCTTTCATAAGAGATTCGAGGTGAATCTGGCCTACTTGAAGAGCCTGAAGACGGGTAACCTCCTCCAGAACCACTTTTTCGAAGCCGGAATCGACATCTTCAGAGACAAAACGCCAGAGCCGCAAGATGACCCGCACTGCGGGTGGGAAACACCTACCTGTCAGGTACGAGGGCATTTCCTCGGGCACTGGCTCTCGGCTGCGTCACGAGTCTATGCGTCGACGGGCGACACGGAGCTGAAAGTCAAACTCGACCGGGTAGTCACCGAGCTTGGCACATGTCAGGAAAGGAACGGCGGAGAATGGGTCTTCTCGATACCTGAGAAGTACATGGATTGGACCGCCTCGGGAGTACGCGCCGCGGTACCACACTACGTCGTCCACAAGACGCTTATGGGGCTGTTCGACGCCTACCGGTACGCTTCCAGCGCCGAAGCACTGACCGTCCTGGAGAACGCATCGAGGTGGTTCCATGCCTGGACTCGTCAGTTCTCACGCGACCAGATGGACGACATCCTCGACATCGAAACCGGCGGGGTGCTTGAAGTGTGGGCCGACCTCTACCGTGCGACCGGCGCCAAGCACCTCGAGGATCTGTTGGAGCGCTATACGCGCGCCCGCCTGTTCGATCCGTTGTTGGAGTCCAAGGACGTTCTCACCAACATGCACGCCAACACGACGATACCCGAAATACACGGAGCGGCCCGTGCCTATGAAGTCACCGGCGATGGGCGTTGGCGGAGCATCGTAGAGCGCTACTGGGAGTGCGCTGTCGCATCTCGCGGCACATTCTGCACCGGCGGCCAGACATCAGGAGAAGTGTGGACGCCGCCCTACGAGTTCGCGGCACGCCGCGGGAGCGCGACTCAGGAGCACTGCACGGTATACAACATGATTCGATTGGCAGACTACCTGTTCCGGTGGTCAGGTGATGGAACGTACGCCGACTACATCGAGAGGAACCTCTACAACGGTATCCTCGCACAGCAGCATCCTTACACCGGCATGATCTCCTACTTCCTTCCTTTGGAAGCGGGAGGACGGAAGAAGTGGGGCACGCCAACCCACGACTTCTGGTGCTGCCACGGCACGCTGGTACAAGCGCACACGGCGCATAACGCATACATCTACTACGGCCGCGAGAAGGAAGTTGTCGTCTCCCAGTACATTCCGTCTCGATTGAGGACCACGGTCGACGGAAAGCAGGTGACTCTGGCTATGGAGTTCGACACCGAAGCCGAGGTCTCCCACCGGCCGGAGCGTTGGGCAATTGACATCGCGGTGACCTGCGATGGCCCAACCGAGATGGACCTGAAGCTCCGTGTTCCGGATTGGGTGCGAGATCACCCGACGGTGCTACTGAACGGCGAGCGGCAGACGGTCGAACAGCCGTCGCCGCGTTTCTACTCCCTGTCGCGCACGTGGCACACGGACTCGGTCCGCGTAGAGCTGCCAAAACGGTTGACGTCGAGCGCTATTCCCGACGAGCCTGAGACGGTCGCCTTTATGGATGGTCCCGTCGTGCTCGCCGGGCTCTGTGAGACGGAGCACACGCTACGGGGCGACAAAGACGAGCCCGGCGCCATGTTACTACCTGACAACGAGCGGAAGCACGGCAGATGGCTGACAGGATATCGCACCAACGGTCAGGAGCGAGGCATCAAATTCAAACCGCTCCACGAGATCATTGACGAGCCGTACACGGTCTACTTCCCGGTAAGGCCCTGATTGATACGACGCTCAATCTGCAATCTCCACGTATTTTCTTCGCCATTCTTCCAGCGGATACATGCTTCTCGATAATCCGCCGATCTTGTTCCGCGCGAGCCACAACACAACATGCGTGCTCATTATCTCCGAGATGTCGTCCACGAGGCCTGCCGGGTCGACTGTCACGTTGGCATCCTGTCCCGTAGCGGAGAGTTTCAGCCGCGAAAGGTTGATGCCATGAAGTAACAGCCGTGTTGCGTTGCCAAGCTCTCTGCGCACGAGCGACGCATCTTTGCAGCCCATTCGCGCCGAATCCATCTTGTCGGATAGCGCGACAATATACTCCTCGAGAACGAGAAGATCCTTCGCCCGCACCCCTTCGATCGACTTCGGATCCTTCAGCGGTGTCAAGCCGTTCAGTATGCTGAAGATGTTGGGGCCGAAGATCCCAGGATTGCTCTCCCGAAGACAGTACCTCCCGAGATCCAGCATCGTGGCGCCCATGACGTTGGCCTTATCCTGAAAAACGAACGCGTCCAAACACGCGGCGATGTCAAGCTCTGCGTTTTCTTCGACGCCCCACGAGAGACCGGCACCGTAGACAAACCCCGGGTAGCTGATCGGCAGGTACTGCCAGTGCCCTCGGTCGCCCCAGTCGGTAATCAGGCACCCCCGTGCTCCGTGCTTCTTCCCGTTGGCGGTCGCGTTGACCAGATTTTCCAGCGTGTTGTTCGTTCTGCCGGTAATGCTCCTCCAGCTTCCCGTTCCGGGACAGACGTAGAAAGGCTGATTCTTGCTTGCCAGCAACTTGCCGTGATCGTCATAGGGAAAGTCATGGGTGTAGCCCCAATCCAGGACGACGATATCCTTTGGGAGCTGGTCGAACACCTCGGGGTGCTCGAAGAAGACGTCACCCCACATCATCATCTCTTTCCCATGCTGCTGGACGAGCTCGTAGATCTTCTTCACATAGTCGATGAATACCCTGCCTGCACCCGTTTCCTCACATATCTCTTTCGTTTTGTCTTGCCCAAGAGCAACCTCATCGCAGCCGACATTGAACAAGTTGGAGGAGAAGTTCGGCAGAAGATCCTCGTACGTTGTGTTGACGAAATCGATTGATCGCGAATCGAGTGGATTCAGGACGGCTTTCCAGTATCTACCGAACGCCTCCTTGCCTTCCGTTTCTTCAGCAAGGTGCACGAACTCCCTCCGAGAAAGCCATGGACCCATGTGACCAAAGCTGTTCTGATTAGGCACCAACTCGACATATCGATCTTTGCAGTACTGGTCCAGCTCAATGATGTCCTCGCCGGTCAACGGGTCTTCGGCCTGCCAAACCTGCGGGAAGGATGGATAGGCGAAGGGAAACCCTTCGATGTAGAGCTGAAGCTGATTCAGTTTGACGCAGGCCATGAAATCGACGAAATCGAACAACGTCTCGAGCTTTGGTATCTTGTCTCTGCTGATATCCAGCATTGCGGCCCGAACCTCGAAATCTGGATGGTCACGGATCTCGAGACACGGTATGTGCTTTCCACTCTGACGAACGATCTGGCTAAGGGTACTCACTCCGTAGAACGCAGCGCTGGGCTCGGAGTATTCGATTTCGATCTTCGCGCCATCGACGGTCAGGAGATAGGTATCGTCGGCAAGTGAGGGATTCTTCTTGAAAGCGATGCGTCTCGGGCGGTCGTTGGCGACTGCGAGCGCGACGGGAAGCCGCACTCCACAGTGTTCTGCCACGACTCCTTGAACTCGTTTTGCGATCGGGAACATCGCCGCCTTTTCTTGGGCGGGAATCACGATCGCTTGGTCTGCCGACACTAGAAACGATCCTGATCGCGGGACGACCTCTTTTGGTCTTGGTACGAATAGCAGTGCTGGGCTCAATCGGAGGCCTCCTATTTGCCTTCAACTTGTTCGAGCAGTTTCTTCAGATTCGCTTCTACGAAGTCGATGATCTCCTCTCGGCCTGAGAGCGTTCCTCCGGCATAGTCTACCGGCTGCAGTCTCGACCTCCGGTTGTAGTCTCTCCGTTCAGCTAGCTCACCCAAGAGAAGATTGGTGTCATTCGCGATCGCGGGCGATTGCCCGCAATCCACCTCGTCGACAAGGGAAATGTACCTGTCGAGATACCCGACGTACCGAACGCCCTCCTCTAGTGAGCTGGCATACCACCGGATATAGTCGCGGCCCTTTTCTTCCAGATGCTCGTTCTGCAGACCTCTTTCGAGTACCTCTGATGCCTTGACGGTCGCTGCCAGAGATTCGCGTATCCTTTCTCGAATAAGAGCCCGCTTCTCGTCCGGCGCTTCGGACGGCCAGCTGTAGTACTGAAATACGCTGCCTTCCCTGCCGCCTCCCTCGGCTTCCGAGCCCCTCATTTCTCCACGTATGAGTCCGCTGTTATTGAGGTAGGGAATGGGAGGCTCATGATTCTTGCCCTCGATACGGAACATCTCATGCATGACGGCTCCCGCCTCCTTGCCGTATAGCTTCGCGCAGGCAGTCCCGAGGAAATCGTGGAACAGGGCCTCCGGTTGGAATTCGTTGTATTGACACTCGAAATACAGCTTCTTGATGCTCGCAAAATCCTCCGGTTTTTCTTCGAGGGTGAAGAATCCGCTCGAGTGTGGGTTCCACATATACTCCCCGTTCAGAAGCTGCAGAGGCTCCGAGTAGGAGTGCCCGCACGGCGAGAGCAGCATGTCTGTGCCCTCGAAGATGTAGTTCAACGCAGGCACCGGTAGAAAGAGCTTGTCGTTGTGGTGGCCATCGGCTCCGTAGAAGAACATGATCCCGTATGTTTGCCCTTCGCCGTTGGTGTTGAACGCCTCCTTCAGCTGGCGAGCTCTGCGGCGGTCGTCCGTCTGATTGATGAAGATCTCTCGGAACCCGGGAAAGACGTTCTCACGACGCTTCAGGAGCCCGCTCAACGTGGACCAATAGCGAAGCCCGATGTTCCACTCCTCGTCGTCCAATCCGTAGGACAGGTAACCGGGGCTTATCGGCATGATCAGACAGTCTTTTGCCCCCGAGTACCCATCGTTCTGCACACTCTGGACCGTTTCGGTCATGCGGTCGTAGAGGTAGGCGTACGCGCCCGCCATGCCATCTGCGGCCGCCATTTCATCGTTCGGCCACTTTTTCCGACAATCCGGGCAGCGTTTCAGCCAAGTTTCCGGCGTCAACCCTTCGTCTTGCTGGTGGATGTAGAGGGCGCCGGGCTCCACTTCCTGCACAAACGTCCGGATGTCGTCGAGTCTCAGCCGCATCAGCGATTCATTGGACAGGCACGTTGCGCAGTACCGCTCGCCGGCTATGCAATGGTAGATTTCGCCATCGGGATACTCTCTCCGGTTTTCGAGAACTTGGCCGCGATACAGGCGCGGTCTGTCCCGAAACCCGCCGGCGACTCCCGAGCCAAACCCGCTATGCATGAGGTGGATGCCGCGCAGTCTCGCTTCCCGGTTGAACTCTCTCATCCAGCCGGCGAGCTCCGGGAATGTATCGAGTCCCCAACCCCACCCGTCGAAAATGATGACGTTTACCTTGCACAACAGGGCCAGATCCAGCTTTTCGCGAACGCGCTCGCGAAAGGCGCCGCCGCCGTCTCCCCAATCGTAGCCCCAGTTGGTCTGCTCGACTTTGATCAGCCAACGATTCCCCCGGTATCGGTACTGGGGGAAGTCCTCGATGAGGACATTCGGCAACAGGGCGTGTCCGCCCGTTGCTGACAACAGCTGAGTGAGAGTGGCGATCCCATATTGAGCGCCCTGATCGCTTTTCGCGCAGACGCAGACCGGCTGTCCCGGCTCACTTCGGACTACGTATCCTTGTTCGGCCGCGTTCTCGTGATCGAACACGCCGAGGTCGAGCGGCAGATGGCTCTCTTGCAGGGTCGGGTTGCTGTAGACAACGATGTCTTCGTCCTGATTCGGCAACTGACGCCATTGAACGTTGAAGTGCAGACCGAACTGTTCGTCGAGCTGTTCTTTGAGATAGCGCGCGGCAAAGCGGAGCTTCGCCGTCTCTTGCTCCATGACGCTTATGGTATAGACCCTGTGTCTGGAATAGGTCTTGTGATTCCCGTCGACTAATCGGGAATTTTGCGGAGTGGGGATCAGTCTTAGGGAGCTCGTATCTGACACGCTGTTGCTGGTCATTGTGTTATCTCCTCCGAATCTGTTCTGACATGAGATCGAGGTTCTCTCGAACGAAGCGCACGATGATGTTTCTTCCGGACAGGGCCCCATCCAAGTAATCTAGCGGGGTCTGCCGCGATCGCTCGTTCTTGGCTGCCGCCGACTCGACTCGCTGGGATAGTCTCTGGATCTCGCTCTCCAAATCATGATCGATGCTCTCCGGTCGCACCACCTTCTCGTAGACTTCGACGTATGCGGCCAGATACCCGATATACTCGACTCCCGTCGCCATGAAATCGCGCAGAGACTCGAGGTCCTGTTGGGAGGCCACGCCGTCGATAAGATCTCTGGCCTCCGACGTCGTTCGCAACATCTCGTGCAACGTATTCTTTGCCTTGATCAGCTCCTGCGATTCCCTGCGGTCGACGAAACCAATCCACGGCTGTAGAGCTCCATCCGGGCCTGGTGTCGTGTGGAGCTCGGTGCTCCTCAGGTATGGGATCGGTGGCTTGCCGGACTCTCCTCTGAGTGCAAACACCTTCGCGAGCGCCGCTGCGGCCGCGTCACCGTAGAGTTTGCTGCAGGCAAGCTCGAGAAAGCCTCCAGCGCCGTAGATTCGATTCGGCCTCAGATCGCCACGCCTGCTCGTGTCGTACAGATCGAGGAACTCCCGGTAGTTCTCGGGCTCCGTATCGAGGCGGTACGGGCTGAGCAGGGGACTCCACATGAACTCTGCATTGAACAGCTGCTGCGGCTCCTGAAATGCGTGGCCGCTGGCCGTAAGCAGCATGTCGGCGCCGCTGAATACGTAGTTGAGCGCAGGTGTCGGCAGAAACAGATGCTCGCTCTGCCAGCCGTCGCCACCGTAGAAATGGATGATGCCGATACGGTGACCGTTGCCAGAGCCTTCGATTGCGGCTTTCAGCTCGGCGATCCTGCGGTTGCCGTCGTCGTGATTGAAGAACATCTCGCGAAAGCCAAGGAATACGTTCGCCGTGTTCTCGATCAGACCGCTCACCTTCGACCAGTACCGCAGCGCAAGTTGCCATTGCTGGTCGTCGACGGCGACGGCGTCCAAGTACCCTGGGCTGATGAGCATAATGAGGCAGTCGGTCTCGGCGTCGTAACCTGGTGTCCGTACCTCCTGTATCGCTGCAATCACCTCACCGTAGTACTCCGCGTAGGCACCTGCCATTCCATCCTCGGCGTCAAGCCTGTCGTTTGGCCATCGTGCCCGGCATCTCGGGCAGCGTGAGTCCCACATCGATTGCGGAAGATCCAAGACATCAAGCTGATGAACGTAAAGGGAACCCGGTTCCACTGTCTGGACGAAGTCTCGGATACTCCGCAGATTCCTATCGATCAGGTCCCTGTTGGAAAGACAGGTACCGGCGTATATGTCCTCTCCGACGCACCGATACGTCTCTCCGTCTGGATAGTGTTCCCTGTTTTCGAGTACCTCACCCCGATAGATACGGGTATCGATCATGTTCCGCTTGAAGCAGAAGCCGGAGCTCTGGCCGGTGTGCATGAGCGATATGCCGCGTAGGCGCGCCTCCCGGTTTAGCTCCTTCATCAGTGATGGGTATTGCGGGAACACGGCGACATCCCAACCGAAGCCATCGAATATGAGCATGTTGATCTTGTACTGAAGCGACATATCGAGCTTTTCGATGATGCGCTGGCGAAAAGCCTCTATGCCGTCACCCCAGTCGTATGACCAGACCGCTATCTCGCACCATATAGTCCACTTGTTCCCTCGCAGGCGGAACTCGGGGTAGTCCCTGATTCGCACCGATTCCAGTGCCACCCCGGGTTCTGCAGGCGTGAACAGCTGCAGTAGCGTCGTGACCGCGTACAGGCAACCTTGATCGGAGGCGGCGCAGAGCAGCACAGGGTGCCCCTTGCCGCTGTCGATGGCATAGCCCTGCTCTCGAGCGTTCGGGGTAGCGAAGAAATCAGGCTCGAGCGCGACTCCGACGGCACCCTGCACTAAGGCCGGATCGTTGCAGATCCGGATGTCATGGTCTTGGAGCCCCTCCGATTGGGTGGAGCGGATGGTGTGTATTCCGAATCTCTCTTTGAGATTTCTCCGGAGGTAGCTCACTGCGAAGGCGAGCTGGTCTGTTTCAGTCCCCAACACATGAATGGAGTAGACGGCATCGCGCGAGTACAACTTCGCGCTGTCGTCGCGTCTGACTATCTCTCGAGGAGTGGGGATTATCTCCTCGAGCGCTCGCCTGGATGTAGCCATAGATCGAGTTTCCCTTAGCTCCTTCAGCCAATTATTGTGGGTTCCGGAAATTCAGCCGGCTGATTTCCGGAATTCTGGCCGGTTGGTGAAGGCCATCGTGAGCGTCTTGGGCGGAAAGATCGAGATGGGGGCTGCGATATGATGGGACGTCGAGCAGGAGCAGGCGAGCATCTTCGAGCACGCGGTCGACGATGGCCTCGGCGAGGTCATGGTCGTGCAGGACCTCGCCCCACGCGGTCAGCAAAGGCTTGTTGGTGGTGAACAGGATCGGGCGGCCGCGCTGGTGGCGTTCGTTGACGATTTGGAACAGGACGTTGGCGGCGTCCGGTCCGTAGGATAGGTTGAGCCGGCGCAGCAGCGGATCGAACTGGACGGTGGCCGGATCGAAGGGCAGCGCGGGGGTGGAGGCGGCGCTCATCGCCAGCGCCCCTGAGATGGTGCGCGTGCGCGCTCGCCAGGCGCCGTGAGTGCCCGCTGCATGCAAATCAGGTCGGTCGCGGAGAAAAATTCGTCCATAACTGTGGCGCGACAATCAGGATGAGAACCGAGCGACAATCAAGATGAGAGAATCCGGTGTCGCAACGGGCGGGAGGATGACTCAGGAGGAGGTCATTCTGCAAGTCCTGCTGAGAGCCGGGGGTGAGAGGCGCCGTTGACGACGTAGCGCGCCGTCGGTGATCGGGCCTCCTGAAGAGCGCAGATTGGTCGGGAATCGCCGGATCCGGGGGGTATCCTGACACCACCGCCGGGGAGAAAACGCGCTGAGGGGCCGCTATGGAGCTGGTTTTCTCCGCGGCAGCGGCAGGGAGCGCAGATTTCGGTCCGAGAGCCGTCTGGATGGATGGCGGTGGCGAGTGCGGGGGCGTCAGCCGTCCTCGGTCCTCCTGGGACGATGAATCAGCTTGGTCGGTTGCGGTGCTGGCGGCCTCGGGACGACGCGGTGTGCGCTTGTCCTCGATGGCGGTGCGGCGCCGGTAGCTGTCGACGTTGAGCTCGAAGATGCTGGCGCGGTGCACGAACCGGTCGATGGCCGCCACGGTCATGCCACGGTCGGGGAAGATGGCCTCCCACTGGCCGAACGGCTGGTTGGCGGTGATGAGCATCGAGCGCTGTTCGTAGCGGGCGCTGATGAGCTCGAACAGGACGCTGGTCTCGGCTTGATCCCTTGGTGACGTACGCGAAGTCACAGACCTTCAAGGAAGGCCAGTAGCCGATCCGGCGGACGGAACCCGGCCGACTCTCGTCGTGGGTGGTGTCGTTCGCGCGAGCGCCCGCTCCTTGATCTGGCGCGCATGGTTCAGCAGTGGCACGCTATCTCGCGGGCGCTGGCTGAGCCGCCACGGCGCCGGCTGTCTCAGTTGTCAGCTTACTTCGATCTGCGTGGTTGACCCAAGTCGCAGGTCCGTGCTAGGGTCGCACCTTAGGGCCACAACGGTGAGCTCTTTCTGGAAGGGGCACGACACAACCACGTGCTCCCGGGGAGGGTGATACGGAACGCGGGGTGACAACGATACCCATCGATGCCGGCGCGCTCGTTACCTCACAGAAGGGGTCTCTCCGCAAGCGTCTCAAAGACCACAGATTACTACTGCTGATCTTTCTCCCCGGCCTCATTCACCTGCTTGTCTTTCGCTACGCGCCGATGTTCGGCTTGGTCGTTGCCTTTCAGGACTACAGCCCCTTCCAGGGCGTCCTCAGGAGCGAGTGGGTTGGGTTGGAGCATTTCAGGAAGATCCTCGAGCTGCGCCAGGTGTTCACCCTCATGTGGAATACTCTCATGCTGGGAGTGTATCGCCTCGTTTTCGGATTTGCCGCTCCCATCCTGTTGGCACTGATCATCAACGAGATACAGCAGCCCACGTTCAAGCGGGTGTTCCAGACCGTCAGCTACCTACCGTATTTCATCTCGAACGTCGTGGTCGTGAGTATCGTGGCCACCGTCCTGTCGCCTTACAGTGGTCTGGTCAACAGGATTCTCGGGCTCTTCAACATCGAGCCGATATATTTCATGGTCCAACCGGGTTTCTTCAGACCCATCTACACACTTTCCGAAATCTGGAAAACCGCTGGCTGGTCCGCAATCATCTATCTGGCGGCGCTGTCCAACATAAATCTCGAGCTGTACGAAACCGCATACTCAGACGGCGCTGGCAGACTACGACAGGCCTGGCATGTCACGCTGCCGGGGATTACCCCCACCATCATCATACTCCTCATCCTAAACATCGGCGGTCTCTTTGGCGCAGGATTCGAGCTCGCGTTTCTGTATCAAAACAGCTTCAATCTCCACCATTCTGAGATTTTGGACACATATATCTACAAGATTGGTCTCGCCGGAAGTTTCGGGCTACCGAAATACAGCTTTGCTGCCGCAATTGGCATCTTCCAATCGGTGATCAATATCACATTCCTGTATTGCGCGAACCTGCTCGCGCGCAAATACACCGAAGAGAGCCTCTGGTAAGCCGATGACTCGAGTGGGGAAGTCTTCAGCGACCGATGTCTTGATGAAGTTTATCTTCTACATGATGTTGGTGCTGTTCGGTTTCATTTGTGCATACCCGTTTCTGAATATGATCGCGGTGTCCTTGAGCAACCCGGCGTATGTGGTCGCAAACAAGGTCTTCATTTTTCCAGTAGACATACAGTTTGCCAACTACAGGATTCTGGTGAAGGATGCCTCGTACATAAGATCTTACGGTAATACGATACTGTATACAGCCCTCGGGACAGCCAGCGCGCTGTTCTTTTCTATCGTCACTGCCTATCCGCTGTCGAAGAAGACGTTTCCGTTCCGAGGCGTCTTCATGAAGCTCATCGTATTCACAATGTTCTTCTCCGGCGGACTCATACCGACCTTTCTCGTAATAAGAGGGCTTCGCATGTACAACACCCTCTCGGCCATAGTCATTCCGAATGCACTGGTTGCTTGGAATGTGATAATTCTCAGAGCCGCGTTCATGGGAGTTCCAAATGAGCTTGCCGAGGCAGCGGTCATGGACGGTGGGTCGGCCCTTCAGATCCTCATTCGAATCTTCCTGCCGCTCTCGGTTCCGACCATTGCCGTGATCGCCCTCTACTCCTCGGTAGGATTGTGGAACGATTTCTTCACTCCGCTCGTGTATCTGAACGACAGCGACAAGTGGCCTTTGTCCGTGATGTTGCGTCAGCTCGTCCTGTCGGCGACCGGGTTGGCCGAACAGCACAAGTTGGCGGAAGCAAACGATGAGTACATCGTCGAAGCTTCCTACAAGGCTACCGCTCTCATAATCTCAACATTACCAATTCTGATGGTGTATCCATTCATTCAGAAATCCTTCGTGAAGGGGGTGTTAGTAGGGTCAGTGAAGGGGTAAAGCGGAGAGGTGACGTGGATAGGGGAACGACCGAGGCTGAGTCGCATGTACGCGTTGCAGCCAAACCAATCGGTCGTATCTCGGGATTGCGTATCGAAAACGCAACAAGGAGAAGACTATTGAAGGGTAACAAACTCGTTCTTGAGAAGCTAATCGTTGGCTTTCTGTTGTCAACGGGTACGGCCGGGTCCGTTTTCGCGGCGGCGACCCAGGAGGCGGCGGCACCAGACGAGCCGATTGTGATAACCGCCATGATGATGCAGCACCCGAACAACCCGTGGACGATGGTCGGTGATTCGATCGTGTTTCAGGAGTTGGAGAAGAGGACCGGCATCGACTTCGAGTGGCAGGGAGTCCCAGCAGAGGACTATTCAGCGCGACTCAGGACGGTGATGGCCACCGGGGAGTTTCCTGATCTCATCCAGATATACCCGAAGGAAGGTCAGGTGTATGGGCTGCAAGGCGCCTTCGAGCCGGTAAACGAGCTCGCGAGAATGTACGCGCCGACGTACTACGCGGCTGTCCAGGATCCGATCAACCGATTCTACAACGCCGATGAGGCGGGTGACATTTACACCGTTGCCTCCCTTATGGATCCACAACTGGACATGGGAGAAGCGGTGTTGGGCTACGTCTTTGTCGATTATCGCAAGGACATTCTGGAGGACATGGGAGAAACGGAACCTACTACCCTCGACGAATGGAAGGCTTTGTGGACGAAGGTTAAGGACGAAAGAGGTCTGATTCCGGTAACCACCCGGTGGAGAGGATGGCTGTACCAGTTCTTGATCAACATGACGGGGATCGTGCATGAGCCGCAGTACAACACCTTTCTCGAGAACGACGTGTATCACTACGGGCCGATCGACGATAGAGCCCGATGGGTTGTCGAGCAGTTGCATGAGCTCTACGACGAAGGACTCCTGGATCAGGAGTTCGCCACGATCCAACACGCGCAGTGGGAAGAGAGGGTGACAGCTGGGCAGGCCTTCTCGATGATCGAAGGGTTCGGAAGGATCGACTGGGCTAACGGCCTCGGTCGGGAGTTGAATCCTGATTACACCATGTGGGGCGCGTGGCCGGTGCAAGGCCCGTTCGGAGTGGAACCGAAGGTCGTCGGAGGCTATATAGGCCCGGGCTTGTTTGCCAACCAACCGGGGTGGGGCATAAATCCCAAGATATCCGATGAGAAGAAGCAAGCCATTATGAGCGTCGTGGAATTCCTGAGCTCGCCTGAGGGCTCGGAGCTTACCACCTGGGGAGTCGAAGGGGAGACATTCGCGATCAACAACGGAAGGCGCGAATACATCGTCGAGAATCCAAGTGCCTACGGGGTCAGGACTTCCTACGGTGTCTGGCCGGTGGTGGACGCGATCTACATGGAATCCTACGATGCGGCCAACCGGCCGCGCCACCCGGAAGGGCAGCACGCCTACGATAACATCAGCTTGAAGATGGCGACGAAGCCGCATCCGCCCGTGGTTTTCAACACGGCGGAAGCCGAGAGGGTCGGCGAGCTCTGGGCAGCCATAAACACCTTGCAGCTGGAGTACTACGACAAATTCACCGTCGGAACGCTCGACATCGACAGTGAGTGGGAGACCTTCATCAGTGACATCGAGGATGCCGGTGTTGAGGAGTTCATGACGATCATGAACTCCGCTTACCAACGGCAGAAAGCTTTCTTCGGTAGCTAAGGGCCTTTGGCGGGCACTTCCTTCGGGAAGTGCCCGTCGTTACCTTCATGAAAGAGCTACGGGCGATCTGTTCTCACCAGTTTGAAGCCATTCTCCTCGGAGATTTCGAACCGGAAAATGTCGATGTCATGGTGGACGAGGTCGCGCAGGCGAATTTCAACGCCATTCAGTTGTGCGTGAAAGCGCCCGGCGTTCTCTACTACCCCAGCAAGATCGGAGTGGTCCACGACTACTGCAAGGAGTACGATCTTCTCGGCGAGACCCTGCGCAAATGCCATGCCGCCGGACTCGAGTTCCACAGCTACTTTCCGGTGGCGCTTGCCGGCGGCTGGGCTGGGAGCGAGTACCAATTCGACAACAAGGGAGGGATACTCGCGGATCACCCCGAATGGGCTACGATAGCCTATACAGACGGTAACTACGAGCCCAGCCACTTCGGCTGTCTATCGAATCCCGAATTCCTCGACTACATAGAGAAGCTCGTCGAGGAGCAGTGCATTAGTTACAGTATCGACGTACTGGTCCTTGATTTCATTCGATACAACGCCAGGTGTTTCTGCGAGAGCTGCAAGAAGAACTATCAAGAGATGTTCGGCGAGAAGCTTCAGTATGAGAACGTGCAGTACTGCGATACTTACACACAGAAGGACGTGCCCGGCGAGCTGGAAATCGAGTACCGCTGTCTGACTGTTCATAATGCGGTAAAGCGCCTTTCGGCTACCGCGAGGCGAGCCGCGCGCGACGTGAGAGTCGGGGCGTACGTTTTCCCGGTACCGAGAACGGGTCTCCTGCGGGTATTTCAGGAGTGGTCGCGCTTCGCGAGATATCTGGATGCGATTTTCATCATGTACTACGACACGTTCAGCATCGATAATCTCAAAGCACTGTTCCCTCTTCACAGAGACGCGACCGACCGTCCAGTCTTTCCAGGAACGATAACTATGCGAGCCCCGGCTGTGTATAGGAGCCGAGATACTCCGGAGTTCCACTGCTCCTTCCTCGACGAAGCGCGGCGGGCCGGCTTTCCGGGGTTCTTTCTTTTCAACTACGAAACACTCTTCAGACGGCCGCCGGGAGAGAGCCTTGGCAAGGTAATTCGACCGCCACAGGGGCCCGAAGATCTAGCTGCCATCAAGGGCCAGATACTTAACGAGCCGGCGGAGCCCTTCTTTGGTATTCGCAACCGATAGCTCGGCGAGCTATACTTCTTTACGGATTACACCGGTGTTGTTGAACCAGGATCAACTAGACGAGTTCCACCTGAGAGGCTTCGTTGTGAGTCGCGTGCCGGTTCTCGGCGAGGCTGAGGTCGACGAGCTACTCGCAGAGCTTCAGCTAGTCGTGGAGAGCAAATCTGCCAAGAAGCCGGTACTGAACCGAAACCTCGTCGACGGAACTGCGGAGTACGGGGAGGCACCACAGACCGCGAAGGAAGTTTGGCAGGTTGTCAACATCTGGGAGGCTAGTGAGAAGTTCCTCGAGCTAGCGCGTAATCCGGAGATCACCGGCACCGTCGCCCGGATGTGCGGCAACACCCCAATTCTTCGCATCTGGCACGATCAGATTGTTTCTAAACCCGCCACACGCGGTGGTCGCGTTGGCTGGCATCAAGACTTTCTAGCGTGGCCGATCATCGAACCGGGAGACCTCGTCGGGGCGTGGGTGGCGTTGGATGACGTCGAAGTCGAAAACGGCTGCATGTGGATGGTGCCGGGGTCCCATCGCTGGGGTGCGGTTCGACCGCGAACCGGAGATGCCCTGGAGCCTCTGTACGATGAAGCCTTGCTCCCCGAAGGGGCGGAGGTCAGGCCGGTACCGGTGCAAGTGAAGAGAGGGCACGTTGCCTTTCACCACTGCATGACCTGGCACGCCTCTCCCGAGAACGAGAGCGAGCGGCATCGTCGAGCGATTGCGATTCACTATATGCCAGGCTATACGATCTTCATGCCTCGGGGGCGATCGCACGCCGTTGGCAAGCACGTGACCGTGAAGCCGGGGGAGATCCTGGAAGGCGACGGGTTTCCGGTCGTCTACGAGAACAAGAGGAATCTCGAGGAGAATCTCGAGCGGTACACTAACAAACCAGCTTGAAGCAAGCGGCGAGCACGGTTCGAACCGGTGTGGACTTTCTAGCCGCGTCGGCCGACCCTGAATGGGCTCGTTAGCCAAGAGAGAGGAGTACCCGATGTCCGCAAGCGATACGGTTCGAAGCCGGCTATGGATGTGGGGGCACGAAGCCGGCTCACGTGACGATGGATGGAAACTGCCGAAACCCTCTCGTATGACAACCCGTGAAGGCTAGTACGCGATTCCTTTTGGGGCCTTGGAAAAAGGTGGTCTGGTCCGTGACAGGGGCATTGGGGCAAGCCTCTCCCGAGGAAAGGAGCACGTCATCGAGCTGACGCAGAGATTCCCAAATTTCACAGGCCTTCTGATGGATGATCGGTTCGCGACCGACGGCACTGCAGCGATCTCCGTGGGTGAGCTCAACGCCGTCAAGGAGAAACTGGATCTGCGGGAGAGGAGGCTTGAGCTCTGCGCCATATGTTACGACAAGTGGTTTGGTTGGAACGTAGATGATCACTTCTCCCAGTGCGCCTACGTGATCTTTTGGACGCGGAGGTCGGAAACCCTCGAACCTCTGGATGAGAATTTCAGGGGTTTCGAAGAGATCACCCCACCACGCAACGACCGTCGTTTGGGCTGCTACCTGTACGATTACGGTAACTGCACGCCGATGTCGCTCGATAGGATGAAGATGCAGTGCGAGACGGGACTGCAACTACTCATGGAAGGCAGAATCGTTGGAATCGTCTTTCTCGCCTTGAGGGTGGTGAAGGCTGCCGCGATCGCCTCTCGCGAACTCGACGCGCCGGTTACCATCCACACGTATACCTGGTCAGATACTGGGACCGAGATCGTCAGGACCATGCTCGCCGTGGGTGCCGATCCCAAGAGGATTGTGATCTGCCATACCGATGTGGAGCCGGATGCTTCCCATATGGAGACCCTTTTCCCCATGGGAGTCTTCGTCGAGTTCGATAACTTGGGCAAGGAGTTCTACATCAACAAGGCCGACCGCGGATTTGCAGGAGGGATCTTCGTAACCGAGCTCGAGAGAGTCCGTCTTGTCGCGAGGTTCCTCGACTCGGGCGATGAGTCTCAAGTACTCATCACTGATGACATCTGGCTGAAGTGGATGGTTCACGCCTTTGGCGGATGGGGGTACGACCACATCGTCACCAACGTGGTGCCCATGATGACAGATCAGGGGATGTCAGAGGCGGTCATCAACCGGCTCCTCGTAGATAACCCCGCGAGACTTTTCACCTAGCTCTCAGGAGAGCGAAATGGCGTCCCGGGCAATGCAGAATATCAGTGTGTACGACGAATCCACGCCAGTGCTGGAGGACCCGGACGAGCTCCGTAGAGCGGCGGGGGAGAGAGGCTATCTCTTCTTTCGCAAGTTGATACCAGCGGCCGATGTCCTGGGATTACGTCGCGAGGCTCTAGAGGTGACGGCACGCCATGGGTTTCTTCGCCAGGGTAGCGATCTCATGGATGGCATAGTTCGAGATGGGGCGAACCTCTCGGAGAACGACTACGAACCAGAATTCATAAGCTACTACAGGGACCTACTGCGAATCCGCGCTCTCTACGTCCTGTCGCATAGCGAGCATGTGCTGCGAATCATCCGTCAGCTCGTAGACAGTCCCATTCTCATTCATCCCCGCCATCTCTATCACCCGATGTTTCCGGGCAGGCCGGACCACACCACACGCCCACACCAGGATTTTGGTCCAGTCCGCGGAACGCCCGATACGTGGACGGTCTGGATTCCTTTGGGAGACTGTCCCGCTAATCTCGGTGGAGGTCTCGCGCTGGTTCCCAGGTCACACTTAGGCCCGTTGATGGAAGACGGTCAGGCAAGCCTGGGAGACGACTCGGATCTGATGAACGAGTGGGCGTGGGGCCATACGGCTACCGGGGACGTCTTGATGTTTCACGGCATGGCCATCCATCAGGCGAGGGACAATGAGACAATGGACCAGATCAGGATCGCCACCAGCTTCCGATATCAGGCGGCGAGCGATCCGGTGGACGAGTATTCGATGAAGCCACATATGCGCTGGATGGAATGGGACGACATTTATGACACATGGGGACAAGATGATCCCCTGAAATACTATTGGTCGAGCCTCGATCTAGACGTCAAGCCGCACTGGAAAACCGCTTCCGCCCAATAGTTTGGGGTTCCAGAAGTTCTGGCCGGAATTCTTCTCGAAATTCTGGACGGTCTGAACTGGAAGGCGAGGCGTGAGCGAGGGCCGGCAGTGGATAGGTGAGGGTCTCTCCGGAATCTCCTCCAAAGGGGGTGGCATAGGCGTGGCGGAGCGGGTAGAGGCCGGCCAGGACCAGATCGAGGTCGCCGTGATCGCCGGGTTGTCGGTGCGGAGCGTGCGGCGTATCGCGGCAGAGCCCGCGGTCGAGCACGTTTGATGATAGCCAGGAGAGAGTGCAACGCAGGATCGGCCGACCGAGCAAGGTGGAGCCGTTCCGTGCCTTGGTGCAGGAACTGGTAGAGCAGGTCGACGAGGAGACTCACGCCGCGCTGAAGTCGGTCGAAATCCTGCGCCGGGCCCGCCTGGACGGCTACCGGGACGGCAAGAGTGCGCTGTACGGGGTGATTGCCGAGCTGCGTCCTCACGCCACGCGGCTGATGATGCGCTTCGAAGGGCTGCGCGGCGAGTTCTCCCAGCACGACTTCGGCGAGGTGAGGATCACCTATCTGGACGGCAGCCGTCAGGTGGTGCGGTTCTTCTGCTCGCGGCTGAAGTGGTCGCGCTGGGCGGTGGTCGATCTGGTGCCCAACCAAGTCGCCGAGATGCTGATCCGCACCCTGACCGACCACTTTGCGGCGTTCGGCGGGGTGCCGCTGTGCGCGGTGTTCGACGGTCCCAAGACGGTGGCCCTGAGATGGGCCAAGAACGGCGAGGTGACCGAGTGGAACCCGACCTTCGCGTACGCGGTGCTGGAGTTGGGGTTCAACGGCCGGGGTGTGCTGGCCGCGGCGCGCCAACCAGAAGGGGTGGATCGAGAACTTGGTGGGCTGGGTGAAGGGGTCGTTCTCCAAGCAGCGCCGCTTCCATGATTTGCTGCTGTGATGATGGATCTGCGCGCAGCGCGCGCTGAACCGGGTGCTGTGCAGCCGAGGGGACACGTGAGCTTTCCCGGGAGGCCGGCAGGGGCTGGAACCGTGCGGTGGCGGGCCAGCTCGCACGCGAAAAACCCCGTCAAGTCCCCGCGGCGGGATTTCTCGGCTTTCTTGGCGCCGGTGCGCGTGCCGCAGTGCCGCCGCTTCGTCCTGCTGCGGGACACCGTCCGCTGCCACTTCCGGCTCGGCGTCCTCGGCGGCCACAATCTCTACCCACTTGTCTTCATGTGACGTCCTCCACACGAATTCCTGAAGACCCCGTATTTGTCGTTCCTCGGCGTGTGATGGAAAGTGGACGTCATGGAAATGCCGATCCCGGTGCTGGACGTGATGACCGATGACCTGGAGCCGCGGTCGATGGCGGCCGAGCAGCTCATAAGCGGGCAGCCGCGGATGGCGTCGCGGGACCTGTACCGCGCGGGTCAGGCGATCCTGATCCGCGCCATGGAGGTCGTCGATCGCCTCAAGGGGCCGGTGGTGCCGGTCAACATCTGCTTCGCCGACGACGATGCAATCGACTATGCGGCATGCCGACGCCGTGGGCGCCGACGCGGTCAAGTGCAGATCAGTCCGTGGCTTGGCCAGGAACGGGAGGTGCTGGTCGGCTACCTCGACGCCATCCGCGGTGCGGCCGGCATCCCGCTGCTGCTGTGGGGAGCGTGGCCCGACCCGTACCCGATCGCGACCGTGCGCGAGCTCGCGGCCCGCGACGAGGTGGTCGGGATCAAGAACGACGGGGATCCGTTCTACGCGTACTACGACCTGCTGCGCGCGACCGCCGATCTGAGCTTCGCGGTGATCTCGGGCGGCCAGATGCGCAACTTCGTGCTGGGCCATCCGCTGGGCGGGGCCGCCTACCTGTGCACGGTGGCCCCGTTCCGCGCCGACCTGGCATTGCAGTTCTACGGGCACCTGCAGGCCGGTGAGGTGAACGGGCGTGGGCGATGATGGAGCGGTACGAGGACCGCTGGCTGCCGGTTGCCGTCGTGCACGGCTGGCTGGAGAGCGTGAAGGTGGCGATGGAACTGCACGGGCTGGTGCCCAATGCCCGCTTGGGCCGTCCGCGGCCGTCGCTCGAGGGAGCGGCGCGCGCGACGGTGCAGGAGACGGTGAAGGAGGTCTTCGGCGACCCCAGCGGGTGACGACGCTTCAGGTGTACTCGTAGTCGACGAGCCCCGGATCGCCCAGGTCGTGGAGCGCCGCTGCGTTGCCGGCCAGCAGCATCCGGCCGATGTCCACCGCGCGCTCCTCGGTGGTCGCTCCGCCGGCCACGCGCTCGCCGAGCACCGCGGCCAGGTTGGCGCGCGTCATCACCAGGTCGCCGACGCTGTGCTCGATCCAGTACACGGAGTCGCCCCCGAAGGCGATGATCTCGTTGGCCGGCACGAAGTCCAGCCACTCGGCCCGCGCGGCCCTCGGCATGAACGACTGCGACCAGCACATGTTGAGCCACACGTTGGGGTAGGAGAAGGCCATTATCCCCGCTTCGCGCATCCGCGGCATTCCCGAGTGGTAGAGCTCGAAGCGCACGTCCGGGTAGCGCAGCACGACCGGCACCATCCGGGCCGGATGCGTCGGGCGGTAGTCGCGTCCCGCGCCCATGCTGCCGCAGTGGAACAGGATGGTCATTCCCGCGGCGCTCGCCGCCCGGATGATGGCGTGGGCAAGGTAGTCGCGCAGCGCGCCGTAGGGTCCTTCGCGAGTGGGGGTAGGCTCGGGCGCGCGGTCCGGTCCTGCCGCGAGCAGCCGGGCGAAGAGGCGTTCCGCCTCGGCGGCCGGCGCGCGGCGCCTCCTTGAGCAGCTTGATGCCGAGCACGCCCTGCGCGCGGGCCTCGGCGATCGTCGATGACGGTCAGGCGGGAAAGCTCGTCATCGAGCCGCCGGGCCGGCTCGGAGTCGCCGGGAGGGCTACACGGGCAATGCGGGATTCGAACCCACGACCTCTGGCTCCGGAGGCCAGCGCTCTATCCAGCTGAGCTAATTGCCCTCGTCTCGCAGGATACCACAGGTGCTCCGGACCTCCAAAAGCAACTGCTTGTCACTTCCGTTGTACCGTCGTTCCGCCATCACCCGTTGCCGGCCCGGGGTTGACGATAGAGCAGCGGAACCTCGTACCGCGCATGACCCGACCGTCGTTGATTCGCCCGTGCACGGTCATCGACGGACTCGGGATCGACGATCGATCGCAACTCGTCGATGAGCTCGGCACGGACTCCCGCGTACGCCGAAGACGCGGCCACATCCGTCATCTCGTCGGGATCGGCGGCGAGATCGAAGAGCTCCGGCTCATGGCCGACGTAGTAGTTGAGCTTGTGATCGCCCTTGCGCAGCATGTAGCCGGCGTGCTCCATCCCCCAGGCATGGTACTCGCTGAGAACCGGGCGATCGCGAAGCGCCGCCGCCGGACTGCCGGCGCCGGTTGCCAGGGGCATGAGGCTCGTGCCCGGCAGCGACGGGTCGGGCTCCTGCTCGCTGATCTGCAGAAGCGTGGGCAGCACGTCCACGAGGCTGACGGGTGCGGACACGACCCCGCCAGCAGCCACGCCGGGACCGCACATCACGAGCGGGACCCGTACGGCGTGCTCGTAGAAGCAGGCCTTCTGCCACATGCCGTGTGCGCCGCCGTTCTCGCCGTGGTCGCTCGTGTAGAGCACGATCGTGTTGTCGATCGCCTCGGCCGCCCGATGGACGGCGCCGATGAGCTCGTCGGTGAAGGTGACCAGTCCGTAGTATGCCGCCAGCGCGGTACGCACGGTTTCCTCGGGGAGTGGCTGTTCGTTGCAGAAATAGCGCCGGACGGACTGCACGACCGGATGCTGCGTCTCGATCGGCTGATCGCGCGAATCCGGCAGTTCCACGCGATCGGGATGGTACCGATCGAAATGCCGTTCCTCGCAGAGGAGAGGGAAGTGCGGGCGGAAGAAGCCGACGTAGAGCAGCCACGGCCGGTCGGCGGGGCGCCGTGCCCGCTCGGTCAGGAAGCGAACGGCAAGGTGTCGTAGCCGGCGGCCTCCAGGTAGTTGCCGATCGTGGGGACCGACGACGGAAACGGTGAGCCGTTGTCCCAGGCGTTGACCGCGTGGGCGTACCTGCCGGACCAGAAGGAGAAGCGGGACGGCACGCACAACGGG
>JAPOQV010000423.1 GCA_026710565.1 Spirochaetaceae bacterium | reverse complement strand
CGGTCGCGCGCAGTCCGCGCAGATCGGCGGCCGGCCGCCCCGCGGTCAGTTGTCAGTCCCTCCCTGGCTCTCGGCCCTTCCCTGGCTCTCGGCGCCCGAGGCCTGCGCCCCGACTGCCGACGCGGGAATCGGCGCCCGGTCGAGCGGCTCGAGCCGCTCGATCACCCAGTCCTTGCCGGTCCAGCGCAGCCACAGGCGCTCGGTGACGAGCGCGCCGGGTGGATCGGTCACGCTGACGATGTCCTCGAGGTTGGGCGTCCAGAAGTGGTAGTGGGCCCGGAAGATCGGCTGGGGCTGACCCTGTTCCGCGTGTATCTCCAGGTCGGTGACACCGTACACCCGGAATGGCGGTCCCTCGATCCGGCCCAGCTCATCCCACTCCGGCGCCGACACCACTCGGCTGCCCCCGCGATTGGCGAGCGCCATGCGGGACTCCAGGAACATGTGCAGCGTTTCGTTGATCAGGCCCCGGCCCGCATCGTCGGTGGCCGCGTCCTCCATCGGCTCGGTGTCCATCGCGTTGATGGATTCGTAGAACAGCTCGACCACTTCCGCCGGCTCCAGACCGCGCGTGACCGGCGGGGCCATCGCGCGCGAGAGGATCGGCACCAGGATCGACAGCGCGACCGCCGCTCCGGCGCCCCAACCGATCAGGCGGCGCCAGTTGCGGTTGAAGAACCGGCTGCGCGCGAAGCGGCGTTCGGCCTGCTCGGACTCCGTCTCCGCGGCTCGGTGCGCGTCCGGCGGTGGATCGCCGAGTCCCGCCAGCGCCTCCGAGGCGGCAGCATCGCCGAGCAGCCGGTCCCACGAGGCAAGGGTGGGCACGGCGTCGTTTCCCTGGCCCAGGGAAGCCGCCACGGCGTCGCACAGCTCGGCCGGCGCCGAAGGCTGGAAGGTGCGCGGGGAGACCACGCGGAAGCCGCGCACGCGGTCATGCACTTCCTCCTCGGAATCTCCGTCGAACGGGTAGCGGCCGCAGAGAACCCGGTAGACGGCGACGCCCAGTGCGAACGCGAGCTGGTCGGGACCCTGGCGATGCGGATGCAGGTAGCGTTCGACGTGCGTAAGGCGCGCGGCAGGCGACTTGACGCCGTTCAGCCGGTCCATGACGGCCGGCGGCAGGAACAGCAGGCGGTCGTCGTCGGTGAACACCACGGCGTCTCCCTGCAGCGGCCCGTTGAAGTCCACCCGCTCGGAGAGCGCTTTCAGTGCCGCCGCGAGCGAGTGCAGGCGGTGGCTGCGCACCGGTGACGGAGGCTCGGCAAGCGCTGCGTCCAGGGTGACGCCGTCGACCCACGGGCCGACCACGAAGACCTGTTCCCGGTAGTGCCGATAGCCCGCGAAGCGCCAGACCTGTATGGTCGGCGGATGCCCGGCGGCGAAGTCCGAGACGACCCAGCCGTCGGACTGCGTGACGGCGCCGAGCTGGGCAAGGCTGTACTGGTTGTGCCGCGACCCCGCCGGAATGCCGAGGAGGGCCTCGCCGTCCAGGTCGAGCCGTTCGGGCCGTTCCACGTCGCCCGCTACTATAGCGGATGGCGCGGCTGACCGCGTGCCGAGGCCGCCGGCTGCGCGCCGGGCTCGCCACCGGAACGTGCGGGGCCGAGCAGTCGCCGCAGCCGTGCGCGCTCAAGCCTCACGAACAGGTTCTTCTCGCGCATGGGGATGACGGCTCCGGGCCCGGCGCCCTTCACCCGCCGCAGGTTCTTGACCTGGGTGTAGTGCACGTCCGCGTGGCCGTTCCGGCGCGCCTTGCTGAAGAACACGGCCAGCGTGGCGGCATCGAGCAGCACCGGCAGCGGCGGACTCTTGCCTCGCCGGGCGGAGAGGAACACGTGGGCGCCCGGATGGTCGCGGCAATGGAACCAGTAGTCGTTGCCGCGGGCCACACGTCGGAGAATGGTGTCGCTGTCGGACGCGGACCGCCCGACACGCAGCACCCAGTCGGCTGAAAGGAACCGGATCCCCGGGCCGTTGGCCGGAGCTCGAGACGAGTGCCCGGAAGCCGGCGTCGGCGGCGCCCCGGCATCGGCCGAGCCGGCGAACGGGCCCAGCAGACGAAATGCCTGCCACTGTCGGCACGCCGATGCCAGCTCGGTCCGCAGGCGCTCGACCGTCGCGCGCCGCCGGCGATACTCGCGGAAGTAGCGGCGTGCGTTCTCGGCCGGCGACCACGCCGGGTTCAGCGTGATGTCCGCGCCGCCGTCGGTCGCCGGAAGCCGGATCGCCCCCCGGTCGATGAGGTGGGCGCTGGCCAGGATCGCCTGACCGGCCGCACGCATCGCCTCGTAGTCGGCGGCGTGTCGCAGGGCGGATCGCAGTCCGGCGATGCGGCCGCCGCGCCGGCGGCGTTCGCGCTCGAACCGGATGCGCGTGGCGTGCGCGTCGACCAGCGCCCGTGCGATCCGCTCCCGCGCCCGGTGGTACGCGTCCAGGCGTGCGTTGTAGTCGCCTGCGCCCGCCAGAGGGCGCAACCGGTAGCGCTGCGGGTCCCGGCCGCCGGCCTGGACGGACACAGCGAAACGGCTGCCGGCAGTCTCGCCGCGCTGCGGGCGCCGGAACAGTGCCTCCAGGATGGTGCCGTGCTCATCGGTGACCACGCAGTTCGAAGCCCCGCTCCACAGGCGGAGCCAGATGACGCGCCGCCGCGCCCCGGTCCCGCAGCGGATGCGGACGATCCTCTCCGTGCCGAGCTGCAGCGCCGAATCGACGCGGCTGTTGCGCACGTGAGCGCGCAGGAAGCCGGCGAAGCGGGGGACGGGAGCCCGGCCGGCGGGAAACGGCTCGGCCGTGCGGTGCAGCCGGCTCCCGCCCGCGAGACGGCACAGGAGGTTGAACCGGCTCGGGCCGATGCCACGGGCCGTGTCGGCCGGCCGGTGCAACGCGAACAGCAGCGTCGCCGGGCCGGTCTGCGCGACGTCCCGGATGAAGGTGCCCGGCAGCTCGAGCTCGACGAGTACCCGGTCGATCTCGCGCCAGTTCAGCGCCGTCCCGCCCTTCGGTGCCCCGGACGAGATGCGCGTGCGGTCGTGTCCCACGTTGCGTTCCCAATGAAACCGCGCAGCGCCCCCCGAGGCTACGTCCGGCGGCCGGAAGACGGCACGCCCGGACTCGCCGCCGAGTTTTGTAAGCAGATGTAAATCCCCGGCACGGAAGGCGCCACGGTGGCGTCCTCCGGATGGCACCGTTCTTGCTCTATCGGGTCGGCATGACGTCTTGCATCATCCGTACCTCGTTCGCGCTGTCCATCGCTATCGCCATCGGCACCGCCACCGCCGTGCCGGCGCAGGAACTGGAGGTCGACCTCACCGGCACGGGAGGGACGGTCGAGTCCGCGGCTGTCGAGACGCGCCTTGAGGGGCTGCGCCTGATGGCCAGGACCCACCGGGTCGCAGGACGCTCGGTCGCCGGCGTCGACACCGAATCGCTCACCATGGGCCCGCTGCGGCTCGCCGGACTGGCGCGGCTGGTCATGACCTCCCCCCTTGGCGTGTATCCCTGGAGTTCGGCTCTGACCCGGCCAGGGGGCGCGTTCCTGGAGGCGGCACGGCTGCCCTCGGGGCGCTTCGGCGCCGCCTTGCGGAGCGATGAGGCCTACGTCTACGTAATGCGACGATCCGCGACGCTGGACCGGTTCGGCGCCGGCGGAAGAGTCCGGCACGGTTCGGGCCTGGAGGGCGAGCTGGCCGTGGCGGTCAGCCGGATCTCGACCGAGCCCGGGGGCGCGGCCGATCCCGTGCGCGCGGAGCCCGGGGAGCGGATGATCCACGCGGTCGCTCGCCTTCGCGGAACGGGGACCCTGCTTCGGGTGACGGCCATGCCGATCCTCATGGCCGCGGACGGGCTGCCGCTGTCGGGAGCGGGAGTGGTCGGCGCGGGACTGTTCGCGGACTGGCTCACGCTGGACGGATCGCTTGCGCTCGCCGGCCGGAGCTACTTCACGGGCGACGCGAAACGGGCCGCCGGGGCGACGGCGGCGCTCCGCATGCGTATCGCCGACGACGCCGGCCGGTCGCTGGAGCTTCGCTCGCGGTGGCGCGCCGACTCGGCGCCGGAGCAGGTGATGTCCGCCCGGCTGGGCGTCGGCGCGCGCACCGCGTCAGGGTTCTCCGGCAGCGCGGAGGTCTCCCATCGGACGACGCGTTCGTCGGATCGCCTGCGCGTTTCCGGGCGGGCGGAGGCGCGCGATCGGGGAAACAGCGGCTGGCTGTCCGGATCGGTGAGCGTCGCGGGCGGTCGCGCGACCTCCCGCGTCGAAATCGGAACACGGCTGCACGTTGCGCCTCCGTTGCAGCTCACGGTGGCGGCGGGCTGGGCCGGAGAGTGGAGCGCCCGGGTGGAGTGCGTGCTCCGGGAAGCAGGGAACGAAGCGCGCCTGGAGCTCGAGAACGACGGCGACTGGGCGCTCGGCCTGGAGCTCGGCCGGTGAGCGCGGGCTTCCATTGCCCGGTGCCGGCGGCGGAGCGTAAAATCCCCGAATCAAAGACACTCTTTCTCTGCACAACACCCTGACCGGGACCGTGGAGCCGTTCGTGCCCCTGGTCGAGGGCCGGGTCGGGATGTACTGCTGCGGTCCGACGGTCTATCTCGACCAGCACCTGGGGAACCTGCGCACCTACCTGTTCGAGGACGTGCTGCGACGCACCCTGCAGGACTGCGGCTACGAGGTCCGCCACGTCATGAACATCACCGACGTGGGCCATCTCACCGACGACGGCGACGAGGGCGAGGACAAGATGATCAGGAGCGCCCGCGCCAGGGGCCTGTCTGTGGAGCAGATCGCCGAGCACTACACCGATCAGTTCTTCCGGGACTGCCGGGCGCTGAACATCACCAGGCCGACGGTGGTGTGCAAGGCGACCGAGCACATACCGGACATGATCGCGCTGATCGAGCGGCTCGAGGAGCGCGGCCACACCTACCAGGCTGCCGGCAACGTCTTCTACGACATCTCCACGTTCCCGGGGTACGGCCAGATGGCCCGGCTCGACCTGGACGAGTTGCAGGCCGGCGCGCGCATCGAGGTGGATGCCAGCAAGCGCGGAGCGCACGACTTCGGCCTGTGGTTCACCAAGTCGAAGTTCGAGCGCCAGGCGATGCTCTGGGACTCGCCCTGGGGGCGGGGCTACCCGGGATGGCACATCGAGTGCAGCGCGATGTCTCTGCGCTACCTGGGTGAGCGCTTCGACATCCATTGCGGTGGTGTCGATCACATTCCCGTGCATCACACCAATGAGATCGCCCAGTCCGACGGAGCGACCGGCGAAGCATGCGTGCGCTACTGGATCCACGGCGAGTTCCTGGTGATCGAAGGCGCGCGCATGGCCAAGTCGGGCGGCAACATCGCCACCGTGTCGGAGCTGATCGAGCGCGGGTTCGAGCCGCTCGACTACCGGTACTTCTGCCTGGGCGCCCACTACCGCGATCAACACACCTTCTCGACGCAGGGAGTGGAGGCCGCCCGCGCCGCCCGCCGGCGCCTGCTCGACCGCGTCGCGGAGTGCGCGGAGCTCGCCGCCGGCGCCGAGCCGCCGGGCACCGAGGAGCTGGCGGAGCGTGCCTGGCTGGACTTTCGCCGCCACGCCCGCGACGACCT
>JAPOQV010000422.1 GCA_026710565.1 Spirochaetaceae bacterium | reverse complement strand
GTGATCGAGGCGGTGGGCCTCGACCCCGGCTCCACCTGCTCCGACCGCCTCATCCTGCGCCTGCAGCCGAGCGGTGACGCGCACCGCGGCCGGCGCGTACGGGATCTGCCCGCGCACCGCGACACCTGGGGTTCCAACGTCATGGCGCAGATCAACCTGTGGGGGCCGGTCTTCCCGGTCGAGGCGGGCGCCACCATGGTGATCTGGCCGACCCTGTTCGGCCGCGCGGTTGCGAACACCAGCGCCGAGTGGGACCTGGAACGGCTGCGCGAGTCGCCCGGGCGCTATCCGCTGCTGCCCGAGTGCCGGGCGCCGCTCGACGACGCCGAGGGAGTCCCGGTCCTCATCGAGCCAGGCGACCTGCTGTGCTTCTCCGGGGCGCACCTGCACGCCAGCCGTCCCAACCGGACGGGCCGGACGCGGGTGAGCGTCGACAGCCGCATCGTCGACCGCGGCGACGTGCGCGCGGGACGCGGGGCGCCGAACGTCGACGGCCGCGCTCCGCGGGTCGGCCTGGAGTGGTTCCGCGGCGTCGCGGACGGCGAGCCGCTGACACGGCAAGGGTGACGGGCAGCGCCGGTTCGGGCGACGATCGGAGCGCCACGGGCGCAGGAGGAGAGCCATGACCAGCTACCAGATCGTCGAGTGGGGAGCGCCGCTCGCCAGGAACGACTACGAGACGCCGGAGCCGACCGGGACCGAGGTGCTGTTGCGCGTGACCTCCTGCGGCGTCTGTCACAGCGACCTGCACATCCGCGCCGGCTACTTCGACATGGGCCACGGGCAGCAGCGCCGGCTGGAGAACGTCGGCGTGAAGCTGCCGCTGACGCTCGGGCACGAACCGGTCGGCGAGGTGGCTGCCCTGGGCCCTGACGCCACCGGCGTGTCGGTCGGCGACAAGCGCGTGTGCTGGCCGTGGGTGGGTTGCCGGAGCTGCGCCGCCTGCCTGCGCGAGGAGGACATCTTCTGCGAGGGCGGCCGCTACCTGGGCGCCCGCGTGGACGGCGGCTACAGCGACTACATGGTGGTCCCGCATCCCCGTTACCTGCTGCCCTACGACGGGGTGGAGGAGGAGGCGGCGGCCACCTACGCCTGCGCGGGAATTACCGCCTACGCGGCGCTGAAGCGGGCCGTCGGCGGCCTGACCCGTGACGACACGCTGCTGTTGGTCGGTGCCGGCGGCCTGGGAACCAGCGGGCTGCGCGTCGTGCCGGCCATGACCGAGGCAAGGATCGTCGTGGCCGACACCGATCCGGCCAAGCGGGAGCTGGCCGAACGGCTCGGCGCGGCGCAGACCATTGACAACGGCGACCCCGACGCCGCCGCACGGCTGAAGGAGCAGACCGGCGGCGTGGCAGCGTCGGTCGACTACGTCGGCATGCCGCAGACCACGATGTTCGCGATCGACACGCTGCGCCGCGGCTGCACGCACGTGGTCGTCGGCTTGTACGGTGGCGCGCTGGACATGCCGATGCCCAACATCATCTACAAGCTGCTGAACCTGCGCGGCTCGCACGTGGGAACCCCGCAGGACCTCGCTGAGCTCATCGACCTGCGCCGAGCCGGCCGGATCGAGCCCCCGCCGATCGCCGAGCGGCCCCTCAGCGACGTCAACGACGTCCTCACCGAGCTCACCGAGGGCCGCATCGAAGGCCGGGTGGTGCTACGGCCATAATCCTCGAGCAGAGATGATGACTCATAAGGGATACCAAGCGGCGGCTACATCCGGGAGCTGGCGACCAAGCCGACTTGAGTCTTCGGGGTTTCGTGTGGGCGAAACCACGGGAGGGTGACTCCGGCGGCAGCAGGGCTCATCCTTCGGGAATGCGCCGTGAGCCATGCGGCGCGTGCCGATGGCGGTGGTGGGCTCGGCAGCGGAGCCTGAGGTTCACGGGATCGGCGCCGCCGCCCAGCGCATACGGCAGGATGTGGTCCATCTCGATCCGGTGTCGCGAGGTGCAGCGGCGTCCGGTCTGCCGATCGACGTACGTGCAGCAGCCGCCGTCCCGTTGCCACACCTGTCGTCGCACAGCCGCCGGAATCGCGCGGCCTGAAGCGCGCGGCTTCGCCGTCGAAGTGGGGGAGTCGGCCGGCTTCCTCCCGGGCGCGGCCCTCTCGGTCGCTGCCTGCCGGTTTGGCGCAGGCGCGGAGCTCGGTGTCGGGTGCGCCGGCCGCTCCGGCGTCGAAGTAGGCGCGGCGGCGGGCACCGTCACGGCGTGACCGGGTTCCGGTGCGGCGTGGTCGTTCGCTGCCGCAGCGGGCTTGGAGTCACCGGCCGCCGTCCGGTTGCCGGTGCGCGCCCGGCGCGGCGGCCGGCTCGGGTCGTGGCGGTCGAGCGCCTGCTGCACGATGCGGCCGACGAGCTGCCCGATCGCCATGCGCGGGTCCACGTGCGAGAGCAGCCCACGGAGCTGCTCCAGTCCCTGGTGACAGTCGGCGTCGATGACCGCCTTCAGCTCGTAGCGGCCATCGCCGAGCGGGCGCATCCGGTCGGCCGGCACCGC
>JAPOQV010000421.1 GCA_026710565.1 Spirochaetaceae bacterium | reverse complement strand
GGGTTTGACGAAGCCGACAACGCATTGGGCTATGTGCGACTTGTCGTGTGGCTGGGCCGTCTCGGCCTCGGATACGGACTTGCAATCGGCTATCTCGCCGAGGTTATGAACGTGGACGGGGACCTCGACTCGCAGGTGACCGAGCTGCTGGAACGTAGCGCTCGTGTTATGCAGGATCGACATGCGGTGCGTCCTGGCAGCTGAACACGGCCGCTCAACGAGACCATCGCGCGCGCCGAGCCATTCGAGCTCGGCGCGCGCGCCATCGACTACGACCGGCGCCGGGCGACGGTGGACGGGCGCGCGGTGGCGCTCACGGCTACCGAATACGAGTTCAAGGCCACCGAAACAAACACGGTGGCCGGATCGAGAGAGGTCTTTTCTCGTGCGGCCATCCCACCGGTGCTGCTGCCGGGCACCGCATCCCGCGGGTACGAACGACGCGGCGAACCGGCGGCGCCGGACGGCAAATTCCGCCAATCCTCACGACTTCCGCTCAATAACAGAGTGCACGCACCGTCAGGCGCAAGCGGCCCGTGCGCCCAAGAGTTCAATCACGGCGCGCGCACGGCGGTTGCAGGTCCGCCGGGGCGATTTTCGTGGTCATCGCGACACCGCCGGACACGGCATCCCCGATGCCCTCCCTCCGTGTCCTCACCCGGAACACCCGGAGATCGCCTGCCGCCGGCAGTATGGAGTCATGCGGACGCATGCGTCCGTACCGCAACGCGCGGTTTTGGATCCGAATCGCTCTCTGGATGCTTACGGAACTGGAATCGGTTCCGCGGGAAAGTCAAAAAATCTATATATTCGCTAGTTAGAAAGTTTCGGAGCGCTTCCTGCGACGTGCGTCTCGATCAGAAACATCAAAAGTCCACAGGTCGAGGTGATAGCGGAAGCCGTTCGAACTCGCCGTCATCCTGCGGTATGGCTAGTAGCAGCTCCGCGAACGTCGGCGCGCTCGCCTTCTCGAGGTGGCACAAGCGTTCGTACTCGTCCACGGCCAGCACCACGACGGCGGGCTTGCCGCGCCGTGTCACGCGCTGTGGGTCGCCGGCGATCGCGGCATTCACCACCGCGCTGAACCTGTTCTTTGCATCCTGCAGCGGCCACTCCTTCATTCCCTTCCTCTGTCCAGTTGATCTGGCTAGATTGTTGTGATGTCCAGTTGCTCCGTCAAGGCGCAAAGAGGAAGCCATGGCCAACATCAAGGAAGCGATTGAAGGGTACGTCGCCGCCCTCGAAGAGGACGGTCTGCCCTCAGGATGTCCCTCCTGACAGGCCAACACTCACCGGGCCGTAGAGCCCGCTTCGGGTATAGCCCTGCTCCAGGGCCAGGCACTGCTTGTGGTAGATGCCGAGGACGTTGTCCGGCCAGCGCTCGAGCTTCCTGGTGTGCAGGAACTGGTTGGCCATCGTGTTGGTCACGGTCACGCGCAGCGAGTTGGTACCTGCCACCGCCGCGCTCTGCAGGTCGAGCCGGAACGGCTCCCACGCGCGCCGACCCAGGGGGACGCCGTTCAGGACGACTTCGGCGACGCCCCACACCTGGCCCAGGTCGAGCGTGGACGCGCGCGCCGCATCCGGCCCGCTGAGCTGAAAGTCCACGCGGTACTCGGCGTCGCCCGCGAAGTCGTGGCCGAGGGCATCGCCCCAGTCGCCGAGCGTGATGGGAGAAGCGTCTTCGTGGACGTCAGCAAGCTTGAACTCCTCGTCTCCGATCCGAAACGCGCGCGTTCGCCGGCAGGTCCATCCTTCGTCGATGGCTATCCGCCCCTCGTGACCCCGCGCTGACACCGGTGCTGCCGGTATGTCGTCGTCCGTGAAGAGGAACACGTACGACTCGGCAAATCGCATGCGCAGCGGTACCGAGCACGTCCCATCCGTGTGTTCCGCGTCCTCCGGTCTGCTGCATGTGCCCGTCTCCGGGTCGATCCGGACCACCGGACGTGTGTCCTTGAAGACGATCGTGGCGTCCGTCGCCACCGCGTCTTCCTTGCCGACGCCGGAGCCCTCGTTGGTCAGGAAATAGAGCGCGCCGTTCTCCAGGTCCCGCCTGCACACGCGCACGCCGGCGTTCGCGGGGCGCACGTCGACAAGTGGCTCCACGAGGCGCCGGCCGACCTCGTCCAGCTCGATCGAGGTGCTGCCGGCCGGCGCCTCGGACGCCTTGCGGTTGTCCGCCCAGTACACCCTGCCGCCGGCGCCGATGAAGCGGGCGAGCTTCTCCCGCGAGCCGTCGCTCATGTGCCTGGTCCGCGACACGTACACCGTGTCGTACCGCATCGGCCCGGCGTGCAGGCAGCCGTCGTGAGCGCTCGCCGACGCGTCCTCCAGCAGGTCGTCGTCGATCATGTCGAAGTCGCACTGGTGAGCAAGCAGCGTGTGCGCCACCGCGTCGTTCGACCCGGCTACGCGGTCGAGCTCAGCGCCGCCGGCCCAGATGTCTCGCACGGGGAAGTAGAGGGCGGCGCGGATCGCCGGCCTGCCCAGGCTCAGCAGGTAGCTCAGCCGTGCCGTGTAAGCGTGGTAGAGGTCCAGGTGGCGGAACAGCGGGTTCTCGCGCACGAACATCGGGCGGATGAACCCCATGTAGTGGCCCTTCGTCGACAGCAACGCCTGGCCGGAGATGAGCAGGTTGATGCCGCGCACGAACTGGAAGTCCGTGATCCACTTCATCTCTTCGATGGTCAGCGCGCTGCCGTACGCCGAGAACGACTCCGTCCACGACCACGGTGTGCCGCTCTGGTGCGCGACCGAGGAGGCGTACTTCGGGAAGTGGTGGTTGTCCGCGACCGGAAGGGAGCCTTCACTGGTATCCCAGTGCACGGGCAGGATCGCCTTCCTGCCGGGATGGAGTTGCTTCCAGATGGTGTCCACGCCGGGGATGTCGTATTTGCGGAGGACGCGCATCACGTGGCCGAACCCGTACTTGCGCGAGCCGATGGTCAGGTCCTCGCCGCCCAGGTGCCCGATCGACCACAGCCCGTTGCGGGTCGACCACTGCTGGATCTGTCCGAAGAACGCTTCGGCGAACCGACGCGACCACCAGTCGAAGTAGTCGATGCGGACTTGGGCGGTCGCCTCGTCTTCCTGAAAGATGGCCGGCAGCACGTCGCGGATGTCGTAGCCCTTGTCGGCCCGAAACGCGTCCGCCAGGTCGCCGGTCCAGGGAGGATTGTCCACGCGCGGCTCGTCGGAGAGGACCAGCGGGATCGTGTCCCCGAAGTGCCGGCCCAGCACCCGCCGGTACCCCTCGTGGCTTCGGGCGATGAATGTCCTGGTGACCTCCGGGTTCAGCAGGTCCGGGTAGGAGGGGACGAGGGCCGTCTCGTGTCCGAATTGGGCGAAGTACAACTCCGCTCCGTGCCCGACCGCGAGCGTCTCGCCGGGGTCCAGCCGTCTGCCGCCGCCGTTCCCGCCGGCCTGGAAGGCCGCGATGCAGTCGTCAGGCACCCGTTCGAGCTCGGCCGGCGCGACGTCGCGCTTCACCAGCGTCTGCCGAGCCCAGTCCGGACGTTCCCTGACGATGCGGCCGCAGTTGCCGCCGGAAGGCCATCCGCCCTCGTCGTACAGCCAGAGCTTCATGCCCCTGCGCTGCATCTCCACGACCAAGTCGTCGAGGATCGCCAGGTACTCCTCCGACAGGTACTCGGGCTGAAGGTTGGTCTTCATGGAGTTCGGCCTGAAGTCCGCCGGAACCGGAAGGATCCAGATGTTCTTCGCTCCCACGGAGTCCATGTCCCGAAGCTGCCGGAACAGCGCCTCCCGCTCCAGGACGTCGTTCCAGAGCCAGAAGTAACCGGGCCAGTGGAAGGCGTCCGGATCTGCGAGCGCGTCGACGTCGAAGCGGGTCATCTCACGTAAGTCCCGGTGTGCGATGGCATTCACCAGCGCCTCGCGAATAGTGTCCTCGGGAAGCTCCAGCCGTTCATCCCGGCCACGGATGTGCGGGATCAGCGGGTACCGAGCGCTCGAACTCGGTGGTGAAGCCTTCGCCGAGGGCCGTCAACTGGGCGAGCATCCTCTTACTCACGTCGATCGCATCCGCTGACGTGCATTGGGCGCCATCGGGACTTGTTCCCGCAAGGCACCACCGCAAGCCGTACCGGTGTGCTCGAAACCCATGACTCCATGCTTGCGAACCGGGGGCTGAAGTCGCACCGTGGCTAACGGAGGGGCTGGTGGGCGCGCAAGCGATCATGATTCAGGGGACGGCATCCGATGCGGGGAAGTCGGTGGTGGTCGCCGGGCTGTGCCGGGCGGCGAAGCGCCGGGGAGTGCGGGTGGCTCCGTTCAAGCCGCAGAACATGTCGAACAACGCCGCGGCCTGCGCGGACGGGGGCGAGATCGGACGGGCGCAGGCGGTGCAGGCGCGGGCGGCGGGACTTGCGGCGCGGACGGGCTTCAATCCGGGGCTTCTGAAGCCGCAGACCGACCGCGGTTCGCAGGTGGTCGTGCACGGGAGGCCGGTGGGGATGCTGCATGCGTCCGACTACCGGGCAGGGCGCGCTCGCCTGATGGACGCGGTCATGGAGAGCTTCGGACGGCTGGTGGCGGAGTTCGACCTGGTGATCGTGGAGGGAGCCGGCAGCCCGGCGGAGGTCAACCTGCGCGCCGGAGACATCGCCAACATGGGCTTCGCGCGGCGGGCGGAGGTGCCGGTGTGCCTGGTCGGGGACATCGATCGCGGTGGGGTGATCGCTTCGGTGGTCGGTACCAGTGCCGTGCTGGACGCTGAGGACCGCGCTTTGATCGCGGGGTTCCTGATCAACAAGCTACGGGGGGACGCGGCGCTGTTCGATGATGGGGTGCGCATTATCGAGCGGCACACCGGTTGGCCCTGCTTCGGAGTGATTCCGTGGGAGCCGGCGGCGCTGCGGCTGCCGGCCGAGGATGCGGCTTCGCTGCCGCCGACGCTACCCTCGCACGGCGGACGGCTGAAGGTGGCCGCGCCGGTGCTGTCGCGCCTGGCGAACTACGACGACGCCGATCCGTTGCGGCTGGAGCCGGACGTGGACTTCGCATTCGTACCGGCTGGCCGGCCGATCCCGCGCGACGTGGACGTGGTGATACTGTTCGGCACGAAGTCGACGATCGGCGACCTGGTGTTCCTGCGGGAGCAGGGGTGGGACCACGACATCCTGGCGCACGTGCGGGCTGGCGGGCGCGTGGTGGGTGTGTGCGGAGGGCTGCAGATGCTGGGGAGCTGCGTGCACGACCCGGCGGGGGCGGACGGGCCGGCCGGCTCGGTCGATGGGCTCGGGCTCCTGGACGTGGAGACGACCATGCACGCCGAGAAGACGGTACGGCCGGCGCGCGGGCGGTGCGCTCTGAGCGATGACCCGGTGAACGGCTACGAAATCCACACGGGGCGCTCGCACGGCGCGGACCTGGCGCGGCCGATGTTCCACCTGGAGACCGGAGCGGACGGCGCGCGCAGCGCGGACGGGCTGGTCGAGGGCACCTATCTGCACGGGCTGTTCGCGAACGACGCGTATCGGCGTGCTTGGCTGGAGCGCGTCGCGGCGGGCACCGCCTCGTCGCTGCAGTACGAGGCGGCCGTGGATGCGGCCCTGGATGCGGTGGCGGACACCCTGTCCGCGGCGGTCGACCTGGACGCGCTGTTCGGGGCCGCGCGCCGGCCGAACGCGGACCGGCACACGTGACCAATCTTCGGCAAGCGCTACGCGGGTTCCACGCCGACGTGTACCGGTACCTGATCGCCGCCAGTATGGTGGGATTCAGCTACTTCGGTTTCGTGTCGGTGCTGCTCAACCTGTATCTGCTGCGGCTGGGCTACGGCACCGACTTCATCGGCATGGCGAACGGGAGCACCGCGCTTGCCTTTGCGCTCTCCTCACTGCCGGCGGGCGTGATCGGCAGCCGCTTCGGCATGCGGCGCGGCGCGACCGGTGGCATGTGCTTCCTGGCCGCGGGAGTCATGCTGGTGCCGGTCATGGCACTGCTGCCGGTGGGGTCGCCGCGCGACGTCGGCATCATCGCCATGCGCGTGCTGTCGGGGATCGGATTCTCCCTGTACATAGTCAACTCCTACCCCTACCTGGTGGCCGCCACCGATGCGCGCGACCGGCCCTACGCGTTCGCGATGCTGGCGGCGATTCCGCCGGTGGCGGGCTTCGCCGGCAGCGTGGTGTCCGGCGCGCTGCCGGTGTGGATCGCCAACGGTCTGGGTCTGGACACGGCGCATCCGCTGCCGTTCGCGGTGGCCCTGGTGTTCGCCGGCGCGATCCTGCTGCCCACCCCATGGATCGTGGCCCGCACCCGCGACCTGGAGCCGCCGAAGCGGCGCCGCAACGGCAACGCACGCCGGCGCACCGCCCGCGAGGTACGCAGCGCCGACCGCGCCCTCCACGTGCTGATCTTCTTCCTGGGTATTACCGCGTTGCTGCGCATGGCCGGCGAAGGCGCCGCCCGGTCGTTCTTCAACGTCTACCTGGAACTGGATCTGGGCGCTTCGACATCGCGCATTGGCCTGCTGCTGGCGTTCGGACAGCTGGTGGCAGGTCCGGCGGCATTGTGCGCCCCGGCGCTGGCCAACCGTGCGGGCAAGATGCCGGTAATCGTCGTCACTACCGCGATCACCGCCGCGAGCCTGGTGATCATGGCGCTGGTGCCGCATTGGGCGGCGGCGGGCATCGGTTTTACACTGGTGGTGGGCATGCGCTCGGTCACCCAGTCGGTTACCAGCGTGATGCACATGGAGATCGTGCCGGCGAGCCGACGCGCGGTCACGTCGGGGGTGGTGTCGATGTCGATGGGGCTGGGATTCTCGTCCATGGCGCTCGGCGGCGGCTACCTGATCCCGGCTTTGGGCTTCCCCGGCCTCTACCTGTTGGCCGCCACCATCACTGTCGCCGGCGCGGCGATGTTCTGGCTCTACTTCCGCGTACCGCGGGGCGAGTACCGCAACCCCACTTGACCGCCGGCACGGGGCCCATCAGGCGGACATGCGGCTGCCGGTGCCGCGCTACCGTATCGGCGGCGAGGCGGTGGCGGACACCCTGTCCGCGTCGGTCGACCTGGACGCGCTGTTCGGGGTGGCGCGGCGGCCGAACGTGGCTACCGGCCCAACTGTGTGAGGGGCTGCGCGTTCAGGGCTTTCACGTCCAGGGCGAGGCCGGCGACCATCAGGTAGACGCGGCCGGCGCGGGCGGCGGCGAGCTGGTTCACGCGGCCGAGCGCGTCGCGGTACGCGCGTCCGAGTGACGAGGGCGGCACCACGCCCAGGCCCACCTCGTTGCTGATCACGATCCAGGTGGCCGTGGAGCGCTCGATCAGGTTCAGCAGCCGGCCGGCGGCGTCCAGGATGAGCTCCTCGGCGGCGGGGTCGTCTTCGTGCCGGAGCAAGAGGTTGCTGACCCACAGGGTGAGGCAGTCCAGCACCACCGTGTCGTAGCGGCTCAGGATCGGTTCGGCCCTGCCGGCCGGGTCGAGGGGCTCCTCCAGGGTGTCCCATCCGCTGGGCCGGCGCTCGCGGTGGGCGGCGATGCGGCGGGGCCACTCCTCCTCCCGCGCCCCCCCCGGGGCGCTGAAACACACCCCGCGGGCCCGCCGCGCCCGCCCCACCCCCGCC
>JAPOQV010000420.1 GCA_026710565.1 Spirochaetaceae bacterium | reverse complement strand
GTGCACGCGTTCATCGGCGACGACCTGACCCTGGGCTCCATCCTGATCTTCACCAATCCCCATCACGCCGACTACTCGATCGGCTGGCACCGCGACTGGGGCGCGATGGAGCGCGACCTCGACCACGACGCCGAGATGGCGGTGCTGGGCAAGCCGCGCACCACCTGGCGCTGGCACCTCGCCACCGTCGCCGACGAGAGCCTGCAGCTCGTCCCCGGCAGCCATCGCCGCTACCGGACGCCGCACGAACGGCGCTGCCTGCTGGAGACCCGTCACGACGACATCCCCGGCCAGCACAGCATCAGGCTCAAGGCGGGGCAGGCCGTCTTCTGGTCCGGGGACACCATCCACCGCGGGCTCAACCGAAGGGACACGGAGCGGCTGACCGTGTCCGCGGGCTGGAGCGTGCATGAGCCGGACGCGGAGCCGCAACCGGTCGACGGGCGCCTGCGCTGGCGGCTGCGTGACGACGTCCGCTCCAATCTGCCCGCGGCCCTGCTGCCCTACTACGACCGCTGGCGCGCCCTGCAACTGGCCTGACGGCCCGGCGGCGGCCCTTACTTCAGCCGGCGCCGGTCGACGTCGGTCAGAGACGGCTCCATCCGCCGCTGAAACGCCGCGAACACCTCGTCCGGAGACGCGTCGCTCGTGTCGAGCGGGAACTTCGCCGGGATCAGCGATGCCTCGAACTGTTCCCGGAAGAGGGTGATCACCCGTTCGACATCCCGTTCGCGCAGGATGCAGCGGGGCCGCCGCCCAAGGCCCATCCGCTCGCGGATGAGACGCGGCGCGCACTCGACCAGGACCAGCACGGTGTCGGGAGCTCGCAGCAGCAGCTCCCGGTCCCACGCGCGGGCCCGCCCCGGGCGATCGGCGAAGGAGCCGGGCTCGCCGTAGCCATAGTACAGCGGCGCGTACACCGCCTCGGCGTAGTAGTGGTTGACGAACAGGCTGTCCTCTTCGCGGAACACGTCGGGATGCAGGTGCCGCCAGACGTTGTGGCGCTGAAGCTGCTCCAGCACCATCGGCCGCAGCGACCGGATCTGCTCCTCGTCCTCGGCCGTGTTGAGGTCGGACTCGTCCTTGCCGACCACCGGCGCGTTCGCGCCGGCGTGCACGATCAGGTGGCGGTCGAGCCGCGGCACGACGAAGTGATCGTGCCATCGCACGTACGGGAGCCCCATCGAATCGATCATCCAGCGCGAGACGTGACGGGCCAGCGTGGTCTTGCCGGCGTACTCGCAGCCGATGACGAGCAGACGCATCGCAGTCGTCAGGGCTCCATCAGGAGCTGCACCGACTGGCGCGCCGGATCGGCGAGAGCCTCGAAGGCCGCCGCCCACTGGTAGCCGGGGATCACCGGCCAGGTCACGGTCGTCAGGGTCCCGCGCCTCAGGCGGTCCTCGTTGGGGCAGATCGCGGCGGCCGACACCCGGACGAGCGCCTCGTCGGCGCCCGGCTCGGGCACGGCCTGCGTCGTCAGGCCGTAGTCGCCGGGGGACCTCGCGTAGAGCGCCTTCATGGGCCGGGCGGCAGTGCCTATCGGTCCATGGGACCGGCCCACCCGGCCTGCTCCATGTCGGTCAGGTCGTCCCACGGGTACAGCGGCCGCGTGGTTTGCGTGAACCGGAACTCCTCCAGGTACGGCGACGCAGAGCCGGCAGCGGCGCAGAACAGGATGCCGGCCGCGAATGGCTCGTAGTCGTTCCGGAAGCCTTCCGGGCTCTTGGCGAGCACGATCTTGAAGTCCCGCGGATCGGCCCCCGCCGCCTCATACAGAAGCGGAGAGCTGCCGGGGCCGCTCTTCTCCACCAGCACCACGGTGACCTCGCCGGCGCGGATGCGCGCCATGCGCCCCATGTCGACCGGGAAGTTGTGGCCGCCGTGGCCGCTCAGCCGGTAGGCCAGCGTGCCCAGCCGCTCCACCTGGGCGCTCACCGCCAGCGGTTCCGAGTACGGGTCGCGCTTGCCGCCCAGCTTCAGGTCCACGGTGGCGCCCACGCCGGCCTGCGCGCAGCGTTTGACCGACTCCGGGTCCACGCAGAAGGCCAGCGCTCCCCCCTCGCCTAAGGGCTCGGCCAGCAACGCCGCCAGCAAATGCGTGCTGTCGCCGGGCGCCCCGCTGTTGGTGGCGTCGTGGAACTCCGACGCCGCCACCGGCCCACCGTCGATGGCGTGCGCCGCCGCCACGAGCTGATCCGGCGTGATGAACCGCTCCTCTTCGGTGTAGGCGCGCGTCGCCCAGCACTCCCGCGCGACCGCCTGCGGATCCATCGGCAGCTCCGCGCCCCAGTACGCCTGGTAGAAGGTCCAGCCCAGGTGCGGTGCGTCGAGCCACGGCTGCACGGGATACAGCCCGATCGAGGCCACGTCGTCCGCCGCCTCGGTTGCCACGATGCGGCGCCACAGGTCGCGCTGGATGCCGCGGTCGGTGGAGCGGCCGTCGCCGTTGTGCACCATCGGCATCTTCCACGCGCTCACGGCCGGCCGCTCGGGGGTGTCCAGGAGGCGGGCCAGCACCGCGGCGGCACGCGCGCCGGTCGTGTCCTCGTCGACGTGCGGATGGGTGTGGTAACCGACCAGCACGTCGGCCGAGCGCACCATCAGCGGCGTCAGGTTGGCGTGCAGGTCCAGGGTCGCCACCAGTGGCGTGTCCGGACCGATCGCAGCGCGGATCGCCTCCAGCACGCGGCCCGACACGTCGGGATCGTCGACCGCCGACTGCGCCCCGTGCAGGGAGAGCAGCACCCCGTCGACCGCGCCCGCGCGCAGCGGCTGCACGGTCATCTCGATCAGCTCGGCCAGCAGGCCGGCGGCAAGCGGCCCGCCCGACCAGGTGACAGCCCGGCACAGGCCAACCCACTCCAACGGGCTGCCGAGGATCTTCGGCAACTCCGTGAACCCGGACAGCTCGCCCACGTCGCCGTAGCGCTCGACGATGTCGGCGCCCGTGACCAGGCCGTAGTCGTCGAAATGGGAGCGCTCGGTGAGGACGGGATTGAAGGAATTGGTCTCCTGGCGGACCTGCCCGATGGCTATGCGTTTGGGATTTGGGCGTTTCATGCTCGATTCGTCCTCCGACTCACTTCGCTGCGAGTTCTCGCTCTGTCAATTCACAGAACGGTCACGCCGTCCCGCTCCACGGCACGCTGGAATGGGTAGCCCCGAGCGTTGCCTTGCTGCCACTCCGCCGCCGTGTATGCCATGATCGAGGGCACGGCGTCCGTAGTCGCCGCCAAGTCGTAGCCGACTCGGCGCAACGTCCGCTTCAGGTGCGCGAGGTCGTTCCTGACGATGATGAGAACGTCCAGATCGCTCTCCCGGTGAGCCTCGCGCCGAGCCTTCGATCCATATACGAGCATCCGCACCACGCTGTCCGGGTGGCGCTGCCCGAGCGACTTCCGGTATGCGTCCAGCCATGCGCGCTCGTCCGGCGTCAGGTCGAATCCACTCACATCGTCAGCCTTCAGCATCGTGACGTGTCACCCTCAACGAGATCGTTCATGGTTCGCTCAGTCTATATTCTCAGCCGACTGGACCGCATCCACCACAGGGAGGACGAGAGATGAGATTCGAAGGACAGGCAGCGCTGGTGACCGGCGCAGGTTCCGGCATCGGCAAGGCCGCTGCCCTGGAGCTGGCCCGCGAGGGCGCACGTGTGGGTGTGCTCTCCCGGACGACCGCCGAGATCGAGCAGACGGTGGCCGAGATCGAGGCGGCCGGAGGTCAGGCGATGGCGCTGACCGCGGACGTCTCGCAGGCCGACCAGGTGTCAGCCGCGGTCGACGCGCTCGTCGCCGCGTACGGACGGCTGGACATCGTGTTCGCCAACGCCGGCATCAACGGCGTCTGGGCGCCGGTCGAGGAGATCACCCCCGAGGAGTGGGACACCACCATCGACATCAACCTCAAGGGCACCTTCCTCACCGTCAAGTACAGCGTGCCGCACCTCAAGCGCGCGGGCGGCTCGATCGCGATCTGCTCGTCCGTGCAGGGAACGCGCATGTTCAGCGTCACCGGATCGTCGGTGTACGCGGCCTCCAAGGCGGCGCAGGTCACGTTCGCCAAGAAACTTGCGGTCGAGCTGGGGCCGGCGCGCATCCGCGTCAACGCCGTCTGCCCTGGTTGGTTCGCAACCGAGATCGACGAAAACACCTTCCCGCGCAATGCCGCCAGCATCGAGATGCGGGCGGACCGCTCCGACTTCCCGCGCGGATCGATCCCGCTGACCGGCGGCAAGGCCGGCGACCCGGCGCAGGTCGGCAAGCTGGTGGCATTCCTGGCTTCCGACGACGCCCGCCACATCAGCGGCACCGAGGTGTGGATCGACGGAGCCGAGTCACTGCTGATCGGCTGCCCGGTCGTCTGCGCCGCTACGGCGCCACGGACACCAGGGCGATGCCCGCCACGATCACGACCGCGGCGCCGATGCGCACGACCGGCGCGCGCTCCCGCATCAGCACCGCCGCGGCCACCACGCCCAGGACGATGCTGAACTGCCGCAGCGCCACGACGTAGCTGGCGCGCTCCGAGAGCTGGTAGGCCCACAGCACCAGCGAGTAGGCGACGAACATGCTGAAGCCGACCGCGGCGATGCGCCAGTCGCCGAACAGCCCCCGCCATGACCTCCAGGACGCCGGCGCCCGGGTTGCCGGCGCCTCCGCGCGCCGGCGGGCGCTCGCCCGCATGGCCACGACCAGCAGCGGTGCGTACAGGACCGTCGTGATCACGAATTCCCAGACTCCGTACTGGACCGCGTCGATCAGCCCGCCGCCGGACTGCCGGCTCAGTGCCTCGGCCGCCAGCTTGTCGAACGCGGTGTAGCCGACGGTGCCGGCGGCGCCGACGACCGCCCATCCGATCGTGGCAGGCAGCACGCGCGGCCGGCGGCCGGCGGCCGGCGCATCCCTCGGCGGCCGGCCGGCCCAGGAAATGACCACGCAGCCAGCCGCCACCAGCGCAAGCCCAAGCCACCCCATGGCGCTCGGCGACAGGCTGCGGGCCAGATCGAACCCGCCCAGGAACAGGACGGGCAATGCCCTGGTCACCGGATACACGACCCCCAGGTCGCCGGCCCGGTAGCCCAGCGTGAGCCCCAGGAAATAGACCGCCTGCGAGGCGCTCGCCCCCAGCAGGAACGGCCACACCAGGGGCAGGATCCCCGCGCCGAACAGCTCGGCCCACACGCCGACCACGAGGGCCGGCGCGCTGACCGTGAACAGGATCTGCCGGAACGTGGCCCAGGAGTCGCTGCGCTGCTTGGCGACCAGGTTCCAGCCGGCGTGCAGGATCGTCGAGAACAGGACGATGCCGACGGCGAGCGGAGGCACGCCCTTATCTCATGGTCGCATCAGACGCTGTCGGGACCGCTCAGCCGTAGGAGCCGTGCTTGTGGCGGCCGAGCATCCGCTGCAGCCGTGGGCCTGCACCCTCCCACACATGCTCGGGCATCTGGTAGTCGATGAACGGGTAGAAGCGCTGCGCGACGAAGCGCTTGCTGTAGGTGGCTCCGCCGAGCAGCCGGTTGCGGTCCGAGGCGTTGGGCGCGCCGCGGTGCCAGACCTGGTTGTTGAAGATGTAGGCGTCGCCCGGCTCCGCCAGGATCGACACCGGACCGTTGCCGTCGAAGTGCGGGCGGTCCTGGACCGTCGGGCGGCGGCCCGCGTAGTGGCTCTGCGGCACCACCTGCGTCGGCCCGCACGCGACCGAGTCGATGCCGGTCAGCGGCGTGAAGAGCTGCATGACGTTGCAGGGCAGCGGCACCCCGGGGTCGTGACGGGGGATCTCCGGCGGCAGCGGGAACTGCACCAGGTCGTCGAGGTGCCAGCCGCCCGGACCGTCGACCGTGGCGGCGGGATTGGGCTCCGTGAACAGCGCGTTCTGGCCCATGACGTGGCACTGGTCGCCCAGCACCGCCTCCGCCAGGCTGGCGAACGGCTCGCGCACGATCAGGTCGCGGAAGGAGCGGTCGTACTCGAACATCCGCATCAGCGACCTGCCCTGGCGATGGTTGCCGGGCTGGTCGTCCTGCATCGCGGGATCGTCGATCTTGCGCTCCATGGCATCGCGGAGCGCCGCCACTTCGTCCTGTTCCAGGATCGACGTGCCCAGGAAGCAGTACCCGTCGCGACTCAGCGCTTCCGTGATCCGCTTCGTCTCGGCCTCCGTGAACCGCTCGCCCGCGTGAATCGGCCCGGCCGACGCGCCGTTTGTGTATGCCATGGCGGGAAGTCTACACTCTCGGGCAGACGGACGCCGCCGCGCCGGCAACGCGCCCCTCCCCCCGGAACCACAACCCGATGAGACCCCTGCCTTTGCTGCGCCTGCGGCCCTGCCCGAGCGCGATTGCGATGGTCCTCCTGCTCCTGAGCGCGGCCCTGGCCTCGGCTTCCGCGGCAGGCGAGGAGGAGTCAGGCGAGGTCATCGTGCTGATCACGGACCATCGCGAGGCGATCGACGACTTCTCGTCGCTGGTGGTGATTGTTGATGGGGTACGGTTGCACCTGCGCGGCGCCCGCACCTACGAGGGCTGGCAGTCGATCCTGGTCGAGCCGGCGGGGATCGACCTGACCCGCTACAAGGACGGCGCCACCGTCGAGCTCGCCCGCCAAGGGGTACCGGCCGGGCGCTACGATGCGGCCGAAGTCCTGGCTTCCGCCGCCAGCGGCGTCGTGAAGAGCGGCGAGCGCGTGGACGTGCCGCTGGAGCTCACGCCGGTACGGGCCGACATCGACGTGCGCGCCGACCACGTCACGCAGGTCACCTTCGACTTGGTCGTCCACGATCTGCGCGACCATCCCGGCAAGACCTGGGGCGTGCTGCTCGAGGAGATACGGGTGGAGCACTTGGCAGCCCAAGCGCGATAGAGACGGGTCGGAGGGCGGCTCCGACTACCTTGCGCGGTCGCCGAGGGCCGCGTACATGGTGCGCGTGCCGGTGAACGTCGTTCTGCCGTGTGCCATGAGCATGTTGTCCAGGATGATCATCTCGCCCCGAGCGAGCGCGTAGGAGACCTGCGCCGCCGAGCAGAGCTCGAACCAGGCAGCGCAGTCCTCCGCCGGCACCGCGCTGCCGTCCTCCATGACCATGGCGTCCAGGCTGTCCGGCGCCTCCTCCATGGCCGTGGCGATCCGCAGGGCGTCCCCCATCCTGCCATCGCGTTCGGCCACCAAACGCCGGCCCGCAGGCTGATAGTGCAGGCCCTGGCTGCACCACATCTCGCCGTGCACGGGATGCGGCCGGAAGAACCGCGCCGGCTCCTGCAGGAAGATCAGCGAATCGTCCGCGGTCCAGGTCAGGTCCCAGCCCTTGCGCGCGGCGATGGCCCTCGCCTCCCCCCGGTCGCCGGTGCCCAGGACCTCCTGCCAGCTCCTCTCCCTGCGGGAGACGACCCGCTCGCTCCCCTCGGTCCGCAGCGTGCGGCGCAGGCGGGCGCGCCTTCCGTGGTACTTCCTTCTGAGCTCATCCGGCAGTTCCGCGGACAGCCGGCGCATGTCGCCGATCAGGTTCGTCTTCTGGCCGTTCCCGGGCGGCACGTGGCAGTAGAAGGAGACGTAGTCGGGGACATCGTCCAGGTAGCTCATCTCCTGGTGGATCATCACGGTCGTGTCGGGAGGCAGGTCGGTCGCCGTATATACTCCGCGGCCGAGGTCCGTGCGCGGCGCCGTGCCGCCCACGTAGGAGTGGTGGCGGAAGCCGATCGCCGCCAGGAACTCGGCATACCCGGCCGGGCCTTCGATCCCGGCGCCGCGGAACAGCAACGCCCCTTCCCGGTCGACGATCTCGAAGATCCGGTCCCTGATCTGCCCGCCGGCCCGCGGCCCGTTCGAGCCGCTCAGGTCCATGCGCACGCACGGGACCGCCACGCCGCTGCCGAGCTCCTCGTACTTGTACGTCATCGGGACCGCTCCCGATAGCGTAGAAGCGACGGAACCGATGTCAAGGTCCGCCGTCCGCCGGCGCTGCGCCGGACGGTTCCGTCGAGTCGCCGGGGAGCGGCGGGCTGGTCTGACCGAGGAGCGCTTCCATGCGGCCGATCAGCCGCTCCGCGATGCCGAGCGCGCGTTCCGCATCACGCTCGAAGTACGCCTGGTCCGGGAGAATGCCCGGCAAGCCGTTCGGGTATCGGGTCGGGATGTAGAGACGGTCCAGCTCGGCGGCCATGGGGACGATGTCCTGCAAGCGGGCGTAGTGGTCCGCGTGGATCTCCTTCAAGTCATCGATCAGTTTGCGCACCGAGTGGCCCCACGGATCGCGATCGAGCGAGTGCCACAGGCTCTTCATCGCCTTCTCCGCAGCTTGCTGCGCATGAAAGCATGAGTGCGCATAGCGCTCGTTGGCGAGCAGCACCCGTGCCGTCGCAAGGTCACCGCGCGCCGTGCCCAACCACCGCACCGCTTCGGCGTGGTTCTTTTCCTCACTCATGAACGACGACGCCTTCCCGCAGTATCTGCCGCACGAAAGGGCGATGCTCGATCGCACGCAGCTCGTCCTCGGTGTAGATCAGCATCTCCACGTGCACGTCCGGCACGAGATCGTGGATGTCCTTGACTTCGTCGTACCGGTCGAGGAATCGCTTCGCCGTATCCATGACGATCACCAGGTCGAGATCGCTCCTCCGGGTCTGCGTGCCACGGGCGTAGGAACCGAAGACGATCGCTCTCGTGATCCCATGGCCGGCGCAGAACGCAGCCAGCCCAGGGCGGATCTGGTCCAGTGAAGGAGGAGCGGCACGGCTGGCTCGAGGTTCCCGTTCGATGATCGCCATGGTAGCGCTCGTCCTTCTCACGATACAGGGGATCCGATACATCCCTTCGAGCCTCACTCACTGGTTGACACGAAGACACCCGGGCGAGAGCATCAGAAAAGTGGACCATGAGTCAGCTACCCCTGATGGCTTGCATCGGGTTTCCGCTACCGAGGCGAGTCGTTCCTTCTCCATGCTGCTCGATGAGGTCGAGCGTGGGCACCGGTTCGTGATTCGACGCCGCGGAGAGGACGTCTGCGTCATGGCGGCTCCCACGACGACCGGCCGGCACGCGCCCGAGTGTGTGCGTGTGCTCCACGAGCGACCGCCGGTGGTGCTGGACGGCCGCTTTGGCGACGATCTGCTGGCGATTCTTGCCGGAGAGCCGAGCGAGCACCGCCAGCCGTGGGACTCCTGATCGACTCGACGGTCGCCATCCACGCCGAGCGACGGTGACGCACGGCACTTTGCCCGCGTTCCCGGTCTCGCGGTTCAGGTACTGCCGAGCCGATCGCGGTAGGCGAGCTTCCACCTGAGACGCCAGCACGGAAGCCCCTCGGCACCGAATGGGACTCATGGCATAATCGGTTTCCATGATCGAGAACTTTGGTGAGTTTCGTGTCTCCAACGACGCGCTGACCGACGCGGCTGAGTTGCGGCGGCGCATGGACGACGAGGGGTACCTTTTCTTCCGCGGCCTCCTCGACCCGGACCGGCTTCGGGCGCTGCGCCGCGACATGATGGAGGTCATCGCCGCCAACGGCTGGCTGGTGCCCGGCACCGATCCCATGGACGGCATCGCCGACGCCACCAGGCGCTGCACGGAGGGCGACCTCGACTACGTGGACGTCTACCACCAGGTCTACCGGCTGGAGAGCTTCCACCGCGCCGGACACTGGCCGGAGGTCATGGACGTTCTGGGCAAGGTCATCCACGGGCCCGTGTTCGCGTTCCCGCACAAGATCGCACGCATCTGGTTCCCGCAGTTCACGGAGCACACCACGCCCATCCACCAGGACTTCGTCCACTTCCAGAGCAGCATGGACGTGTACTCCTGCTGGCATCCGGTCGGCGACTGCCCGCGCGACCTGGGCGGGCTGGCGGTGCTGCCGGGCTCGCACCGCGTCGGCCGGGTGGTCGATCACCACTTCTCGCTCGGGGCCGGCAGCCTCAGCATCGACCCGGAGGAACACCCGGACGGCTGGGTCTCCACCGACTACCAACTCGGGGACGTGCTGTTCTTCCACGCCCTGACCATTCACGGCGCCCTGCCGAACGTGACGCCGGACCGCTTGCGCGTGTCGCTGGACAACCGCTATCAGCGCATGGGCTCCCCGGTGACCGACCACATGCTCGACCCTCACCTGTCCGGCCACCAGCCGCTGTCGTGGGATCAGGTGTATGCGACGTGGAACGGGTCCGAGGACCTGCGTTACTACTGGCGGAAGTACGAGTTCGAGGTGATCGACAAGGACACCAGCTTCCAGGAGAAGGGTTTCGCCGAGGCAGTCGAGCGGGCACGCGAAGGCGACCCGCTGGCACGCCTGCACCTGCAGCGGATCGTGACCATGAACCCCGACTCCGAGCAGGCGCAGAAAGCCGAGCGTATTCTGGCCGAGGCGTCTCCGGTCGCCTAGCTCACTCGGTCGCTCCCGTGATCAGGGACACGATCTCGTTCATGTCCGTATCGTCTTTCACGAGCTCTCTCATCTTCTTGCCGTTCCTGAGCACGACGATCCGGTCCACGAGTTCCACGACGTGCTTGAGGTTGTGACTGATCACGATGATGGTCATGTCGAACTCGTCTCTCAGCCTGCGGATCAGATCCAGCGCCCTCCGCTCCTGCACGACGCCGAGATTGTTCGTGGGCTCGTCGAGGATGAGGATCTTGCCTCCCCAGTAGACGGCCCTGCCGATGGCCACCGTCTGTGCCTGTCCGCCGGAGAGGTCGCGGGTGTCGCCCTTGATGTCCATCAACGTGATGCCGAATCGCTCGAGGAGTTGCTCGGTTTCTCTCTTCATGAAGTCGAAGTCCAGGACCTTGAACAGGCGGCCCAGGATGTCGTCCCTCACCTTCTCCCTGCCCAGGAAGATGTTCGCGGGCGCATCGAGAATCTTGATCAGGCTCTCGGTCTGGTACACCGTCTCGATCCCGTAGTTCTTCGCGTCCATCGGGCTCTCGATGTGAGCGAGCTCACCGTTCACGTGGATCGTGCCGCTGTCCCGGCTGTAGACGCCTGAAATCATCTTGATGAGCGTGGACTTGCCGGCGCCATTGTCGCCGACGACTGCCATGATCTCGTTCCTGTGGAGCGTCACGTCCACGTCATCGACCGCCTTGACGCCGCCGAAGCTCTTGCTGATGTTGCGTACTTCCAGGATGGCATCGCCGTTCACATCCGACTCCTGCTGATGCGCCATGCTAGGCTGCCGCCAGATTCCTGTTTCTGATGGAGTCGAAGACGATCGCCCCGATCAGAACCAGTCCCGTGAATGCATCCCTGGCGTTGATCGGGACATGCACGACCGCCAGCCCATTGGCGATGGAGCCCACGATGAAGATCGCGACCAGCACTCCGATCATCGCTCCCCGCCCGCCGGAGAGAGATATGCCGCCCAGGATCACCACCGTGAGCGCCTTGAAGGTCAGGTCCTCCCCCGCCGTGTAGGACGCCCGCGCGAGCTGTGACATGAGCAGGATCCCCCCAACCGCAGAGAACAATCCGGAAATGACGAATGTGGAGAACTGTATCTTCCCGGTCGCCACGCCATACAACCTGGCGACCATCTCACTGGCGCCCGTGGCGTATACGTGTCTCCCGTATCTGGTGAAGCCAAGGATCAGCGAGCAGATCGCCAGGAGCGCAACCATGTACGCGAATGTCACCGGGATGTAGTCGAAGAGATAGCCGCGGCCCAGGAACAGCAGCGCTTCATTCTCGATTCTGGTGAGATAGGTGTTGCTGCCCAGGAGCTGGGCCAGGCCCCTGAATACCGCCATGGTGCCGAGTGTCGTGATGATCGAGTTGACGCCGAGCACCGTAACCACGAAGCCGTTGAGCGCGCCAACCGCAGCACCGGTCAGCAGTCCCATGGCTATTCCGACGGGTATCGGTACGCCGCTTCCCTCCTGGATCAGGATCCCGGTGATGTAGGCGGAGAACGCGAATATCGAGCCGACCGAGAGATCGACGTGACCGGAGAGCACGACAAAGGTCAGGCCGATGGCCACGATACCGGGAATGCCGAGGTTGAGAATGATGCTGCCGATGTTCTGTGCGCTGATGAAGATGGGGTTGGCCAGCGAGAAGGCGGCGATCATCACGACGTAGAACAGGGTCAGAACCGGCAGCACGGACTTCGCGTTCAACAGGCGCATTGCGCTGCGAGCCGCCGGCCTGACCCCGGACGCCGACGTGTCAGTCACTTGCAACCTGCCGCCGGTCACGCCAGGCATAACAGGCCACGATGACGATCAACATCAGACCCTGGATGACCAGGATGTAGTTCGAGCCGACATTCATGGTGGCAAGTCCGTTGTACAGCACGGTGATGGCTACCGTACCCAGCACCGTGCCGAACACGTTGCCGCTGCCTCCGGTAAGGGCTACCCCCCCGATCAGAACGGCCGACAGCACTCTCAGAGGCATCGTGTCGCCGAAGAACGGAGATCCGACCCCGGACGCCGAGACCATCATGATGGTGGCGATACCGGTCAGGAGCCCGGCGGAGGCGTAGAGCAGCATCAGGATGCGGTCGGTCCTGATACCGAAGATGGTGGCGATCTCCGGATTGCCGCCGATCGCCTTGATCCAGGCTCCCAGCTTGGTGTAGTCCATCGTCAGCCAGTAGACGACGACCAGCACGACGAGCACCCAGAACATGAGGGGGACCAGCAGAAAGGACCCGGTGTAGAAGCCGTACAACTCGTCGCTCATGACGAGGATCATGAATCCCTGCGAGCCCTGTCCCACGGCGCCCTCCTCCCCGATGGTGGCGGCGTACAGCGCCAGCGACCTCAGGATGAACAACATCCCCAGGGTAAACAGGAGGGGGATGAGCTTGAGCTTCACGATGAAGACGCCGTTCAGCATCCCGACCAGAACGCACACCAGCACCGCGACGAGCAGGGCAATCCAGAGACTGACGCCCATGTTGGTGTACAACAGCGCGGTGATGACCGAGCTGAACGAGAGGCTGGAACCGAACGACAGATCCAGGCCCCTCGCTATCATGAGCGGGGTCAATCCGAGCGCGATCACCCCGGAGATGACCATGCTCCGCAGCAGCGTCTTGAAGTTGCCGAGCGACACGAAGTTGTTGCCGGACGACTCGCCGATGACCGCGAAGGCCCCTACCATGGCGACGGTCACCAACAGGATCGCAACGGTATTGCTGATCCGGATCCTTCTGCGCGGGGTCCTCGTGCGCCGGGTCCTTTTGCGTCTGTGCACGGCCAACCTGTTCGCGCGGTAGCATCATGAACTTGGCGGCTGCGCCGGCGTCGAGCCGTCACACGCCGCCAGATCTAACGCGCACCCTCGCTTGGCTACCGGTATTGCGGGCTCTCCAGGAGCTCCATCTCCACGAACATGTGTGAAGGAACGGGATTGCCGTGCATGTGCGCAAGCGCGCCGGGGATGAGGTATCTGGCGTACTCGTCGAAGTGGAAGTTGACGTCGACGTCCAGCTCCCCGGCTTCCATGAGCTCCGTCCCGAACTCGTCGATTCCCATCCCGATCACCGTCCACTTGTCAGGATCCCATCTGCCCGCGAGCTTGGCGCCCTCGACCACGCCGGCAGCCTCCGGATTGTTCCAGGTGAAGTAGACGATGTTCTCCGCGTCCGGGTGCGCCGCCAGCGCGTTCAGTATCTCCTCCTGGCCACCCTCCACCAGGCCGGTGGCGTTCACGCTGACCACTTTCGAGCCCTCTCCGTCGAGCACTCCCGTCGCGCCGAATCGTGCGGTCAGGACATCGGCGACGCCGGTGGTTCTGAGCGCCGTGCTCTCACCACTGGCCGCGGTCCAGCTCAGAAATACCACGTCCACGTTGTCCCAGCCGCCGTAGATCTCCTCGACATGATCGGCAAACCACGTGCCCGTCATCTGTGAGATTCCGTAGTTGTCAGCTCCCATGAAGGGGAAACCGGGAACGGGTATGTCGATGCCGATCATGAACACGTCGTTGTCCTTGGAAGCACCTCGGCGTCGCTGTTGAAGACGATCTCGGCGTTGTCTCCTCGGATAACGGTATCGTACGGCGACACTAGAGAACGGATCCGGCATGGTCAAGACGACGATGCCGGCTTACTCTCCTGCATTCGCGGCCCAGTCGGCCGGCAGCTCCGGGATCGGCCACTTCGGATCGGGCCGCCACTGGATCAGCTCCCCGTCGAAGGGATACTCGCGTCGCGCTGCGCGCTCGATCACCCGCTCCCCCTCGCTCCTGACCTGCCGCGCATCGGCGGCGGAGATCCAGCCGACCTCGACCGCGCGCTCGAGGTGGTCTTCGTCCTTCCATGTGTGGTCGCCGTTCGGAGCGATGACCACGTCGAGCGCCCTGTCGGACGTATCGAACCCCCGCGCCGTCCTCTTCAGCGGCGTCTGCAGGTTCACGTACCAGCACCGGAATTCCCAGGTCGGCGCCTCCCACATCAGCCACACGCTGTGCCACGTCTCCGGCGCGGTGAGCATCAGGACGTTGGTATCCGTCCAGGCCCGTGAGATGTACGGCCAGTCGGCAATCGTGAGGCCGCGGAGTCCCTCGCGAGTCATCACATCCACGGCCCACGCGGTGTCCACCACCGTGACGGGCCCGCCGCACGCCTGATACAGCGCCACCTCGTCGTCCCGGTCGTGGACGACCGTCATGGACCGGGCGAGGATCACCTTGCCGGCCACGACGTCGCGGTGAAGGATCTGACGGCCGGGAGGCCACGCGCGCAGCGCGAAGTGCGGCACGCTGTCCAGTGTAAGGACATCCATGAGGACGATCTCCTCCCCTCGCCGCCACGCCATCGGAGAGGCGCTACGCTACCATGCGCGAACCCACCGCCGTCATGGAGATGAGCCCATGAACATCGACATCGGTACGCGCCGGCAGCTCTTCTTCGACAACCACATCATCGAGATGGTGCAGACCATGACCCGGCGCATGCACCTGCCCGTCAAGCACGAACGCAATCCCCTGATCCGCAAGGACCGCCCGTGGGAGCAGGACCCTTACATCCGCACCGGGACCATGTGCGTCGCCCACGATCCGGACGAGCAACTCTACAAGTGCTGGTACTGCGACTACGCGTGGGACTACCGGACCTTCATGGCGAACACCCCCAAGGCGAGGCCGGCGGCGACGGGCGGCCGGAAGTCTCTGTCGGAGGCGTTCATGGTCTCCGGGTTCCAGTTCGAGACCACCGACAACCGCTGGCTGTACGCCGAGTCCGAGGACGGCATCGAGTGGCGCAAGCCCGAGCTCGACTACCTGGAGGTCGACGGCCGCAAGACCAACATCTGCCTGGGCGGCGGCCGCCACGGCCAAGTGTACGTGGCGTGCTTCTTCCGCGACGAGCTGGAGCAGGACCCGGCCCGGCGATTCAAGTCCCTGTACTGGCGCCAGCTCTCCGAGCAGCTCAGCGTCACCGAGTCACAGATCCGCGTCGCGCACTCCACCGACGGCCGCTCCTGGGCCGGCGGCGAGGAGCCGATCACGGTCGGCCGCATCCGTGAGCGGCGCCTGGGCGACGAGATGATGGTGCTGCCCGACGTCGAGACCGGGCAATACCTGCTCACCGTGCGCGAGACGGCGATGGGCGACCGGCTGAGCTTCCGCGACCAGCCCGTGCACCTGGCGGGGAGCTGGAACTCGCCCTACTACCCGGACAACCCGCTGTTGATGAACAAGCGCCGCGTGTTCGTGACCAACAGCAACCGGCTCGACCAGTGGCCGACCCTGCGCGAGCTGCTGGTCCCGGACGACCGCCAGGACAACCTGGACGAGGGGTTCTACTCCCTGCCGGTGATCCGCGCCGGCGAGTACTACGTCGGCTTCCTCAACGTCTTCCACGCCGTGGACAACACGGTGGACGTGCAGCTTCTGTACAGCCGCAACGCCTACGACTGGACGCGCATGGAGCGCGGGCGCACCTTCCTGGGCCTGAGCCCCGGCTCATGGGACCCGTACATGGTCGAGGTGGGCGCCTCGGTCATCCAGGGCGACGACGCGATCCGCATCTACTACGGCGGCGCCGCCTGCCACCACGACTGGTACCTGTTCGGCGAGCGCGAGGGGCTGGACATGCCGGACGAGCCCGGCGTCACCAAGACGGCGCTGGGGCTGGCGACGCTGCGGCCCGACGGGTTCTGCTCGCTCGACTCCACCGTGCGGCCGGCGCTTTTCGTGACCCGCCCGTTCACGAGCCCCGGCTCCGAGCTGGTCGTCAACGCCCGCTGCGGCCCCAAGGGCTACCTGGAGGTCGAGCTTGCCGACGCCGCCGACCGCGTGGCGCCCGGCTACGAGCGAGCGGCGTGCCGGCCGTTCCACGGTGACGCGACGCGCCACGCCGTGCGTTGGACGAGCCGTGCCGGGCTGCCGCGGGACGTGCTGGCCCGCGGCGCCAAGCTGCGCTTCTTCTCCCGCGACTGCAGTCTCTATTCCTTCGCGGTCGAGGATGCCCCGCAAGCGTGACGCCGAGCGGCCGCCCGGTCAGTCGCCGTCCGGCAGGCGGACGATCGTGCGCAGCGTACGGAACGAGTAGTGCTGGTCGTCCGGGTAGTTGTCGGTCGGCCAGCCCGGCGGCTGGCTGCCGCCCATCACGGTGATCCTGCGGCTCGGCGGCGTCTCGAAGGTCGCGCACGACATGCCGGTGTGCGGGAACTCCCGGTAGTGCGCCTTCTGTGAGCCGTCGCTCAGGAACGGATAGCGCTCCTTGGTCGACTCCGGCAGCGGGTCGTAGGCGACCCCCTTGAAGTCGGCGGGCCGCTCGTCGCGGGAGTACCACTGGTCCACGCGCAGGTGGCCGCCCCACAGGTCGGTGGCGCGCATGCGCACCGGCATCACGCCCTCGAGCTCGGGCGGCTGCCGCCACTCGGGCAGGACGTCGCACTCGATCTGCACGTAGCCCGGCGGCGTGCAGGCGCTGCCGATCACGGCGATGCGCACGATCGGATGGGTCTCCTCGACGAGGATCGAGTCGGCGGCCATCGGCGTGTAGCCCTCGACGCCGTTGGGCGAGTTGACCACGTTCATCTCCACGCCGTGGAACTCGCTTCCCCGGTAGAACCGCCGGTTCACGGTGACGTTGGCGTAGTGGAACGGGAAGTCGTACTCGTACTCCTCGGTCACCAGCCGCCGGCGCTTCTGCTCGGGCCAGCGCTCGTAGCCGGGTGTCTTGTGGTTCGTCGCGGTCGTTGCGTCGGCCATGGGCACCTCCTGTGGGGTCCTGTCGGATTCCCCGGAGCATAGGACGCACGCCAGCGTGAGGTCCCTGCCGCGCTCAGCGACCGAATCGCCATGCCGGCCGGCGGGAGATCTGGTAGGATCGCGCCGCACAAGGGGAGGAACAGTTGTCCGATTCGATAAAGATCGCCGTCATCGGCGGTGACGGCACGGGACCGGAGGTAACCGCCGAGGCCTGCAAGGTGCTGGAGGCGGTGGCCCCGCTGGAGGGAATCTCCTACGAGCGGGTCGACTTCGACTACGGCGGGGAGCGCTACCTTGCCACCGGCGAGGTGATCACCGAGCAGCAGATCGACGAGCTGCGCCAGTTCGACGCCATCTACCTGGGGGCCATCGGCCACCCGGAAGTGACGCCGGGCATCCTGGAGAAGGGGTTGCTGCTGGCCATCCGCTTCCAGCTCGACCAGTACATCAACCTGCGGCCCATCAAGCTCTACCCCGGCGTGGACACGCCGCTCAAGGACAAGGGGCCGGAGGACATCAGCTTCGAGGTCGTGCGCGAGAACACCGAGGACCTGTACTGCGGCGCCGGCGGCTTCCTGCGCAAGAACACCCCGCAGGAGGTGGCGACCCAGGAGATGATCGCCACCCGCTTCGGCGTCGACCGCTGCCTGCGCTACGCCTTCGAGCTGTGCCGACGACGCAAGGACAAGATGCAGCTCACGCTCGTGCACAAGACCAACGTGCTCACCTACGCGGCCAACCTGTGGGAGCGCGCGTTCCACGAGATGGGCCCCGAGTACCCCGACGTGACCCGTGACTACAACCACATCGACGCCGCCTGCATGTGGTTCGTCAAGAACCCGGAGTACTACGACACGGTCGTGGTGCCCAACATGTTCGGCGACATCATCACCGACATCGGCGCCATGATTCAGGGCGGTCTGGGCGTCAGCGCCGGCGGCAACATCAACCCCGATCCGGGCGGCTGCAGCATGTTCAAGTGCATGGGCGGTTCGGCGCCGAAGTACACCGGCAAGAACGTGATCAACCCGATCGCGGCCATCGCCGCCATGGGCATGCTGCTGTCGGTCACCGGCGAGCAGAAGGGGCTGGACAACCTGGCCCGCGCGTCGCAGAGGGGGTCGAGAACGCGATCCGGGCTACCACGCCGAAGATGCAGAGCATGTCCGCCGGCAGGATGGGCTACTCCACCACCGAGGTGGGCGACTTGGTCGCTACGGCGCTCTGATGCCGAGTTCTCCCAAAGTCTCCCGCTCCTCGGACCCCGCCCGCGGGCTCTCTTATTCCGCCGGGTGCGGCTCCTTTGCGACGACCACCCAGGGACCCAGGGTGTGTGAGTGAGGCCGTCGGGAAGTGAGCGAGCTTCCTGAGACGGACGGCGGCGCCAGCGAGATTTAGTGGACGAGGGTTCGGTGGGGCGCGGGGGTGCGCAGGCGGGTCGGCCCTTGCGGGTTCGGGGTGATGTGGGCGACCCGTCCGGCACCAGGGCACCTATGGCTCCACCGAGGCGATAGGGTGCCCGAAACAGCCCACGACGTGTGGTCGATCGTATCTAACTCATGTATCGTTATGAACATAGAGGCCGTCGTAAAGGAGCCGCACCCTATTCCGCCTTCCGCTCCTTTGACACGATTTCCAATCCTAGTTACCATACCACTCTAGAAGGTCAGCCTACGTTGGTTACGAACCATGTGCGCGTCACGCGTTGTCCCTCACCGATTCACCGACTGAGTCGAACGGATACAACTCATATTCCGCCTTCGACGCGGCTCGGCCCGTCCCATGACAAGCTAACCCACTCCCCGGTGGTCCCCGGCTCGATGCCGCACCGCACAAGTGGTTCGGATACCGGACCGGTGAACACCGCGAACACTGCCCCGTGCTGCTATTCCGACACGCGCGACTCCGCAAGTCCGCCAGCCTCCTTCAATGCCTCAGAGGACTCGATTATGTACCACCGGTCTACTAGGATTTCAATATTTCGAACTATCGTTTTTACTCTGTTCCTCTCCGCATCGACACTCGCCGTGCCTCAAGACACCGAACACCCCGCATCGGCATTACCGGTCCCAAGATCACGGCTCACCGACCACGAGCGCGACCAAGCAGTACTCGTAGCCACAGCGACCCTTGCCGTTTTGAGGGTTTCCCCACTTGACGCCGGATCCTCTGAAGCAACGACAGTGTTATCGAGCGTCGAAAGCGTTGATGACAACAACCCGTCGACTCGGCTCGCTATCGTTACGACCTACGACTACCAATCGAACGAAACCATCCGCAGCTTGGTCGATCTGGTCAAGGGCGAACTCTTGACCACTCGCAAAACCAGCGGTAGCAGCGCCCCACTGGCCGAGATCGAACGAGCTACTGCCGAGAGGTTGGTTCTTTCCGATCCTCATATCACCGAATTCTTGGAAGCTGATGTCGACGGCATCGAAGTCGAGTTGCTGCTCACTCGCACACAGGACCCCAAGGACCAGTTTTTCGACAAGCGCGTAGTGATGGCACTATTGAAGACCCGTAGCGGCTATTTGCGCCTACCCCCGACCTTTGTCAACCTGACCGACTTGGAAGTCGTCACTTTGGATGATCTGCATGAATAAGACTATCTTGCATGCATCGAGAGCTATAGCTTATAGCCTGATTGTTGGGCTTGTCGCTGCGACTGCCGGCGCCCAACCCTCCGACTCTCAGTCCGCAGCAGCATGCCTCACGCACTCGCCAACGCCGAACGGTCCGCAAGCCTCAGGCACCAGCTCAATCGCCTACCAAGAGTTCCCTGCTTCCGGCCCACTGGAAACCGCGTGGTACGTCACTTTCGACCACGACATAGGCAAGGCTCTCTTCATAACAGGCGCGTATTTTATGCCCGCGCCGAATCGGGAGTTTGTTCAGGTGCTCGGGCGTGCCGGATTGTCGGAATTGTTCGTACCTTATCAAAGTGGCAATCCACGGTATGCCGACCTCTCCGGTTTTAGCTTCGACCTCGTCGAGGTGACCGCGAGGGATACCGGTCCTTGCGGTCGAATCGTCGGACGTGACGACAAGGTTGTCCGCGAAGTCGTCGACAAAGGACCCTTGTGGAAGAACGATGACTTGGTAGTACGAGGCCAGAAACTCCTCCTGTGGGGAACGTTGGATGCCGCCAATTACAATTACATAATACGCTATGAGTTCCACGACGACGGTACCATCAAGTTTCGCATAGCTGGTACCGCAGTGAACCTTCCGGGGCAGGCAAGTGAGCCCCACACCCACAACGCACTATGGCGTATCGATGTCAACCTGAACGGCCACCTTGGCGACTCAGTCTACGTTCTGCGACACGTCGAGACTGTAGGCAGCCCTTCGTGGCAGAACGCCGTCACTCCGTTCAATGGTGGACGGGAGGGACCAACGGATTTCGCCCCGACCGAATTCACCCAAATTGCTGTCGTCGATTCCCGCCTGATAAACGGATTCGGAGAACAAACTTCCTACGAATTGCGTCCGCTCTATCGGGGAGTCGTTCGCCATGCGGAGCTGTACTTGCGCAACGATTTTTGGGTAACGGTAAATAGACCGATCGAGCAGTATTTCCCTGACTTATTGCAGTACGTTAACGACGAACCCATTCAAGACGCCGATGTGGTACTGTGGCATGTCACGCCCATGCTCCATCTTCCTCGTTCCGAAGATGGCGTGGCCCTTGGCAGCCCTTACGCTAACGGTGTCGCCCTTGCTATGTGGGCTGGATTTGACATGAGGCCACGGAATCTGTTCGACCGGACACCCTTTTACCCTTCCCGCTAAGCAAGGCGACCGTTCGACTTGATTCGTCATGGACTGACTAAAGGACATCGCTCAGTAAGATCCCATCAATAACCGCCGCAGGAGGTATAAGTAGTGTCTGCGATTGATAGGTCAAGCCTAGCCGCATCGGTTTCGATCCTTGCCTTGGGGATTGTGACCTCCTACACGGCAATCGGCGACGACAACACAACACTTCCGTCACTGGAAACCCAAAACGCTATCAGGGCGCTTCCTGTCGCAACACCGTCGACACCTCCAGGACACAAGCCTGACTATCTTGACATTCTGATTCTTCCATCAGGGCCCGTTTCATTGAATCTGCTTGATATCTACCCGCTTGGACTGGACAGTTCGAGCGACGTTTCTCGTTACAATGACTACCCTCTTAGTGAAAACCTAAAGAGTTCGCCATTCGCCGCCCGCAACTCTATGATTCTGAGGTTCGAGCCTGACGCATTGCCGAGCCAAGTTCGCGACTACGTAGACCGACTTGACCTTCGTGTCGTGCAAACGTTCCCTGAAATCGGCGCCATTGAGATTGAGGTAGACCTCAAGTCCTACGTTTCGTCTCAGATGGCCGGCAGCACTCCGCGCGAAGCAAATCAAGCACTGTTTCTTGGATTGGTGGCGGCAAGCGAGTATTTCCAGAGCGATCCCATCGTTCGTAGCGCAGCGCCTGACCTACTGCTCGGAAATCAACAGGACTCCGGTACCACAGTAGATAACCTACTAAGCCCCGTGAGCGTCATCATTTCGGAACCTGAGGAAACGATCAACTGGGGAGTCATCGACACTGAAGCCAACCGACTGTGGAGTCATTCAGAGACGCACGAGGCGGTGGTGATAGGTGTACTCGACACCGGATTCGCCGAACATGAAGATCTTCACTTCGTTGAGTCGTTGATAGGGATGACCGCGCATGACCATGGAAACCACGTGGCCGGAATTGCCTGCGGAAGACACAACGGACGCGGTATCCGCGGGGTACTTCCGAATTGTTCGATTCGCGCTCGACTCGTAACTGCTCCCCTTAGTACGAAGGCACTCCTAATGTTGGACTTTGACGATATGGAAGTGCTGAACGTGAGTATCGGTTATGACTGGCATCGGAAAAACATTAACCCTGATCTACCGGCATCAGAGCCAGTGCGAAAGCTCGTGGCCGGTTCGGCAGAACCGCTACTTCCTGTATTGGAGCGTGCTGACGAGAAGGGAGAGGTGATCTTCTCGGCTGCCGGAAACGACAGCCTAGGATTGAGTAATCCGATCAGTGTTAAGTACGCTTCCCCGTTCAACTGGGCGGCTGTCACAGCACGCGAAGAAGGGATCGCTCAGAGCGGGGTCATTGTGGAGGCGCACGACATAGACGGCCGACGCGCCCCATTTTCGAACACAGGGGGGCACCTTTCCTGTCCGGGCGTCAATATCAAGAGTGCGGTTGCTTTCGACCCGCAGGGTCGTGGACCACATCCTTCGGTCTACGGAACAATGAGTGGAACATCGATGGCCTCGCCTCACTGCGCAGCGGGCTACCTGTTGTTTAGACTCATCCGTCCAGAGTACTCCAGCTTGGAGGCGGTTGATTGCCTGCGACGGTCATCCCACACATCGACCTCAAACACGCCAATTCTCAGACTAACCCAAGCCACCGACGCGTGCCCAAAGAAACGGGAGAACTAGTGGTCCGTAACGAGTAGTCATGCACCGATGTGTCGTGATGGATCAACGTAGTGCCACTTCACCACGCGAGGATTTGTTGTATTCGCGGATGTATCTCATCAGCTTGTTCTTCAGATCGGTCACCGAACTGAACACTCCGCGGGTGATGGCGTCCCGTGAGATCTTCGCAAACCACAGACTTCAACTTGGTTCAACCACGATGAGTAGATCGGCGTGTGAAATGCAACCGGACCGTCGGATGTTCGCTCAAGAACTCCTGCATTCGCTTCGTCTTGTGCGCCGACAGGTTGTCGGCGATCACATGGATCTCCTGACCAGCAGCCGGCTGATGCGCCATAATGTCGCGCAGAAACGCCACCAACTGCTCCGAGGTGTTTCGCGACGCGGTCTTGCCGAGCACCTCGCCGGTCTTCGTATTGAACGCCGCGTACAGCGCCAGCGTGCCGTGCCGGTAGTACTCGAACCCATACCGTTTGGCCCGCCCCGGCGACAGCGGCAGCACCGGGTCGTTGCGTTCCAGCGCTTGAATCGCCGTCTTCTCGTCCACGCAGAACACCGCCGCCTGCGCCCGCGGGTTCAGGTACGGCCCGATGATGTCGGCCGCCTTCTGCTCGAAGTCCGGATCGTTGGAGCTCATGTAGCGCTCCAACCGGTGCGGCTGCAGCCGGTGCTTCCTCCACACCCGCGCCACCATCATGTGCGACACTCCCAGCTTGGCCGCCAACCGGCGCGTCCTCCAGAGCGTAGAGCCATCGGTCGGGGCCTGGCGCGTGGCGTTGAGGATCTTTGCCTCCACGCTCGGCGTGCAGCGAAACGGCTTCTGACCGCGGTGTCGGCTGTACGGCTCCGCCAATCACTCGGCGCGAAAGCGTCGAGCCCACATCGCCACGAAGCCGCGCCCACACTCCGCTCGTTCGCACACCACATCCACGTGAGTCCCTCAGCAAGCAACAGGATGAAGCTGGCACGGCGCGCCTCTTCAGCTCGACCGGTGCGACTCCTGGCCCGCTTGGCGAGCTCGCTATGCTCGGCCTCGGTCAATACGATTCCCTCTCCCATACCTCCGATTGTAGTACACAACCACCGGCAAAGCCGGTGGCTTTCCAGGGCAGCCCCTGAAAGGAGCCATCCGCTGTCGGTCCTGTATGGTTCACGGACGACTTCCGGGATCTCAGCATTCCAAAACGCGCGAATGCGAACGTGCTCTCGTACACGAGACACACCTTCTTCCGCAGAGTCATCACCGGTCTCCTTGCGATTCCGAGCACTACGGCGGGCGCACCTCATTACGCGTACGCTTCATTGAGCTCTCCCATGCACCATTTCACCCCGATCCTGTCTCAAGGCATAGCCGAGGGATATTACCACCTGCATAGCAGGTGGTTTTCCAAGGTTGAGTAAAAATCGGATGGTACGGACCACTAGTGAGACGGCGATGCGAAGAGCCGGTTCCACAACACAGCCGGAAGGAGGATAGCGAATTGTCAACGGAAACTCAGGTAGCAGTTCCTCGTTTCTGTCGGCGTTCTATGGAGGCAGGGAAGTGCGAGCGAAGGCTGTGGAGTAATCCGCTTCGAGCAATGAGGGTTCAACGCTTAAGTGAAACTGGCACGACTAATGCAATCGGATCGGCGGGCAAAGCTATGGGGCGAGAGGGAGCGGCCACGAGGGACTCTAGCAAGGCCCGATTGAACTGCGGGGTGTCCCAACGTTTGGTGGGCACCAGCCCAGTCATAGTGCTATCTTCGATTCTTGTTCTTGTTTTGGTTGCGACCCCGGCCGCCATCTCTGATAGCATGAGCCATAGCCACGCTGCTTCGAAACTCGCTGAGTATGGTATACAAATCTCGTCGATTGGCGGGTGCTCGGATTGGCGAAATCGAGACTGCACTTCTTTGGAGGGCGTACGTGATTTTGTGCTCTTCGAGGTGATTCAACTAGCGCGCGAGTCGTCGTGCGCCATCACCGTAATCGGCGGCACAGAGGTCGGCCATGCTTTCGGTACCTACTCCCATCGCGATGGATATAGGATCGACCTTAGACAGAGTGATTGCATTCTCAGTTTTCTGAGTAGCGAAGCGACTTATCTCGGTGAGCCAAGACGGGGGTGGCGGCGGTGGAAGTGGGGACAGGCGGAATATACGCTTGAGCAAGACCATTGGGACATTGTGAAGGTAAGCTGGGGCTTGGTCGATCCTTCGTGGTATCGATAATCTCCTCATTGATACATGATTCGGCGGCGGAATTACGGTAGCTACTAATCTGCATGGTCGGCTACGGCCGTGCTCCCGGTCCCGAACGGTGGTAGGCGTTGCGCTCACTTCGTCAGTGGCGAACCGCGTTACTTGGGCGTTAGGGCGAGGCGATCATTTGGTTACGGCGCTCGTCAAGACACCGACGACTGAGGTGGTCCCGATCCGTTGGACAGCTCAAGAGGTAGGCTTAGGTGTAATCCGTTGGTTGTCAACCCACCCCTCC